>SVJK01000020.1 GCA_015069015.1 Oscillospiraceae bacterium
TTCAACACAGTTCTTTTTAAATTCAAAATTATATTTCACATAAAAACCCCCTTCACTGTTGTTGTCCAGTAAAGGGGGTACGTATCATATACGGGGGGATATTTATTTCTATTATGTATTCATAAAAAGGTCATTTATGCATACCAATACTTATCTAATACAGAGACATATTTTATTGTAAATCCCGGGAGATGACGTCTTTTCCTTGAA
The DNA here is from genome assembly GCA_015069015.1 of Oscillospiraceae bacterium. Classification (GTDB taxonomy): domain Bacteria; phylum Bacillota; class Clostridia; order UMGS1810; family UMGS1810; genus RGIG1828. The sequence continues at coordinate 211 of SVJK01000020.1, forward strand.
ACTTGTGTTTTCCTTTCATATAGCATAGCGGAGTTTTGATATAATTAAAACCATTGACAAATTTGACAATGAACATATAATGGAATATAATGTAACAGATAACGGTGTTGGATTTGTGTCAAAGAATTATTTTGTTCCCTCATCAAATACTCTGTCAAAAGAAAATGTAACAGAGTATGAGTATGACCGTATAACAAAAACTGCCCGCCTCCAAAACTGTACGTGGTGATGGTATCCGAGTTGATAAGTCAATTTGGACTAAAAAATATTGCAAGGCTAACAAAATTCGTGTGTGCGACGAAGACAAAAAATGGATACTAATTTATGAGAAGAGGTTTTAACTATGAAAAAAATTATAGCATTACTAATTTGTTTAATTACAATATTTTCTAATGAGGCTTGTGCTACACCATATGAAAATGCAGAAAATGCCGAGAAAATACTGATTGACTTTTTTTATAATCACAAGGATAATCTTTATCCAAATACTGTTACAGATATAGAAGATGCATTTTTGGCTGATATAGATAATGATGGAATCCCTGAACTCTTATTTAGTAGATATATATATTGGTATGGTTTAACTGTATATAAGGTTAAAGACGGTAAAGTTATAGAGATTCCTGATAGAATAAATTTTGGGACGGGAACAGGAATAAGAGAAGATATTAGTCTTTTAATGGATAAAGACGGTCATATGTATATTTATAGAGAAGGTGAGTTTACCTCTCCGTTTATCGGAGGTTCAAGTTATACCCATCAAGTAATATATGACTGGTCAGAAAATGGGCTTACACCATTAAAATATTTGGGAATTGATAATTATTATGTTGGAGAACAAGCAGAAAGTAAATATACTACGGATCTTAATGCAGTGACTAATTTAGATCTTCCTAAAACACAAATTTCTTCATCAGAAGCAGATGCAAAATTTGCAGAATTTAAAAATCAATTGAAATCATATATTGCATGGTCGGAAGCTGACACAGATAAAAACAGCGGACTTAACAGAATATGGAATCAGCAGAAAGAAAAGTACGAAAAAAATACAACGCCAAATGCAGATAAATATATTGTTCTGCAAATAGGTAACTCATTGATGAATGTTGATGGGTCAGCAAAGGCTATAGATACCGGTATTGGTACTACTCCTGTTATTAAAGACGGAAGAACCTTGATTCCCGTTAGAGCGGTTGTTGAGGAAATGGGAGGAACTGTTGATTGGGATGCCGCAAATAATATGGCTATACTGTCGTATTCGGGTAAAACAATAAAATTAGTCATTAATAGTAATATTGCATATTTGAATGATGTTAAAGAGACCTTAGATGTTGCTCCTGTTGTGATGAATGGCAGAACAATGTTACCAATCCGTTTTATTGCAGAAAGCTTTGGCTTTGATGTTGATTGGAGAGAATTAACACAACAAATTGTTATTACAGGAAATAGTGTAAAAGACGATGACAAAAATGTTTCTATCAATTATGCTTTGCTTTCTTGCATTGGAAAAACTAAGGAGGAAATAACAGGACAATACGGAAATATTGTTGGTTCCGAATATTGGATGGGCGGAAAATATTATATTTATGACAATTTAAAATCTCAAATTTTTTATGAAAATCCGGATGGTGTTTATGATTATAATAAAAATGATGATGTAGAGAGTTCCGAAAGGTGCTTACATATGTTTGTTAATTTATCTGAATTATTAAATACGCCAAACAAGAAGAAATATACGGTTGAAGAATTACAACATATTTTGGGGAATTATGAATTCAGTGATGATTTAGATAATGATTTTTACCCTTTATGCTTTTATAAGTTTACTTTTGGCGATTATGTTATAAATATTGAAAGCGAGCAGAAGAATCCACTGCTTGACTATGTTTATGTTTATAAGAAGTAAAAAATAACCTCTGCCAAAAATGGAGAGGTTAGCCTTTAGAGTTATTATATATTTGAAATAGGGGATATAATCTTTTTTAGTGTTTCTTTATTAAAACGTATGTTTCAAAAATGTACAAATGGTTTTTATTGACAAGTGGCTGCAGAGGAGAGTATAATGAAGCAAAAGGAAATAACAACTAATGATGTGGTCATATAAAATATAAATTCGCAAGGAGGTTAAAAGATGAAAAAAATATTATCGGTATTTCTGGCAATTTGCATTTTTGCCATGAATACGGTAGTGACAATTGCGGAGGATGTAACTGTCGACGGCGCGGAAATCGGTCAGGTTGTTTTCCCTGATGCTGACGAAAATTATTCTGTCAAAATGACAGTAGGCGAGAGCAGGACATTTAATTTCTATTCGCCTTTCCCCGAAGATGCCAATCTTGAATTTGAAACAACAGATGTCAAAATTCTGTGTGTTCATAGTTGGGAGGATGGGAAAACTATTACGGTAGATGCCTACGCCTCCGGATGGGCAGATGTTATTGTCCGCAGTCCTGACGGAATTGAGGTGGGACGTCTCACTGTAAATGTTTTGGAAGGTGAGGAAGAAAATCCCGACATTCCGGTTGTTCCCGATGATTCTGACAAAATGATCGTATTTTACGACAACAACGGCAACGAGACTGACGAAATTACTCTGGAGAACGGATTTAGTGGAAGTCTGAATTATGAAATTCTGGCTGACATCAGTTCAAGAGATATTGCGTGGTATTCGTCAAATGAAAATGTTGCAACCATTGCAATAATGGGTAGAATAACAATTCATGGCAATGGAACAACTGAAATTACAGCATATTCTCCCGATGGAATTTTGGCAGGAACTCTCACAGTTCACGTTGAAAAAGAGGATGTTCCCGAAGTTCCCGGAGACGGAGAAATAATATACACCGAAATGGTGTTTTACGATACCGACGGAAATACCTTCAGCGAAGTGTATCTTGATGAGGGCGAAAACTTCTATTTCTCCTATCAGGAAGCCCCCGGAAAAGAGGGTGAAATACTTTCTTGGGAAGTTTCGGATCCGTCTGTTGTTGAAGTTTATCCCGACGAAGGATATATGTATGGTTTAAATGGCGGAAGCGCAACTGTAAGTGTTTACATTGAAAGACTGAAAGAAAAAGTTGGCGAATTTACAGTATATGTAAATGAGTCTTCTGAAGGCGGAGAAATAGTTCCTGGTGAAATGATGTTCTACGGCCCTGACGGCATTCAGTTCACAGAACTCTGGCTCAAACAGGGAGAAACCTATTGGTATTCCTACACCATGCCCGACGGCAAGGACGGTCAGGTTCTGACATGGACATCCACTGACGCGGGTGTTGTTGAATGCAGTGATGAAAGCTATGTGTATGCAGTAGGAAGCGGCACGGCAGAGGTAGTATTTTGTGGTGAAGAAGGCTATGAAGTTGGCAGATTCACTGTGCATGTTGAAAAAGAAGATGTTCCCGAAGTTCCCGGAGATGGAGAGGAAACTATAGAAGAAACAATTACGTTCTACAACTCCGACGGTTATGATTTTACTGAACTTATCTTAAATTATGTTGGCGAAACCTATTATTTCTATTATACATACACCCCCGAGGATGCCGATACAACAAGATGGGTGTGGTATTCCACAAATGAAGATGTCGCCACGATTCACGACGGATATGTTCGGGCAACGGGTTCTGGTTATGCTGAAATTATTGTGGAAAACGAAAAAGGACTTCGTATAGGCAGAATGGGCGTGGGAGTTTCCGACGGGGAAAATCCGGACGATGGCGGAGATGAAATCCCCTCTGGTGCCATTAATATAGATCTTGCTTCGTGGGATGATATTACACTGACTGTCGGCTGTGTATATTATTTTAACCTCTTGGGACTCGTCGGAAGCAATGATATATACTGGGTGACAGAAGGTGACTATCCTGTAAGTTTCAGAGACGGATATATTTATGCAACCGAAGAGGGCTCCACAGACATTTTTGCATATGACTCAAAGGGCAACTATCTTGGCTATATTCCCATTACAGTTGAACTCTCGGATGTTCCCGGAGATGGCGGAGATGAACCAACAGTAAAACCATCTGAAATACACCTTGACTATTATAATATTGAACTTAGTCCCGGAAATTCTCATTCGCTTTTTGCAAAAACTATGCCTGTAGGCTCCGAATCATGTGAGTTATACTGGTATTCAGATAATGAGAGTGTTGCATCAGTTGAAGCAAATGGTCCTTTCGCAACAGTATATGCAAACGAAATAGGAACTGCAACCATCACGGTTACCACAGAAGACGACAGTGTTTTTGCTTCCTGTGTTGTAACTGTTGAGCCTGTATATGTAAGCAGAATTGAGTTGAGTAGCAATACTCTTGAACTTCGTAAAAATGAATATGGCTACCTGTCTGCAGGTGTATATCCCTACGATGCAACAAATCCGAATGTTTTGTGGACATCCGATAATGAGGATGTTGCAACAGTGGATGAATACGGCAATGTTTATGCAACAGGCAACGGAACAGCCATCATAAGAGCAGAAGCAATAGATGGCAGCGGCGTGTATGATGAATGTAGTGTAACTGTTTCATACATATATGTAACCGGCATAGAACTCAGCAAAAATGAACTTGAAATGCGTGAGGGTGCCGAAAAGAGACTATATGCATATGTTGATCCTTATGATGCAGACAATCAGGAAGTTGCATGGACATCAGACAATGAAGATGTTGCAACGGTAGATGAATATGGTTATGTTTATGCAGTATCTGAAGGAACAGCCATCATAAGAGCAGAAGCAACAGACGGCAGCGGTGTATATGCCCGGTGTGTGGTTACTGTTGCATCAGACAAAGTAACCGGTGTAACACTTGACAGAACTGAACTTGAACTTATGGTTGGAGATAATGAATATCTCAACGCAACAATCACTCCTTCATTTGCAGAAAATCAGTATGTATACTGGGAATCAGATAACGAAGATGTTGCAACGGTTAACTACTATGGTGAAGTTACAGCCGTAGGTGAAGGAAAAGCCACAATTACTGTTACAACGGAAGACGGCGGATATACCGCAAGTTGCATGGTTACAGTAAAGGTAATTCATGCAACAGATATAACCTTAGATGCAGAAGAAATCAATCTTGATTTATACACAGGAAAAACCTTAAATGCAACAATTTATCCCGACAACGCATCAAACAAAAATGTTGTCTGGTCAAGTTCAAATACAAACGTTGCAACGGTTAATTCCTATGGCTATGTCTATGGCACAGGAGAGGGCGAAGCCATAATTACTGCATCCACAGAAAACGGAAATCTTGTTGCCCTGTGTCTGGTTAACGTAAACAAAGTACCCGTAACAGGCGTAAGATTTGAACATGATGAAATGGAACTCAATCTCGGTGAACATACATATCTTAGTCCGATTATTGAGCCTTCCAATGCCACAAACAAAAATGTGACCTACACATTCTCTAATCCCTCAATTCTCTGGAACAGATGGGGTGATTATGTCGAGGGCTACAGCATTGGAACAACATATGTAACGGTCACCACAGAAGACGGCGGCTACAGTGCAACAATGAAAGTTACAGTTCCTGAAGTTGCTCTTGAAGGAATTGAGTTCGAAAGCGATGTAATTGAATTTGATCTGGGAGATTATGACGAGATATATGTGAATTATCTTCCCGAACATGCCACAAACAAAAAGGTAAGCTTTGTATCATCAGATCCTGAAATTGTATCAGTTTATGACGGATACAGCGGAACATACGGAAATGTTGAAGCACACAAAGTTGGAACTGCAACCATAACTGCCACATCAGAAGACGGCGGCTATGTTGCAACTTGCACAGTAGTGGTAAAACCTGTTGCAGTTACAGGAATCGAATTCAATTCAACAGGTCAATACTTTGGTGGGGCAAGAGAGGAATCACTCAGTTATTCAATATATCCCTACAACGCATCAAATCAGAACGTAACATTTGAATCAAGCAACGAATCTGTCGTAACCGTTGAAGACGGCGTGGCATATATGCATAAAGCAGGTAGTGCAATCATTACTGCCACAACAGAAGACGGCGGATATACCGCAACACTTCCGATTCACGTTATGGCATTGATGTCCGATGGAGAAATAACCCTCGGAAAGGATGAAACATATGACCTTGATTTTTCATATCATCCCGATTATGCTACCGCAGGAGATGTAATATGGGAAAGCAGGGATGAAAGCGTTGCAACGGTTGATCAAAACGGCGTGGTTACTGCAGTCGGAAAAGGAACTACCACAATTTATGCATCTTATCAAGCCTACACTTCCGGATTCGGTTATATGGACTGGGTTGACATCTGCGAGGTTACGGTTGATTATGAAATAACAAGCGGAAAAATCACAGATACAATAAGCTGGGAATTCGGCGGAGACAACGGAACCACTCTTATCATTACAGGAACGGGTGAAATTCCTGAAAACTGGGGAATGACAGACTACGGTTTCAAAATCTTTGGAGACAGAATAACAGACATCGTAATCGGTTCGGGAATTACATATGTGGGAAGAGAAACATTCTTATATCTCGAAAATCTTGAAAGAGTATATCTTTCAGATACAGTTGCCTCTGTAAGCCCCTTTGCGTTCTATTTCTCATATAGTACAGATCCTTCATTTGTATATGAAGTGGATGAAGCAAGCCCCTATCTTTGCGTTGAAGATGACATTTTGTTCTCTAAAGATATGACAAAACTCATTTCATATCCCATGAGCAAAACAGATGAAGAATATGTTGTTCCATCAACCGTTAAAGAAATAGGACTTTATGCATTCAATATGAATTCATATGCTGACAACACATATCTTACAAAGATTGTTCTTGGTGAAAATGTTGAAACAATAGGAAACGGCGCATTCTATAATTGCTCTTCACTTTCAGAAATTGTCATAGACAAAAAACTCACATCCATCGGTTCTTCCGCATTTTCAGGATGTCCCTATATGGATGTATACTACTACGGCAGTGAAAGTGAATGGAACATGATTTCCAAGACCGATTCACAACTTTACTATAATAGCATCAGATTTAACTATGTTCCCCCGTTGACTGAAAACGGCTATGAATATTATGTGAAAGATGGTAAAGCGTATATCATTAAATACAAAAATGAAATAAGCACAAAAACCTTTACAGTTGCTTCAACTCTTGGCGGATATCCCGTTGTTGCCATTGAAGATATGGCATTAGAACACTATGATTATCTGCTTGATGAACTCATCATTCCCGAAGGAATCGAAGAGGTTGGCGCATATCTGACATCTGAGTTCCGTGTTAAAAAACTGACTCTTCCCTCAACCATCAGAAAAATAGGAGTATATGCAATAGGAATGAGCATCGAAGAGATTTCGGTTGCATCCGGAAACAAATATTTCTGCACAGTTGACGGAATACTTTTCAGCAAGGATAAGACAAAACTGATAGCATATCCTGCTGCAAAAGCAGGCTCATCCTACACAGTTCCCAAGGGTGTTAAAATGCTTTCATCCAGAGCATTTTTATACTGTGATAATCTTGAAAGCATTGACATGGGCGATGATGTGACCTATATCGGATATAGCACATTTGAAGGCTGTCAGAATCTTAAAACAGTGACAATGCCTGCAGGCATAACAAACATTGAATATAATGCATTCTACTATGCAGACAGCATCACAGATGTATATTATGCAGGAAACGAAGCGTGCTGGAATACTATTGATATGCAAGCCGGAAATGAATCACTGACAAGAGCAAACATTCACTATGGAACAGTTGACGCACCAAAGACATATATCAGATGGGGTTCAACAGATTATGAAAACAACCGTTTCTTCTATGATGTATACATAAATGACATTGAAGTCGGAAAAACAGTTGTTGTTGCATACTACTACAAAAACAAACTTGTCTACACTGCAAATCAGGTTTATAACGGTGAAGAATATCTCAGTTTTGAAAGAAATTATGACCTTGGCACCATAGACTGCGTAAAGGCTATGGTATGGGATAATCTCGGCGGTATTCTCCCTGTATGCAAATCTGCGGAAAATCTTGTTGAAGCAGACTGACAGATAATTTTAAAACTACAATGGGAAATTTCCCATTGTAGTTTTTTCTTGCAAATTTTTCATTCTTATGATATTATATAAAAGGTGTATTTTGGCTTAGTTTTAATACATATATACAAAAGATTGTTTGAGGTGTTTTAAGTTGTATCTTAAAGGAATTGAGATGCAGGGATTCAAGTCCTTTGCAGACAAAATAAATCTTGAATTTGGTCAGGGCATAACCACCATTGTTGGCCCCAACGGAAGCGGAAAGAGTAACATTTCCGATGCTATCCGCTGGGTTATGGGTGAGCAGAGTGCAAAAAGTCTTCGTGGCGGAAATATGCAGGACGTTATTTTTGCCGGAACTCAGAAGAGAAGTCCTCTTGGGTTTGCTCAGGTTTCCATAATTCTTGATAACAGAGATAATATTTTCAAAATTGACTATGATACCGTAAAGGTAACAAGAAGAGTTCACCGAAGCGGTGAAAGTAACTATCTCATAAATGACAAGGAATGCCGTCTGAAAGATATTCACGAACTCTTTATGGACACAGGCCTTGGTAAGGAAGGATATTCTGTAATCGGTCAGGGTAAGATTGACCAGATTCTTTCCAACAAGGCAGAAGAGAGAAGAATAATTTTTGAAGAAGCATCGGGAATAACAAAATATAAATATCGTAAAAACGAATCTGAGAAAAAACTTTTGCAGACAGAAGAAAATCTTCTTCGTATAAAAGACCTTTTAACAGAACTTGAATCACAGGTTGGACCTTTGGAGATTCAGTCCAAAAAAGCAAGAAAATATCTTGACCTTCGTGAAGTTTTAAAAGGCCTTGACATTAACATTTCAATCCGAAACATAGACAAACAGAAAATTGCCCTGAAAGAGGGGAAAGACAAGTTTACCATTGCATTCAATCAACTTAATGCCGAAAAGCAGAAACTTGCCGAGATTGAAGCCCTTATTGAAAAGGAAACATCAAGCCTGTCAGAACTTAATGAAAAGATAACAAATCTTCGTCAGCAAAGTTTTGATTTAGAGAAAAATTCAGGCAGTCTTTCTCACAAAATTGATATCTTAAACACCAACATAGAAAACAATCTGCAAAACTGCGCCCGCATTGATGAAGAAATAAAGATTTTAGGCGAAAAAATCAAAAAGGGAGAAGAAGAAACACAGGAACTCCTTTTGAGAATTGAAGAAAAAAACAAAGAAAAAGAAGAACTTGAAAAGAAGATAGAAGCCCATGACTCTTTTCTTTCGGATTTTGATGCAAAAATATCCGAAAAACTTGAAGAAAGCGAAAGAGTGAAAGAACGCATTGTTGCACTTTTAAATGAGAATTCTGCATCAAAGGCGAAAATTTCAAGTTTGGATATGCTTCTCAAAAATTTTGACGAGAGAAAAGCCACATTGATAGATGATCTCAATGTGAAAAAAGAGGCGCTTTCCGAGGCAAAAGAAAAAGAAGAAATCTTAAACAAAGATAAAGAAGAAGTTGACGAAAGAAAATCAAAAGCCCGCTTTGAGATGGAAAAACTCAAAAATGAGTATTTTGAAGTCAGCGAAAAAATGAACAAAGCAAAGGAAGAACAAAACGAAGTTGTTGCTTCCTGTAATGACATGCAGTCAAGAAAAAATGTTCTGGAAGACCTTGAAAAAGGCTATGAGGGCTATTCCAAAAGCGTAAAAAGCATTCTCACATCAGACATAAAAGGTGTTCTTGGCGTTATTTCAAAACTTATAGATGTTGAAACAAAATATGTTACAGCAGTGGAAGTTGCCCTTGGCTCAATGCTTCAGAACATTGTTGTGACAGATGAAGAATGTGCCAAAAAAGCAATTGGATTTTTAAAAGAGAAAAAAATCGGAAGAGCAACATTTCTTCCTCTTACATCTGTCAAAGGTACACTTTTAAATGATGCCCCGAAGAAAGAAAAAGGCTATATAGGTCTTGCATCGGAACTTGTTTCATATGATGAAAAATATGACGGCATTTTTAAAAGTCTTATCGGCAGAGTTGTTGTTATGGACTCACTCGACAACGCCGTTAATCTTTCCAAAAAAACAGGGTATAAATATAAGATAGTAACTTTAGACGGACAACTCATAAATCCGGGCGGTTCTCTCACAGGCGGAAGTGTCAACAAAACCCAAAGCCTTTTAAGCCGTGGAAAAGACATTGAAGAACTTGCAAAAAAAATAGACCAGCTTCAAAAAATCATTGACGACAATGACGACAAAATCAATTCCTACCGTCAGACCGTAAAGAAAATGGCACAGAAAAAGGAAGAACTTGAAGAAGAACTCAACCTTTGCAATCAGGATAAAATCAAAATAACATCTGCCATTGAAAATAATAACCGCATCATAAGGGAACTTGAAAGAAACATAAGTCTCATAACAACAGAAAGTGGCTCGGTTCTTGGTGAAATTGAAGATGTTGACAAACAAAAGATTGCCCTGAAAGAAAAAATTGAAGAAAACGAAAACATTGTTCGTGTTACAAAAGAAGAACAGGAAAAGGTTCAGGCAGAAGGTGCAAAACTCACCGAAGAGAGAGAAACCTATCTTGCATCTGTAACCGACGACAAAATATCTTATTCAGGCATAGAAAAGGACATTGAACTTTGCCGCGAAAAAATTGAGATGCTCTCTTCCGAGAAGCAGTCATCTGCAGTGGCAGGAATCGAAAAAGCAAGAGAAAAAGAAGAATATTTAGAAGAGAACAAATCCATCAAGGAAGAAATCGAATCAATTCAAAGAGAGATTTCTCAGTCAGAACTCAGCGGTGAAGAACTTACAAAGGTTATTGAAGAAAACACAGCCGCATATGATATGGCATCAAAAAAACTTGTTGAAGGTCAGAAACAGTTGAAGGATGAAAACGAAACCATATATGTTCTGCAACTTGAAGTTTCAAGAATAGAAAATCAGAATTCAAAAATAGAACTTGAAACAGAGCACATCACAGCAAAACTCTGGGATGAGTATGAACTGACCTATAATGCTGCTCTTGAATACAAAAGAGATGATTTCAACATGGTTGAATCCCAAAGGGAAGCATCATCTCTCAGAGCGCAGATAAAAGCACTTGGCAACATCAACGTTGATTCAATCGAGCAGTACAAGGAAGTTAAACAGCGTTTCGATTTTCTTTCTGCACAAAAAGCCGACCTTGACGAAACCAAGAAAAAACTTGAAGATATCATAAGAGAAATGCAGTCAATCATGGTAAAACTATTCCGTGAAAGTTTTGAAATCATACAGAATCGTTTTGATGTGGTTTTCAAGGCTCTCTTTGGCGGTGGTACGGGAAAACTTTCTCTCACCGATCCCGATAATATCTTAGAGAGCGGAATAGACATCGAAGTTCAGCCACCGGGCAAAAAACTTCAGAATATGATGGCTCTTTCCGGCGGAGAACGTGCTCTTTCTGCAATTGCACTTCTGTTCTCTGTTTTAGAGGTGAGACCAACACCTTTCTGTATTCTTGACGAGGTTGAAGCCGCACTTGATGACAATAACGTATACCGCTTTGCGGACTACATTAAAAAATACAGTTCCAAAACCCAGTTTATTGTCGTAACTCACCGTAGAGGTACGATGGAAGCGGCGGACATAATGTATGGTGTTACCATGCAGGAAAAGGGTGTGTCGAAACTTCTTAAACTTAAATTTGAAGATCTGGAGGAATACAACTAATGGCATTCAAAAAATTTGGTTCTTTTTTTGGATTTTCCAAAAAAGAGGAAACAATTGAAGAAAATATCGAAGAAATAAAAGAACAGGCAGAAACTTTGGAAGAAAACGGTGAACTTCAAAAATCGGAAGTTACAGAATCTGCATCGCAGGATATGAGTTCACTTGAAAGTTCAGAAGAAGAATCACCGAAAAAAACAGAAGATACAGTGCATGAAGAATCTTTGCGGGAAGAAAAAGCTTGTGAAGAACCGGTATCTGTACCTGAACCTGAACAACCTGTGCAAAAGAAAGGCTTTTTTGCAAAACTCAAAGACGGACTTTCCAAAACAAGGAATTCCATAAGCTCAAAAATAGACGGTGTTCTTGCGGCATTTGGAAAGGTTGATGAGGAACTTTTTGAAGAACTTGAAGAAGCACTCATCATGGCAGATGTTGGCGTTGACACATCTCTTTATATCATTGACGCCTTGAGAAAAAAGGTTAAAGAACAGAGAATCACCGAAACCGATCAGGTGAAAGGTGCGATAGAGGAAATTGTTGCAGAAATTCTCACCGGTCGGGATCCCTCCATAAATACCGATACAAAACCTGCTGTTATCATGGTTATCGGAGTTAACGGAGTTGGAAAAACCACATCCATCGGAAAGATGGCATCAAGATATAAAAATGAGGGCAAAAAAGTAATCCTCGGCGCAGCCGACACTTTCAGAGCAGCAGCCATAGACCAACTTCAGGTGTGGGCTGACAGAAGCGGGGTTGATATCATAAAGCATCAGGAGGGCTCAGACCCTGCATCTGTTGTTTTTGACACCATTGCGGCGGCAAAATCAAGGGGCTGCGATGTGATAATTTTAGATACCGCAGGAAGACTTCACAACAAGAAAAATCTTATGGATGAACTTGCAAAGATTTCAAGAATCATAGAGCGTGAACTTCCCGGTGCAAGTGTTGAAACCCTTCTTGTGCTTGACGCTACTACCGGACAGAATGCAGTTGTTCAGTCAAAACTTTTCTCTGAAACTGCAACAATCACAGGGATTATTCTAACAAAACTTGACGGCAGTGCCAAAGGCGGAATTGTTCTTGCAATTTCCCACGAGCAAAACATTCCCGTAAAACTTGTTGGTGTGGGTGAGGGCATAGACGATCTTCAGGACTTTGTTCCCGAAGATTTTGCAAAGGCATTGTTTGAGTAGAGTATACAAAAACACGAAAAGATAAGGCATAAAATTAATCATAATGCTTTATCTTTTCTTTTTTTGAAAAATCTATTGACAAATGGCAAAAAATATATTATTATATCTGTAAAGCAATTTGCTTTACACTTGTTTCGGAGGGGATATGATGAAAAATCTTAAGGTTGCATACCTTCTTGATTTTTACGGAAATCTTTTCGCCGACAAGCAAAGGGAAATTCTTGAAATGTATTATCAGGAGGATATGTCTCTTTCTGAAATCGCCTCATCTGTGGGGATAACCCGTCAGGGAGTATATGACAACATCAGAAGGGGCGAAAAAGAAATTCTTTCAATGGAATCAAAACTTATGCTTATGGACAGATTTCTTGAAATTTCAAATTCCCTTGACAGGCTGGAAGAATGTCTGAAAGAAAAGAATATAGATGATGAGAGAATCTTTTCCCATCTTTCTTCAATCCGGTCTAAAGTCTGAATAATAAAGAAAGGGGCAGCTTGTAATATGGCTTTTGAAAATCTTGCAGACAAACTTCAACAGACTTTCAAAAAACTCAGAGGCAAAGGCAAAATAAATGAAGCAGATCTTAAAGCTGCCATGCGTGAAGTAAAGCTTGCACTTTTAGAGGCAGACGTTAACTTCAAAGTTGTAAAAGATTTTATAAATTCTGTTTCCGAAAAGGCTCTGGGTGCAAAGGTTTTAGAAAGTCTTACACCCGGACAACAGGTAATTAAAATAGTAAATGAAGAACTGACTTCTCTTATGGGGCAGGAGGCAAATAAGATTAAATTTTCCTCAAAATCCCCAACTGTCATTATGATGGTGGGACTTCAGGGTGCAGGTAAAACCACAACTTCCGGAAAAATCGGGGGACTTTTGAAAAAACAGGGCAAAAGACCAATTCTTGTTGCCTGTGACGTATACAGACCTGCCGCAAGAAAGCAACTTCAGGTTGTAGGTTCAAGCCTTGATGTTCCGGTGTTTTCGATTGATGAGTCAAATGACCCTGTTTTCATTGCAAAAGAAAGTATCATTCATGCACAAAAACATGGCAATGATGTGGTAATCATAGATACTGCAGGCCGTCTTCACTTAAATGAAGAGTTGATGGATGAACTTTTAAACATAAAAGAAGCGGTAAGCCCAACGGAAATACTTCTTGTTCTTGACTCAATGACTGGTCAGGACGCAGTTAATGTGGCAACAAGTTTTGATGAAAAACTTGATTTCACCGGAATGGTTTTAACAAAACTTGACGGTGACACAAGAGGCGGTGCGGCACTTTCTGTAAGGGCTGTAACCGGAAAACCCATAAAACTTGTTGGTCAGGGAGAAAAGCTTACCGATATGGACTGGTTCTATCCCGACCGAATGGCATCAAGAATTCTCGGTATGGGTGACGTGCTCACCTTGATTGACAAAGCTCAGCAGGCATTTGATGAAAAACAGGCGCTTGAACTTGAACAGAAAATCTTAAAACAGCAGTTTAACCTGGATGACTATCTTGCTCAGATGAAACAGATGAAAAAAATGGGACCCCTTCAGGATCTTTTGAAGATGGTTCCGGGGGTTAACGCGTCAGCCCTTTCAAATGTAAATATAGATGAAAGAAAACTCGGTAGAATTGAGGCCATGATAACTTCAATGACGAAAAAGGAAAGAACAAATCCGTCTATTCTCAATTCAAGCCGTAAAAAAAGAATAGCAGACGGTTCCGGAAATAAAATTCAGGACCTCAATATGTTCTTAAAACAGTTTGAACAAATGCAGAAAATGATGAAACAATTCAGTAATCCGAAAAAGATGAAACGCTTTGGTGGCGGTTTCGGAAATCTTTTCAGATAAATATTTAAAAGATATATATAATGGAGGTGAAAACAAATGGTAAAAATTCGTTTAAAGAGAATGGGTGCTAAAAAAACACCTTTTTACAGAATTGTAGTTGCTGATTCAAGATATCCCAGAGATGGCAGATTCATCGATCAGATTGGAACATACAATCCTCTTACAAACCCTTCCACAATCAACGTGGATAATGAAAAGGCTATTAAATGGCTCGGTCAGGGTGCACAGCCTACAGACACTGTAAAAGAACTCCTCAAAATCAGTGGTGCGATAAAATAAGCTCCGGGAGGTAGAAACATATGAAAGAATTACTGGAATTTATTGCAAAATCTCTCGTTGACGTTCCGGATGATGTTTATGTGACAGAATCCGAAAGCGGAACTTCCGTTGTGTTGGAACTTCATGTAAATGAGTCCGACATGGGCAAAGTCATCGGAAAACAAGGCAGAATTGCCAAATCAATCCGCGCAGTTATAAAGGCTTGCGCAAGCAGAGAAAATAAGAAAGTAATTGTAGAAATTGTACAGTAATGCAAAGAGAGGTTTTAAATCCGTATGATTTAAAACCTCTTGAAGTTTTTGGAGGAATAAGATGGAAACTGGTGAAAAACTGATAGACGTCGGACAGATTGTGAACACCCACGGACTTCGTGGAGAAGTTAAAATAATTCCCCGCACTGACTATCCCGAATTTTTCGATGAAATCAGCGGAGTATATACAGAGGATGGAACCTATTTTAAAATAACAGGTATAAAATATCACAAAGAATTTGTCATCTTGAAACTCAGAGGCATAAACAGCATTGAAGAAGCAGAAAGAATGCGTCAAAAAGTTTTGTATGTCAAACGTTCGCTTTTTGATTCACTACCCGAGGGCACATATCTCATTGCAGATATAATCGGTCTTGAAGTGAAAGATGATGAAAGAAGTTACGGATACGTGACAGATGTTTTTCAGACCGGTGCAAATGATGTGTATACAGTAGAAAAAAATGGCGGTGAGACGATATATGTTCCCGCACTTAAAAGCGTAATTTTAGAAACAAACATTGAGGAAGGTTACATAAAAGTA
Organism: Oscillospiraceae bacterium; assembly: GCA_015069015.1. Taxonomy (GTDB): domain Bacteria; phylum Bacillota; class Clostridia; order UMGS1810; family UMGS1810; genus RGIG1828. Next base: position 16,047 of record SVJK01000020.1, read on the forward strand.
AACTTGCCTGAAGGGTTGCTTGATTAATTATGAAATTTCACGTTCTGACTCTTTTTCCAGAAATGTTTTCAGGGGTGCTTCATTCAAGTATGCTTGGGCGTGCCGAGGAAAAAGGGATTTTGAATTTTAATCTTATAAATATAAGGGACTTTAGCGGTAACAAGCATAATCGGGTTGATGATGCCCCCTATGGCGGAGGCAGAGGAATGGTGATGCAGCCTCAGCCGGTCTTTGATGCCTATATGAGTGTGGCAGAAAAAACAGACACAAAACCTTATGTCATATATATGTCACCAAAGGGACAGGTTTTCAATCAGCAAAAAGCCATAGAACTTTCAAAGAAAGAGGATGTGGTGATTATTTGCGGTCACTATGAGGGGATAGATCAAAGGGTTATTGATGAAATAGTTGACGAAGAAGTTTCAGTCGGGGATTATGTTTTGACCGGTGGAGAAATTCCGGCAATGGCTGTCATAGACTCTGTCAGCCGAATGATAGACGGAGTTTTGCCCGATGAAGAAAGTTTTACCGATGAATCTCATTTTGACGGTCTATTGGAATATCCTCACTACACGCGCCCGCCTGTTTTTCACGGAATGGGTGTTCCTGAGGTCTTAACATCAGGAGATCACGCAAAAATTGCCAAGTGGAGAAGAACTCAGTCACTTCTCATAACCAAAGAAAAACGTCCCGATCTTTATGAAAAAAAGGCAGATATTTATGAAAGTGAACTCAATCCGCCACCGAAGAAACGCCGAAAAAGGTAAGATTTCACAAATTTCAAAAAAAATATTGCATTTTGGAAAAACTTGTGTTAATATATTTATCGTATATGGGCGGTCCTCTGTGAATTGTGGTTTGATTCACATTTATAAATTTGCATGAACGTCTTTAAGAGAGGAGAAAATAAAATGAACATTATCGAAAGCTTAACAAGCGATCAGATCAGAACAGACCTTCCAAAGTTCAGCATCGGTGACACTGTAAGGGTTCACGTAAAAATCAAAGAAGGTAACAGAGAAAGAATCCAGGTTTTTGAAGGTACCGTTATTGCAAAAAAACATGGCGGAATTCAGGAAACATTCACCGTTAGAAGAATTTCTTACGGCGTAGGTGTTGAAAGAACCTTCCCTGTGAACTCTCCTAAAATTGCCAACATTGAAATTACAAGACGCGGTAAAGTAAGAAGAGCAAAACTCTACTATCTCCGTGACAGAGTTGGTAAAGCAACAAAAGTTAAAGAAAAGAAATAATTTTTCTGGCAATGAACCGGGAGGCGTAAATTCCTCCCGGTTTGTAAGGGACTCACAAATTCTGCAATGGCACATATGCCATTGCATTTTGTTTAAATGAAAGGAATGAAATCTGATGAATCAAAATATGCAACCTGAAATGTTCCCCGAAACAAATGAGCCTTCAACTGCAACAAGGTTTTTTAAGGAGCTTGGCAGTTGGGTAATATGCATAGTGACAGCTGTGGTTATTGCTTTAATTCTCAGAAATTATGTATTCACAGTGGTAAGAGTGGACGGAAGATCAATGATGCCGACACTGGAGCACAATCAGAGACTCTTTACCCGCATCATCGGATATGAGCCTGAAAGAGGAGATATTATAATTTTCCATCCGAAGGCAAATCCTGACATTGCATATGTGAAAAGGGTTATTGCCACTGAGGGCGACCGCATATGGATTGATGATGCAACAGGTGAGGTACATCTCAAAAAAAGCGGAAGTGATGAGTGGGTGATTCTTAAAGAAGATTATATTGCAGATGAACCCTACAATCCCAATATGCCCAATATTGCCCAGAGAATAACTGATGATTCCGGGGAAAAGGGACTTCTTATAGAGAAAGACCACATCTTTGTTATGGGTGACAACCGTAACAACAGTAAAGACAGCAGAAACGGAAGTGAAGTTGGTCAGGTTCATGTGGATTCAATAATTGGTAAGGCAGTATTCAGATGGTGGCCTTTGTCAGATTTTGGCGGAATATATTGACATTTTATCAGGGGTGTAAGAAAATTCAGTTGAATTTTTTTACACCCCTTTGGGGATATCAAAGATATTTTAAAATTATAAATAAAATATGCGTGATATGTTTTTATCTGTTTCACGTTTTTGCCTGACGGAATGTTTTAGTGTAATGATTTGAAAGGAGTTTACTTATGAATATACAATGGTTTCCCGGTCATATGACCAAGGCAATCAGAATGATGGAGGAAAACCTTAAACTTATAGATATTGTAGTGGAGCTTGTGGATGCAAGACTGCCCCTTAGCAGTCGTAACCCAAAGGTTGATGAACTTGTGGGTGCAAAACCTCACCTTATTGTTCTTAATAAATCGGATATAGCAGACCCGCAGGTGACAAAACTTTGGGAGGAATATTTTTCTAAAAGCGGAATGAGCGCAGTGTCTGTCAGTTCCACATCAGGGAAAAACTTTAGCTTTATTTTTGACAAATGCAAGGTGTTGCTAAAAGAAAAGATTGAAAAAGACAAAGAAAAGGGGATAGTGAACCGTGCCATAAAAATAATGGTCTGCGGTGTTCCGAATGTTGGGAAATCATCATTTATAAACAAGCTCTCCGGCAAAAAAAGTGCCATAACGGGTGACCGTCCGGGAGTGACAAAAGGGAAACAGTGGATAAGACTCAAAAACAACTTTGAACTTCTTGATACTCCGGGAATCCTTTGGCCAAAATTTGATGATGATGAAGTTGGATTGCGACTTGCATATACAGGTGCAGTGAAAGACGAAATAATAGACGTTGAAGAACTTGCCTGTCATCTTCTGACTTTTTTGAAAAATGAGTATCCCGAATCTCTTGCACAAAGATACAAGATGACAGAAACTGAAGGTCTTGATGGTTATGAACTTCTTGAATATCTTGGAAAAAAACGGGGGTTTGTTGTGTCAGGGGGAGAGATAGACACCGAAAGAGCTGCTCATATTCTTCTTGATGAGTTCAGAGGAGCAAAACTTGGAAATATTTCACTTGAAAGGCCGTGAAAAGATGAAAGATACAAATATTGATATTTTTGCATATGAAAACAAATGTCGCAAAGAAGGATTCAGACTCATTGCAGGCGTAGATGAAGCGGGCAGAGGTCCTCTTGCAGGTGCGGTATATGCCGCTGCCGTGATTTTCGATGAGGGTGTATATATTGAAGGCATAAATGATTCAAAAAAACTCACGGCAAAAAAAAGAGATGCTCTCTATGATAAAATAATCGAAAAAGCAAAAGCGTATTGCATATTTTCTGTTGATGAAAAAGTTATTGACGAAATAAATATCTTAAATGCAACTTACAAAGCCTTTCAGGGCGCAATTGAGGGACTCAACCCTCAGCCGGACTTTGTTTTGATAGACGGAAACAGGGCAAAAGGTATAGAAATCCCCCATGAAACCATAGTAAAAGGGGATTCTTTGAGCTTTTCCGTTTCTGCCGCATCAATCCTCGCCAAGGTTGCAAGAGACAGATATATTGAAGAAGCCGATAAACTTTACCCTGAATATGGTTTTGCATCCCACAAGGGATATGGGACAAAGGCGCATCTTGAGGCAATTGCCAAATACGGACCTTGCCCTATTCACCGTCTTACCTTTGGCGGGGTAAGGGAGCATGTGAAATGATTGCAAAAAATATTTCCGGGCGTTTTGGCGAAAAAAAGGCAATTGAATATCTTCAAGAGTCGGGATATCGCATTTTGCATCACAGTTACAAAGTGGCAGGCGCAGAAATCGATATAATTGCCACGGACGGTGATGTTCTTTGCTTTATTGAAGTTAAAACCCGTAAGAATAAAGACTTCGGTTGGGCGTCCATGGCAGTCGACAAAAGAAAAATGCAAAAGATGATACTTGGTGCAAGATGCTATATGAAAAATAATCCTTCATATCACACTTTCAGGTTCGATGTGGTCGAAGTTTATGGTGAGGTTAGGACCTCCGGTTTCTCTGTTTCGGAACTAAACCATATAAAAAATGCTTTTGAAGCATAATATACTTGATTTTATGTAAATAAGATGTTACAATATTACTATATGTAATGTAAACAGGGGAGTAGTAAGAGCATGATTGGTTACATAACCTCTGCAGATGATAGCGGTGATTTGACAAACCCTGTGATAACAGTTATATTGGCTGATGATTTTTATCCCGGATTTGAAAATATGCCAAAAGTGATATATACCTATAACAGGACTTCTGAAAGGTTTTCGAAAAGTTTATGCTCGAATGATGATTTTACGGTGCAACTACACTCTCTTTTAGGAGCTGTAGAACTTCTTGAACTTGAGGAGATGCGTCATCGCCTTGCCATGAAAGTTTTCTTTAAAGATGGTTTTTCGCACAGTATAACTCACATAAAAAGTGAATACCTGGAGGGCATATGGTTTCCGTCACCGTCTCTTACTGACGGGTGCAGGGAAACTTGTGTGAATATTACAGAGTTTATATATCCCAAAAATCCGAGCATATTGGAAGTGTCGTTTTTGTGCGACGTTTTAAATATGATTTGTGCAGTGGGAGAAGTGGGGATATCTTCACCATTTTATTGCTGTTATAACAGCCTGTTTGCGGATTCGTCTGTTTTGAAGCTTTTGTGTGATATATTCGGAGAAGACAGTTTTTTTGAAAGTGTGCCTCCGGAACTTAAAAATGAGCTGAAGATTTTACCGTCTTTCAGGACAAAGAACAGGACGGACATTTTGAAAATACGAAATCTTCTTGAGAGTGTGTCATATGATGAGAAAGAGTACACGGGTACACGTCACAGCTTTGCAGTAAACATAAAACGCACGTGTCTTAAGGGAGTTTTAGAACATATAAAGAAAGCATTTTCGGGAAACATGACGTTGAGAAAACTTGCTGACTCTGTATATTGTGAGATTGATTCCGGCATAAAGAGGTTTGTTGCACTTTCCGGAATTTTTCACGCAACAGAAAACCTTGAAAGAACAGAAGACATAAGATTTTTGACTCTTTATGAGCTTATGAGTGCCTATGCTTTTGCTGAAAAGGAAATAACGCTTAAATCAACTGTGAGAAAGGGAAGAGAAAAAATAACACACATAAACAAAACAAAAATTCCTAAGGTGATATATCCTGATGGTAGATCTATATAGATGTATAAGGAAGGAATGATGGTATGAAAATCAGAGAAGGTTTTATATTAAAAGAAATAGCAGACACCTTTGTGGTTGTTCCTGTTGGAGACAACATGGTTGATTTCAGCCTTATGATAACAATTAATGAAACAGGAGCATTTTTGTGGAATTGTCTTTCACAGGACAAAACAAGAGAAGAACTTGCAGATGCTCTTATGGCTGAATATGAAGGAGCTACAAGAGAGGAAATGCTTGAAGATATAGATGCATTCACATCTCTTTTGAAGGAAAATAATATTCTGGAGTAATACGGATGATAGCAAAAAGATTTCATCCGCCGATAGAAGATATTGCACCGCTTGTAAAAATGGCCCTTTCAGAGGGAAAAAGTGTTAAGCTTGCGGTCACGGGATACAGTATGTATCCTCTTTTGAGGAGTATTACTGATTGTGTTCTTCTTGAAGGAGCGGAAAATTTAAAAAAGTATGATATAGTGTTGTTTGAAAGGGAAGACGGGACCTACATACTTCATCGTATAATAAAAAGAAAAGGCGACGTTCTGACTATTGCAGGTGATAATGAAACAAAAAGGGAATATCCTGTGAAGGTTTCATCCTGCATAGGAAAGGTAACTGCTTTTTGGCGTAAAGATAAGTATTATTCTGTAAATGTATGGTGGAATATGGTATATCAAAGAGTTTGGCTCTTTGTTTTTCCGGTGCGTAAACCCTTGGTGAAACTTTATCATGCAATCACGAACATGATAAGACGTATAAATAAGAAACGTAAACAGGGCAGGTGATTAATATCAAAAGTAAAAAGCCCCATTCCTTTTCGTGGCTCTATGCAAACACAAAAAGTATATTGTGGAAAATAATTTTTATGACGCTGATGGCAATTGGCATTTCCTATATCAGTATGCGGTTTGCCCTTGTGTCAAAGCAGCTTCTTGATGCGGCGACAGACGGCGGCAGCTTAAAGTCACCAATAATGTCTATTGCGATTCTTGTTTTGTCTCAGCTTCTGATTCAGATTGTCTATACTCTTTTGAATCTTCACACGGAGACTAAGCTTAAAAATGACCTTCAGAGAAATGTGTTTTCAAAATTTCTTTATAAAAAGTGGAAAGATATAACTTCATTTCACTCAGGTGAGATTCTGAACAGATTGAATGGCGATGTGAAAATAGTCACCTCAGGTGTAATGACGATACTTCCGAATGTTTTCTCGTTTTTATCGGGAATTGTTATGGGCTTTTATGCTCTTTGCAAACTTGATTCTCAGTTTGCTCTTATTTTCCTCATAATCGGACCTTTTGTAATGATTGTTTCGAAGGTATACTCATCAAAAATGAAACCCCTTCACAAAAAATGTCAGACATCCCTTGGGAAAATACATTCATATATAATAGAAGTAATACGGAATATCATAGTTATAAAATCCTTTTCATCCCAGAAACATATTGATGACGGTGTTGAAAATCTTCAGAAAGATTATTTGAAGATTGTGATGAAAAGAGGATATATAAGCATATTTGCAAATATTTTGTTTTTCATATCTTTAACAATAGGTTATTATTTTGCAGTAGGCTGGTGTGCTGTGAAGATTTCAAAGGGTTTAATGACCGTGGGAACCTTTGCGGCAATAATTCAACTGGTTGGTCAGGTGCAGTCGCCTTTCAGGGAACTTGCATCAACACTTCCTCAGATTTTCACTCTCACAGCATCATGTGAAAGAATAATGGAACTTGAAAATTTAGAAGATGAACAGATGCGTTATAACATTTCTGATGTGAATGACATATATAATAGTATGAACAGTATCGTCGTTGAAAATCTTTCTTTTTCATATGATGACGAAAAAGTTCTTGACGGCGCAAATGTATGCTTGGAAAAAAATTCTCTTGTATGCATAACGGGAATATCAGGCACAGGAAAAAGCACCCTTATGAAAATGCTTCTCGGAATACTTCAGCCTGACACCGGAAACGTATATATAAAATGCAAAGAAAAAGAGTACATCATAGATGCATCTTTAAGACCTCTTTTTTCATATGTTCCTCAGGGTAATATGATTTTGTCGGGAACCGTGAGGGAAAACATTTCGTTTATGTCCTCTGAAATTGATGAAGAAAGAATAGTTAAAGCAGCAAAACTTGCATGTATATATGATGTTATAACAGAACTCCCGAACGGCTTTGACACAATCCTCGGCGAGGGTGGACTTGGACTTTCGGAAGGTCAGATTCAGCGTCTTGCCATTGCAAGAGCATTGTACTCAGAATCTCCGATAATTCTTCTTGATGAGGCAACATCTGCCCTTGATGAGGAGACGGAGAGGAAACTTTTGGAAAACATACGTTCAATAAAAGAATGCACCTGTATAATAATATCACACAAGGATGCTGCACAGAAAATGTGCGATAAAATAATAAAGGTTTCAGACGGCAAAACAACAATTTGTGCATAGAATGTGGATAAAAAACACCCGAATGTACATGCTTGTGTAAAAAGAACAAAAAATAACCGTATTAATTGTGCATAAATTACATAAAAAAATTCTGAAAAAGGTATTGACATAATTAGTTTATTTTGCTAAAATGAGTATAACGAAAAACATAGATAAGGAGATGTATGTCAAAATGAAAAGCAGAAACTTAAAAGCTATTTTTGCTTCTGTTCTCACAGTTGCACTCTTAGCTACTGCTATGACAGGTTTTGCAGCAACCGTTACTACAACATCAAAATACAACACCGGCAATGACAGAGTTGAAGTAACAACAAGTGTTTCAGATGCTACCGCAGACAGCGAGGTTACATACCTTGTAAAAAACAATGCCGGTGACATCGTGTACATTGATCAGAAGACAGCTGTAAACGGAGCAGTAAGCTTTGATTATAAAATAGCACAGAGCAAAGTTGCAGATTTTGCAACCACAGTAAAATTCGGTACAGATTCAACCGATACATTTGCAGGTACAGGTGCAGAAGATCTTGGTTTTGTTGCACTTCAGACTCAGGATACTGAAACCTACACAGTTACATATGCAAATGATGTAGTTGCAGCAGGTATCGGTGAAACAGTTACAGCAAACATTGCAGCAAAAGAAGGATATGAAATTGTTGATGTTAAAGTTAACAATGAATCCAAGGGTGCTGTTGCATCAGTTGTTGTTGACAATGATGATGTAATCACTGTTGAAACTGAAGCATCAAAAGTTGCTCCTGCAATTCAGGTTTATAAAAAACTTGATGGAACCACATTCACAGCAGTTATCATCCCCACAGGCGATGGTATCACAGAATTTGGTATTGAGTATGCACTTTTTGAAGGTGTTACAAAACAGTACAAATCACTTGAAACAGATTTGACAAAAACAGCAGCAGTACGTCTTATTCTTCCCGAAGATAAAGAAGCTACAGAAGCTGATTTCGTACCTTACTTTGTGGCTGATGAAGGAACAAGCTATGAGTATACAGAATATACTGTTGCACAGTAATTTAACAGAGAGGAGATATTTAAAATGAAAACATATGTAAAACCCATTATAGATGTCGTTGAACTTTCTGTTAGAGAAAATATTGCTAAACTTCCTACAGCTATCCAGGGAAACACAGATGTAAAATATGACTTTAATGGGGAAAATGTTCCCATGACAGTATATAACCTTGCATCTGTTAAGACCTCTGACGAAGCGTAAGGTTTTGATACGACATTAATTTAATAACTAAAAAAAGGTTGACATGTGTCAACCTTTTTTTTGGATAATGGCTAAGACTTCGTCAGGTGCAATGTTGAGTATAAAATGTATACCTGACTCTTGGTTAGGGGGAAGAAATGATTAAAAAATATTCAATAGCAAATTTTCATATATCTGCCGGATGGTCTGATGACGATATTTTAAAATCGACACTTTCACCTTACGAGATGGAATTTGAAGGTGATGCTGACATCAGTGTTCACCTCAGCTATACTGAAAACCCCATAGCAGCAGAGTTTGAAAGTGCAGTAAAGCTTTCTGATAATAAGTATTATTATCGGGATGAATTCGGAAATGATGTATTGATTTATTATGATAATCTTTCGAAAACTGTTATATCAAAGGTGACATTTTCACCTGATTATTCCCTTGTTGATATACTTGCATTTGACGTAAAAAAATTATATGATATTAACTCTGATTATTATCTTTTGAATTTGTTCGATAATATGATGCGATACTGTATGCAAATGCATTCAGCCTTTGTATTTCACTCTTCTGCCGTTGGATGCAGGGAAGGCGGTGTTGTTTTTTCTGCACGTTCAGGAACAGGAAAGTCGACGCACACTTCACTTTGGCAAAGAGAGTTTGATGATTCATATATAATTAATGATGATTCTCCAATAATCAGATATGAAAACGGTAAGGGAGTATTCCTTTGCGGTACACCATGGGCTGGTACAACGGGAATAAATACGAATACAGTTGTGCCTCTTAAGGGGATTGTGTTTCTGGAGAGATCGGAATATAATTCAATAGAAAGAATTTCTGCTTTCCGGGCGGTTAAGCTTTTCCTTGAAGGCATATCGCCTGCGTATAATTTTGAAATGTATGAAAAATCACTTGATACATTAAACGGTGTACTTTCAACGACACCTGCATATGTTCTGAAATGCAATATGGAACCGGAAGCGGCACATATTGCAAGAGAGTATATATTTAACAATAATTAATAAAAAGGAGATAATACAATGAAGAAAATATTGTCTGTATTACTTTCGACAGTCTTAATTTTTTCGCTGAGTATTCATGTTTTTGCAAAGACATTTTCAGATTTCTCGTCAGACCATTGGGCATACGAATATGTAAACACTCTTGTAAATGACGGTACAATCAATGGGTTTGAAGATGGAACATTCCGCCCAACAGGAACAGTTACACGAGCAGAATTTGTAAAGATGATAGGAAAAGGTCCTTCAAGACGTAGCGTAAACTATGATGATGTACCAAACAGTCACTGGGCATATGAATATGTTATGACATCAGGCCTTGATGCAGCATTTGAAAATATGTTTTGCCCATCAACTCCCATAACAAGAGGAGAAGTGGCGATTCTTTTGTGGGAAAGGGCCGGATCTCCCAAGTCGGGAATGGTTCCTCCCGTCATTTCAAATCAGTCATCAAAGCCTGACGCTGCATCATGGGTATATGCAAACGGGATTATGACAGGTGATGACTATGTAAATCTTCGCCTTTCCGACACTCTTACAAGAGCGGAGGCATCAGCACTTATAGTAAGATCAAGAAATGTAAACAGTCAGACTCCTAAGACAAACTTCTATTCAAATGTTGATTCAAAGATTTTTGAAAACACATATAATTGGCTTAAAGTTGTTGATAAGCCATATTCAGAAAGCGGTAAACTCACAAAAGGTGAAGTTGCAATGGCAGCCGCAAGACTTTTGTCTGATAATACAAACCCTGATTATCCCGGAGTTTCTGCTACAATTTCATTTGATCACCCGTATGCGCAGGCGATAAATATGGCTTGCAGATATTGGGCTGGTGAGGAAAATGATAATGCTGTATACGCAGATAAGAATGCAACGGTTAAGGATGTTATTCTTGCTTTAACTTTTGCAGCAATCAGAACATCTCATGAGTACATTCCGTATAATTCAAAAGGAGAAATGTACCCCGAGATTCAGTCTGCAAGTGAACAGGAAACTGTATTATTGAAAACTGCGTATCAGAATGGCGTGGGATTTAATTCTGATGGTAAAATTAACCCTGATAAAGAAATTACAATGAAAGAATTTGCTTGTCTCCTTCTTGAAATTGATGGAATGTCAGGATTCTATACCGGTGAAATTATAGGCAAAAACACACATTATGAAGATTATAAAATAAATACTAGTGCCACATCTATTCCGTCAAATGCATCTTCATATATTGCGATATTGGAGTCTGTTCCAAAGGCAGTATATGAGAAACCGTATCTTGGTATGAAAGCATTGCCTGCAAACACATACGGTGTGACCGAGGCGTTTTCCAAAGTGTTCAGAACAATGTTTACACAGTGGTACGAGAGCTGTAAGAGCAAAGGTATGGAAATTACAATTTCTATTTGCCCCGTTCTTTCGGTTGAAACCGATACAGGGTTCACCTTCAGAACAAAGATTACAGTGGTTGAAAAGGGTGCAAACACCAAGCTTTCAGATATAATAAAATGTGCAGATGCAAGTGCTGCATCGAAGTCTCTTGTAAATGGTGAAAGCTTCTGGCTGGACATTGACACAGGACGAGCACTTACGGATGTAATATTCAACCTTGATGATATGTATGTAAGACAACTTGTAGGATAAAAGCTGAGGTATTCGTATGAACAAAACATATAAAGCGTTCATATATTGTGCCCTTGGGGCATATATAGTGAAGTTTATGGTGGATATTGTTATGTTGGTATATAGTCTATACGGTCTTAATGATTACTATTATGACGATTACTATTTGTTTATACCACACGTCATATCAACGTTTTTCATGTCAGTGTATTATGTGATGTTTTTCAAAGAAGAGTTTTACGGAATTATGATAAAGCTTTTCACGATAATATTATTGTTTATTCAGATAGGGTTTATCGTGCTTTTGGTATATGACCGTACTCTTGGATATGTATTCTATTTTTCGGGTGTTGCAGCGGTGAATTTTTTCAATTCTCTGTTTGTAAAATGTAATATAATACCAATAAGGGACACTGGGGATTTTGAATATGGACCAATGATATTTGAATTGACTTCGTTTGTGATTATGGCAATTTCCATCTATTCATTCTTTGCATCGTTTCCAATAAGTTTTAATCATTTGGTAGGCTATTGGGAGTACTACGATGTCAGTGCATCAATGAAATTAAATATGGTTTGCGAGTTCGTTATGACAATTGTGTTTTTTGCGTGTCTTAGGAATAATTGTAAATATATTCGTGATATTGTCGCTGATGACGAATTCGTGTTGGATGAAATTCAGTAAATTCGGCATTTGCAACAATATAAGCATGTTAAATTTATGCAAAATGCCAACAAAACTTTTATCTTTTTTACTTGAAACTGTTGGAATTATCTGTTATAATAACAATAGTTCAAAATATTTAGGAGGTAGTAGGTAGAATGAAGAAAAGTGATTTAATTGCTAAAATAGCAGAAAAAGCAGAATTATCTAAAAAAGATGCTGAAAAAGCTTTAAATGCATTCATCGACAGCGTAACAGATGCTCTCGTAGATGGAGACAAAGTTGTTCTCGTTGGCTTTGGTTCTTTCGAAACAAAGAAACGCGCTGCTAGAAAAGGCAAAAATCCTCAGACTGGTGCAGAAATCAACATTCCTGCAACAACAGTTCCTACATTCAAAGTAGGTAAAGCTTTAAAAGACGCTGTAAAATAATTCGTTTTTTAGTCCCCGCCCAAAAGGCGGGGATTTTTTCGATTACAGGAATTTATATCGATTTAATATGTGAGATGGTGTACACCAAATTATGTTTGCTGATTGAATGCAGTTTATTGGTCTGTTTTTTTATCATATAAAAGAAGTAATATTGATTTTTCTTTCTACATATGTTAGAATTATTAAGAAAGGAATGATTGTATGAGAATATGTGTATACGGTGCGTCAAGTGTAAAAACAGATGATAAATATATAAATGCAGTTGAATCCTTGTGTGAAACTCTTGCAAGAAAAGGTCATAGTCTTGTATATGGCGCAGGTGCGGCAGGGCTTATGGGTGCCGCTGCAAGAGGATTTACCCGTGGAGGAGGACACATAACAGGAGTTGTTCCACACTTTTTTAATGCTGACGGAATTTTATATGACAAATGCGATGAAATGATTCGTATGGAAACCATGCGCGAGAGAAAAAAGATTATGGAAGACAATGCAGATGTTTTTATTGTTGTTCCGGGAGGCGTTGGAACTTTCGATGAATTTTTTGAAATTCTGACACTCAAGCAACTTGCCCGCCATTCAAAGGCAATTATTATATATAATCTTTTCGGATATTACGATAAACTTCAGGAGTTTATGAAACATGCCATGGAAGAAAATTTTATCACACCTACAACAATGACGTTATACGAGATAACCGACAGTGCTGAAAAAATTGTTGAATATATTGATAACTATAAACCTGAAAACCTTACAATCAATGATACAAAATATATATAAAAGGAAATTAAAATGGAAAACACACAAAAAACACCGAGAAAAGTATATAAAGACATTTTGGTAAAACTTCATAAATCTGCATCAGACAGGGGATACATCATTAAAGATGCTATTATGGTGGAAGAACTTCTGGACATGGGATTTAAGTTTTCATCTGAGTGGATATCTGACACAGAGTTTTATGAAACCTTCAAAGGAAATATGGTGGGATATTATCTTGGTCTTTGCGTCAACTGCTTTGCCTGCGGACTAAGCCTTGCTGATGCCTGGGCAGATGGTGGCGACAGACTTTCCAAAATTAAATATGATGAAATTTACGACGGCGGAGTATGGAATAATATTTTTGTGCTTATTGAGATGACCGATAATAATGAGAGAAAAGATTTTCAGAATTTTATGATTGAGATGTATGAAAAATGGGTTGTTGATATGAAAGACTGTTTTGAAATGCCGGGCGCAAATGAATATATTTCCGTGAGTCTTGGTGCCTTTTTTCAACTTGGAGTCACCATGAGACTTGATATTCTGGGGTACTGAAAATGGCAGATTATATATATACAGTATCAAAACAAAAATTTTATCCCACAAATCCCAAAAAAGATGATATAATAATTGAAGATGTTGCGCACGCACTTTCTATGCTTGCAAGAGCAAACGGACATTTTCCTTTTTTTCATTCTGTGGCTCAACACTCAATTGAATGTGCCATAGAATCGGAAAAACGGGGATATAGTGCTAAAATTACACTTGCGTGTCTTTTGCATGATGCAAGCGAAGCATATATGTCAGATGTGACAACACCTGTTAAGAATAACCTTTCTGACTATTCGGATTTTGAAAACAGACTCATAGACCTTATATATGAAAAGTATATAGGACCTCTTACAAAAGAGGAAAAAGATGTGGTTTATAGGATTGATAAAGACCTTTTGTACCATGAGTTTAAATACTATATGGGAATTGAACTTGGCAATGAGACCATTCTTTTGTCAAATCCGGAATTTAAGTTTGAAGAATTTTCAATGGTAAGGGACAAATATCTTAAGATGTTTTATGACCTTATCAGTAAACTATAATAAAAAACTTTGGAGGAAGAAAAATGTCAGACAAAGTAAATATACTTGGTGTTAAGGTGGATAAGGTAAATATCTCCGAAGCATCTGATACTATTATAAAATTTATAGAATCAGGTGACAAGGGCAGAAGTGTTTTTACACCTAATTCAGAAATTATTATGATGGCATACAGAGACGAATCTTTCAGGGATCTTTTGAATTCATCTGATCTTTTAACGGCTGATGGAATAGGGGTTGTGTATGCATCAAGAATTGTTAAAAACCCCATAAAAGAAAGAGCCCCCGGATATGATATTGCCTGTGTGACTCTTGAAAAACTTTCAAAAAAAGGCGGTAGGGTGTATCTTTTCGGTTCAAAACCGGGAGTTGCTGAAAAAGCCGGTGAGAATATTACAAAAAAATATCCGGGAATAAAAATTGCAGGATACAGCGACGGATATTTCAATGAAGAAAAAGAACAAACCATAATTGAAAACATAAACAGAGCAAACCCTGATCTTCTTTTTGTCTGCCTTGGTGCTCCGAAACAGGAAAAATGGATTTCAGCACACAAATCAGAACTTAATGCAGGAGTGTGTATGGGTATTGGAGGAAGTCTTGATGTTTTTGCAGGAACTGTAAAAAGAGCGCCGGAGTTTTTCACTAAACACGGCATAGAGTGGCTTTACCGCCTGATGAAACAACCGTCAAGGTTTGTGAGAATGTTGGATCTTCCAAGATTTGCAATGAAGGTACTCTTAAAAGGAAGAAAGTTTAGTCAGGAATAAGGAGAAGAAAAATGAACGTAGAATTACTTCAGTATAATCCCGATTGTGAAAAAATTGTTGCAGCAGCTGCCAAACTTTGCTATTCGTCATCAGAAATTGACGGCATATTAAACGGACTCGATCACGAGAAAACCGTGAATTTTATTGATAGACTTATGAGCCTCGGACACGAAAGTCCCATAGAACACATAACCTTTACTTTTGGTATCGAAGGGGTATCAAGAAGTCTTCTTGCCCAACTTACAAGACACCGCATAGCATCTTATAGTGTTAAAAGTCAGAGATATGTGAATGAGGGCCGGTTTGAATACATAATACCCAAAGAAATAGAAGCAGACGAAAAAGCGAAGGCAATTTTTGTAAAAGCAATGGAAGATGATGAAAAAACATATAATGAACTCACAGCAATCCTAAAAGAAAAGCACTATAAGACTTTTATAGAAGAAGGCAACGATGAAAAAACAGCGAAGTCAAAGGCTGAGAAAAAAGCCATAGAAGATGCAAGGTATGTGCTTCCAAATGCCTGTGAAACAAAACTTATAGCCACATTCAATGCCCGCAGTCTCATAAACTTTTTCCATCATCGTTGTTGCGAAAGAGCACAGTGGGAAATAAGAGATATGGCGTGTGAAATGCTTAAACTTGTGAAAAAGGTCAGCCCTACCATATTTAAAGTTGCAGGTCCAAGATGCATAAGCGGACCTTGTCCTGAGGGTAAAATGACCTGCGGAAAAATGCTTGAAAAAAGAAAAATGTTTTTAGAGGAATGAAAAATGGACAAAGATTATAAACTGATTGTCGTAGAGGGAGTGGATTCAAGCGGCAAGGCCACACAATCTGCTATTTTAAAAGAAAATCTTTTGAAACTTGGAAAAAAGGTTGAGAGTATAGAGTTTCCCAATTATGATAGTGAAAGTTCTGCAGTTGTAAAAATGTATCTTGGTGGCGAGTTTGGTGATGATCCAAACGCGGTAAGTCCCTATGCGGCGTCAATGTTTTTTGCCGTAGACAGAATGGCGACTGTAAATGTTACAAAAAAAGAAATCTTCACAAACGGAAATATTGTTGTGGCGGACAGATACACCACATCAAATATGGTGCATCAGGCATCAAAAATAGATGATGCAGATAAAAAAAGTGAGTTTCTTGACTGGCTTTATGATATGGAATATGAAAAACTTTCTCTGCCAAAGCCGGATATGGTAATATTTTTGGATATGCCCGTTGAAAATGCAAGAGAACTTATGGCAAAAAGAGCAAATAAGATAGATAATTCACAGGTCAAAGATATTCATGAAAGAAATGCGGATTATCTTCAGAAATCCTATGACAATGCTGTGTTTGTGGCAAATAAGTATGAGTGGACAACGGTGCATTGTGCAAAGGATGGAAAAGTGAGAAGTATTGAGGAAATATCCGAAGAAATACTTGCAAAAGTTAAGGAAATATTGTAATATATGGGATGTAAAAACCAATAAGTTTTTACATCCTCAATATTTGCGCTTGTAGCTCAGTGGATAGAGCACCGGCCTCCGACGCCGGGTTGTCGCAGGTTCGACTCCTGTCAAGCGCGTAAAAAAGTCCCCATTGGGGACTTTTTTTCGTGCAGACAGGAGCGAGAACATGCGACGTGCGAAAACAGAACACAAATGAAAATAAAACGGTAATAGGAATAAAAAGTTCTGATTTAATGAAACAAGCACCGGACCTCGAAGGATTACCGGGCAGGCGCCGTGAGCGAAGCGAGGAAGTGCCCTTGGGGCATTCGACTCCTGTCAAGCGCGTCAAACGAAAATCCGTTCTCGTAAGAGGGCGGATTTTTTTGTTTTTATTATTCACTATTCATTTTTCATCATTCATTATTCATTAAAATAGAACGGATTTTCGAATGAATAATGAAGAATGAAGTCGCTTACGCTGATGAATAATGAATAATTATTGCGCCTCCGCTGCTTTTATGCTATAATAATTTCAAGAAGGGCGGTAGCCGACATGATCAGGAGGAACAAATGACCGAAACGAGAAAATATTGGTTGGATTCAATGTTAAAAATTGTTACACCATTACTTAAAGCACTTTCAAAAGATTGTTTAAAGGAGGAAATGCCTGTTGAAAGTGTTTCTCCGGTAGACGAACGGAAAAATTACACTTATTTGGAAGGATTCGGACGTGTGTTGGTAGGTATAGCCCCTTGGCTTGCCGCCAAGAAACTTGACGAAGAAGAGG
>SVJK01000021.1 GCA_015069015.1 Oscillospiraceae bacterium
GAAATCAAGCAGGTTTGATGAAGATGAGCAGAAATTGATTCTGCCATGGTTGCTGCTTCATCCTAAGGCAGCAGGTCATGTTGGAGCACCTTAAGCTTCAACCAATAACCAAATATAGGAGGAAAAAGAAATGCAAAAAGCAATTATAGGTAAGAAACTCGGAATGACTCAGCTTTTTACAGAAGACGGCACAGTAATTCCCGTTACAGTTATTGAAGCCGGACCGGTTGCAGTTATTCAGAAAAAGACAGTTGAAAACGATGGCTACAGTGCAATTCAGGTTGGTTTTGGCGATTGCAAAGACAAAGCACTCAACAAACCCCTTAAAGGACACCTTGCAAAAGCCGGAGTTGCAAACAAAAAACATCTCAAAGAATTCAGACTCGAAGATGATTCCGCTTACAATGTAGGTGATGAAATCAAAGCAGATGTTTTCCAGGAAGGTGACAAAGTTGATGTAACAGGCATCAGCAAAGGTCACGGATTTGCCGGTACAGTAAAAAGATGGGGAACCCACAGAGGTCCTATGACACATGGTTCCGGTTACCACAGAGGTGTAGGTTCCATGGGTGCTTGCTCCACACCGTCCAGAGTTATGAAAAACAAGAGACTCCCCGGACACATGGGTGTTGAACAGGTTACAGTTCAGAACTTAGATGTTGTTAAGGTAGACGCTGACAAGAACATCATTCTTGTTAAAGGTGCCGTTCCCGGCCCCAAAGGCGGTATCATAACAATCAGAGATACAGTTAAAGCATAAGTGAATTCTAAGAAAGGAGGACTAACTAATGCCTAAATTAGCTTTATACAATATGGAAGGAAGCGAAATCGGCACAATCGAACTTTCCGATGCAGTTTTCGCTCACGAAATAAACAAGGTAGCAATGCACCAGGTTGTTGTTAACTACCTTGCAAATCAGAGACAGGGCACACAGAGCACCAAAACCCGTTCAGAAGTACGCGGCGGCGGTATCAAACCCTGGAGACAGAAAGGTACAGGCCGTGCAAGACAGGGTTCTATCCGTGCTACACAGTGGATTAAAGGCGGTATCGCTCTCGGTCCCAAACCAAGAGACTACAGCTACACTGTAAACAAGAAACTCAAAAAAGTTGCTCTTGTTTCAGCACTCAGCGCTAAATGTGCCGATAACGAAATTATCGTTGTAGATAATATCGCACTTGAAGAAATCAAAACAAAGAAAATCGCAGAAATGCTTAAAAACCTTAAGGTTGAGTCCAAGGCTCTCATCGTTACAAATGAGAAAAACGACAATGTAGTTAAGTCTGCAAGAAACATCAAAGGTGTTACCACAACATTCATGGGAAGCCTCAATGTTTATGATATCCTTAACTCAGACGTTTTGGTTGTAACAAAAGACGCCGTTTCCAAGATTGAGGAGGTGTACGCATAATGTTAAACCACGACATCATTATTAAACCTATAGTTTCAGAAAAAAGTATGGATCAGTTAGCAGACAGAAAGTACACCTTTAAAGTTGCACTTGGTGCTAACAAAATCGAAATCAAAAATGCTGTTGAAGAAATCTTCGGCGTAAAAGTAGAAAAAGTTACAACATCAAGAGTTCTCGGTAAAATCAAGAGAATGGGTGCTACTTCCGGTAAAAGAGCAGACTGGAAAAAAGCAGTTGTTAAACTTACCGCTGACAGCAAAACAATCGAATTCTTCGATGGCTTGGCGTAATATTAATAGTTAGGAGAGTGAAAAGGAATGGCAATAAAAAAATATAATCCTACTTCTCCCGCTCGCAGATTTATGACTGTATCAACTTTTGAAGAACTTTCAAAGGTTGCTCCCGAAAAATCCTTGCTGGAACCCTTAAAGAAACACTCCGGCAGAAACTCATACGGTAGAATCACAGTTCGTCACAGAGGCGGCGGAAACAGAAGAAAATACAGAGTTATAGATTTCAAAAGACTCAAAGACAATATGAATGCAACTGTTCTCACAATCGAATACGATCCCAACAGAACAGCAAACATTGCACTCATTCAGTATGAAGACGGTGAAAAGAGTTACATCATCGCTCCCCACGGTCTTAAAGTTGGCGACATCTTAAGATCAGGTGTGGATGCTGATATCAAAGCAGGTAACGCTCTTCCCATCAAAGCAATCCCCGTTGGTACAATGATTCACAACATTGAACTCTTCCCCGGCAGAGGCGCACAGCTTGTAAGAAGTGCAGGTAATGCTGCTCAGCTTATGGCTAAAGAAGGTGACTTTGCTCAGGTAAGACTTCCTTCCGGTGAAGTTAGAATGGTTAGAATCGATTGCAGAGCAACAATCGGTCAGGTTGGTAACATCGATTCTGAAAACGTTTCTATCGGTAAAGCAGGAAGAAAGAGACACATGGGTTGGAGACCTACCGTTCGTGGTGTTGTTATGAACCCCTGCGACCATCCTCACGGTGGTGGTGAAGGTAAATCACCTATCGGTATGCCGAGCCCTGTTACTCCTTGGGGTAAACCCACACTCGGTTACAAAACCAGAAAGAAAAACAAACAGTCCGACAAATATATTGTTAAGAGAAGAAACGGCAAATAATAGTTTCCTTATTATATATGTCCGAATTTTGAGAGGAGGTTTATCAATTGGGTAGATCAGTAAAAAAAGGACCTTTCGTTGAAGAAAGACTTATGAAAAGAATCATAGATATGAATGATGCCGGCGAAAAGAGAGTCATCAAGACCTGGTCAAGAGCATCAACAATATTCCCCGAAATGGTTGGCCACACAATCGCTGTTCATGACGGCAGAAAACACGTGCCTGTATATGTGAGCGAAGATATGGTTGGACACAAACTCGGTGAATTTGCTCCCACAAGAACTTATAAAGGTCATGCGGGATCAAAAACAACAAATGCAAGATAATAATTATAAAGTTCTATGAGAGGAGGATTCACGAATGGAACAGACTGTTACACAGGCGAGTGCTAAACTTAGTTATGCTCGTATATCTTCAAGAAAAGTAAAAGCTGTTATAGATTTAATCAGAAACAAAAATGTAGGTGAAGCGTTGGCTATCTTAAAGCTTACTCCCAAAGCCGCTGCCGAAATCGTAGAAAAGCTTCTCAAATCCGCTATTGCGAATGCAGAGAACAACTTCGGTATGGACACAGAAAAGCTTTATGTTGCTGAAATATTTGCTAATCAGGGTCCCACACTCAAAAGAGTTAGACCCAGAGCACAGGGCAGAGCTTTCAGAATCAGAAAGAGAACCAGCCACATCACGGTTGTATTGAGAGAAAAGAACTAAGTAAAGGAGGAACGAATCTTGGGTCAGAAAGTACATCCACACGGATTAAGAGTTGGCGTAATTAAAGATTGGGATTCCAAATGGTACGCTGACAAAAAAACCTTCGGCGAAAATCTCGCAGAAGATTTCAAGATAAGAGAATATCTCAAAAAATCACTTTTCTCAGCAGGCATTGCCAAGATTGAAATAGAAAGAAATGACAATAAAGTAAGAATTCACATTCATACTGCAAAACCCGGCGTTGTAATCGGTAAGGGCGGAGCAGAAAGAGAAAAAATCCAGGCTCGCGTTGAGAAACTTATTGGTAAAAATGTTATCATTGACATTGTAGAAGTTAAAAATGCAGAAGTAAATGCACAGCTCGTTGCTGAAAACATTGCTGCTCAGCTTGAAAGAAGAATTTCTTTCAGACGTGCAATGAAACAGGTTATGCAAAGAGCAATGAAAATGGGCGCTAAAGGTATCAAAACCTGCTGTTCAGGTCGTCTCGGCGGTGCTGAAATTGCAAGAAGCGAACATTATCATGAGGGTACAATTCCCCTTCAGACTCTCAGAGCTGACATTGATTACGGTTTTTATGAAGCAGATACAACTTACGGTAAAATCGGTGTTAAAGTATGGATTTACAAAGGTGAAGTGTTAAATACTGCCAAAAAGACCGAGGAAAGAAAAAGCAAAGGAGGCAGATAATCATGTTGTTACCTAAAAGAGTTAAATACAGACGTGTCATGAGAGGCCGCATGAAAGGTAAAGCCCTTCGCGGTAACAAGGTTACTTACGGTGATTTTGGTATCCAGGCTTTAGAGCCCGCATGGATCACATCCAACCAGATTGAAGCTGCCCGTGTAGCTATGACTCGTTATATCAAAAGAGGTGGTCAGGTTTGGATCAAAATCTTCCCTGACAAGCCTGTAACAGAAAAACCTGCTGAAACTCGAATGGGTTCCGGTAAAGGTTCACCTGAATACTGGGTTGCAGTTGTTAAACCCGGCAGAGTAATGTTTGAAATCGGCGGAGTTGCAGAAGATGTTGCAAGAGAAGCTATGCGTCTTGCTATGCACAAACTCCCCATCAAATGTAAATTTGTAACTAAGGAGGCTGATTCTAGTGAAAATTAATGAAATCATTGATATGACCAATGAAGAATTGGATCAGAAATTGGCAGATCTCAAAGCAGAACTGTTTAACCTCAGATTTCAGCATGCAACAAATCAGCTTGATAATCCGAGAGTAATTACAGACGTTAAAAGAACGATTGCCAGAATTAAAACAATCCTTCGCGAAAGAGAATTAAAACAGACCGTTTAATAAAAGAGAGGAGGAATTTTAAATGGAACGTAATTACAGAAAAGCTCGTATAGGCAAAGTTGTAAGCGACAAAATGGACAAAACCATCGTTGTTGCTATCGAATATAACGTAAAACACAAACTTTACGGAAAAATCGTAAAGAGAACCTACAAACTCAAAGCACATGATGAAGAAAATATTGCACACATCGGCGACAGAGTTAAGGTTATGGAAACCAGACCTCTTTCCAAAGATAAGAGATGGAGACTGGTTGAGATTGTTGAAAAAGCTCAGTAATCTAACAATAGGAAGGAGAGAGTCAAGTGATTCAACAGCAGACTTTATTAAAAGTTGCTGACAATACCGGTGCAAAAGAACTCATGTGCATCAGAGTATTGGGCGGCAGCAGAAGAAAATACGCCAACGTTGGCGATGTTGTAGTTGCTTCTGTTAAAAAAGCAACACCCGGCGGTGTTGTTAAAAAAGGTGAAGTAGTTAAAGCTGTTATCGTAAGAAGTGTTAAAGGCCTCAGAAGAGCCGACGGAACATATATCAAATTTGACGAAAATGCAGCTGTAATAATAAGAGATGATAAAAACCCCAGAGGTACTCGTATATTTGGACCTATAGCGAGAGAGCTCAGAGACCACGAATATATGAAGATTTTATCATTGGCACCCGAAGTTCTTTAATTAGGAGGTAGCTGTAGATGAAAAATAAAATTCATATTAAAAAAGGCGATAATGTAGTTGTGCTCTCCGGTAAGGATAAAGGCAAAAAAGGTAAAGTCCTCACAGTTGGAGCCACCAAAAGAACAGTTATCGTTGAAGGAATAAACATGGTAACAAAACATACCAAAGCAAGAAGAGCCGGCGAAACAGGCGGCATCGTAAAACAGGAAGCTCCTATTTACGCTTGCAAGGTTATGAACATCTGCTCAAAATGCGGCAAGCCCACAAGAATCGGCTACAAACTTTTGACAGACGGAAAGAAAGCAAGAATGTGCAAACACTGCTTGGAAATTTTAGACTGATAACAGAGAGGAGGATTTTCTAAGATGACCAGAATGAGAGCGAAATACGAAGAAGAAGTAAGAAAAGCTCTTATGGAAAAATTCGGATACAAAAGTCCGATGCAGATTCCTAAGCTTGACAAAATCGTAATTAATATCGGCGTTGGCGAAGCAAAAGACAATGCAAAAGCATTGGAAGCTGCCGCAAACGACCTGGCTATAATCACCGGTCAGAAACCGGTAATCACAAAAGCTAAAAAGTCTGTTGCAAACTTCAAACTCAGAGAAGGCATGAACATTGGCTGCAAAGTTACTCTTCGTGCAGACAAAATGTATGAATTCTTAGACAGACTCTTTAACGTAGCCCTCCCCCGTGTAAGAGACTTCCGTGGTATCAACCCCAACTCTTTTGACGGCAGAGGAAACTATGCTCTGGGCATTAAGGAACAGCTTATATTCCCGGAAATAGACTATGATAAAATTGATAAACTCAGAGGAATGGACATAATCTTTGTTACAACTGCTAACACAGATGAAGAAGCAAGAGAGCTTCTTTCCCTTATGGGTGCTCCATTCATCAAAGCATAATCAGGAGGTATAATCACATGGCTAAAAAAGCAATGGTATTAAAGCAGCAGAAGCCGCAGAAATATAAAACCCGTGAATATACCAGATGTAATATCTGCGGAAGACCCCACTCCGTTCTCAGAAAGTTCGGCATCTGCCGTATCTGCTTCAGAGAACTTGCGTACAGAGGTCAGATTCCCGGTGTTAAAAAGGCTAGTTGGTAATAAAAGATACAAAGAATTAAAAAAGGAGGTAGCACAATGCAAATCACCGATCCTATCGCTGATATGCTTACCCGTATCAGGAATGCAAATTCTTCAAAACACGAATCTGTAAATGTTCCTGCTTCCAAAGTTAAGATTCAGATTGCTAAAATCCTTAACGATGAAGGTTACATTAACGGATACGAAGTAATAGAGGATAAAGTCCAGGGCACAATCAAGATTGATCTTAAATATGGCCCCGGCAAACAGAAAGTTATAACCGGACTCAAGAGAGTATCAAAACCCGGTCTCAGAGTATATGCAAGCAATGAAAACTTACCCAAGGTGCTTAAAGGACTTGGCATCGCAATCATTTCTACTTCTAAAGGTATCATGACTGATAAAGAAGCAAGAAAACTCAATGTTGGCGGCGAAGTTTTAGCATTTATTTGGTAATCGGAGGTGAAGAAAATTGTCAAGAATAGGTAGAATGCCAATCGCAATTCCCCAGGGAGTTGAAGTTAAGATTGGAGAAAATAACTTTGTTACCGTAAAAGGCCCCAAGGGTACTCTGACAAAAACACTTCACGCTGATATGAAAATAACAGTTGAAGCAGGTCAGGCAATTGTTGAAAGACCTACAGAGCAGAAAGAACACAAAGCTCTTCACGGTCTCACAAGAACCCTTCTTGCCAATATGGTTACAGGTGTTTCTGAAGGATTCCAGAAAACACTTCAGATTAACGGTGTTGGTTACCGTTGCCAGAAACAGGGCAAAAAGCTCATTCTGACACTCGGTTATTCTCACCCTGTAGAATTCGAAGACGGCGAAGATTATACACTTGAAGCTCCCGATCCCAACACAATCATCGTTAAGGGTATCGACAATCAGGTTGTAGGTCAGATTGCCGCAGTCATCAGAGAAAAGAGATTGCCTGAACCCTATAAAGGCAAAGGTATTAAATATGCTGATGAGGTTATCAGACGTAAGGAAGGTAAAACTGGTTCTAAGAAATAAGAATCGGAAAGGAGTAAACCACAATGATTAGTAAAAAAGATAGCAATGCTGCAAGAATAAAAAGGCATTACAGAGTAAGAAAAAATATTTCCGGTACTCCTGAGCGCCCCAGACTTAATGTATTCAGAAGCCTCAGCAACATATATGCTCAGGTAATTGACGATACAAAAGGTCAGACACTGGTATCCGCTTCAAGCCTTGAACTTAAAGATTCAATCAAAAACGGCGGTAACAAAGAAGCTGCAAGAGAAGTTGGAAAACTTGTTGCAAAAAAAGCTCTTGATGCAGGCATCAAAGCAGTTGTTTTTGACAGAGGCGGTTATGTATATCACGGCAGAGTACTTGAACTTGCCGAAGGCGCCAGAGAAGGCGGCTTAGAATTCTAATAAGAAGGAGGAGAAGCAATGGCTCTCGTAGAAAGAATAGATGCAGATTCTTTAGAACTGCAGGAAAAAATCGTTAGCATCAACCGTGTTGCTAAGGTTGTAAAGGGCGGTAGAACTTTCAGATTCAGCGTACTTGTTGTTGTAGGCGATGGCAATGGCCATGTTGGCGCAGGTACAGGTAAAGCTGCTGAAATCCCCGACGCAGTTAGAAAAGCTATAGACGATGCTAAAAAGAATATGATAAATGTTCCTATGGTTGGTACAACTATAGCACACGAAGTTATTGGTGAATTCGGTGCAGGAAGAGTATTACTCAAACCCGCTGGCCGTGGTACCGGTGTTATTGCAGGAGGATGTGCAAGAGCAGTACTCGAACTTGCAGGTATCCGCGATATCAGAACAAAATCACTTCGTTCTAACAATCCTCGCAATCTTGTTAGCGCAACAATCGAAGGTCTCAGATCCCTCAAGGTGGCAGAAGATGTTGCTAAACTCAGAGGTAAGACTGTAGAAGAAATACTCGGTTAATGAGAATTTGAGCGATAACAAATTTTAGGAGGAAAAATCGATGGCTAAAATAAAAGTTACTTTAGTTAAGAGCACAATCGGATGCAAAAAAGATCAGATTGCAACCGTTAAAGCACTTGGCTTAAAGAAAATCAGAGACGAGAAAGTACACGAAGCAAACGACCAGATTAAAGGTATGGTAAACAAAGTGTGCCACCTCGTAAAAGTAGAGGAAGTTTAATAAAAGGAGGTGCCAAGCGCATGAAATTATATGAACTCCAGCCCGGTGTAGGCTCTACAGCGGACAAAAAGAGAAAAGGCAGAGGCCACGGCTCCGGTAACGGCAAAACTGCTGGCAGAGGTCACAAAGGTCAGAACGCAAGATCAGGTGGCGGTGTCAGAATCGGTTTTGAAGGTGGACAGATGCCCATTTACAGAAGATTGCCTAAACGTGGTTTCAACAACGTATTTGCTCTCAAATATGCTGAAATCAACGTTTCCGATTTGAATAAATTTGAAGACGGCGCTGTAGTTGACGCTGCTGCCCTCAAAGAAGCAGGCATCATCAAAAAAGCACTTGACGGTATTAAAGTTTTAGGAAACGGTGAAGTTTCCAAGAAAGTAACAGTTAAGGCTGCAAAATTCACAGAATCTGCAAAGGAAAAGATTGTCGCTGCAGGCGGAAAGTTTGAGGTGATGTAAGGTGTTTAAAACATTACGCAATGCTTGGTCAATTCCGGACCTCAGAAAAAAGATGCTTTACACCTTGCTCATGATTTTCGTTTTCAGACTCGGTTCCTTTATTCCGGTTCCCGGTGTCAATGCAGATGCTCTTGCACAGCTTGTTGATGGAAGTTCACTTTTCGGAATGTTAAACGCTTTCTCCGGTGGAGCTTTTTCACAGGCAACAATATTTGCAATGAGTATCACTCCATATATTAACTCATCAATTATCCTTCAGCTTCTCACCGTTGCAATCCCTGCTCTTGAAAGACTTTCAAAAGAAGGTGAAGAAGGCAGAAAGGTAATTGCAAAATGGACCAGAATTGTAACAATAATCTTAGCGTTCATTCAGGCAACAGGTCTTTACTTTGGCATCAGAAATGCCGTTATAGACCCCAATCCTATGAGCTATATTACAATCGTTACCACATTCACAGCAGGAACAGCATTCCTTATGTGGCTTGGTGAACAGATCACTCAAAAGGGTGTTGGAAACGGTATTTCCATCATCATCTTCTCCGGTATCGTTGCAGGACTTCCTACAATGTTCGGAAGTCTTTGGGTAAGCTTCTATGAGTTGGATGCTATCCCATGGTGGGTATTTGCACTTGTAGTTGCATTCTTCATTGCAATGATTGCTTTCGTAGTATTCATTACAGATGCCGAAAGAAGAGTTCCTGTTCAGTATGCAAAAAGAATGGTTGGCAGAAAGATGTATGGCGGACAGAGCACTCACATTCCACTCAAAGTGGCAATGGCAGGTGTTATTCCGATTATCTTTGCAATGTCAATCCTTTCATTCCCCTCAACAATCATCCAGTTTATGGGTGCTAACCCCACAGGTTTCTGGGGCAAGTTCTGGAGTTTCTTCACTCCCCAGAGTTGGGTATATGTTGTAATCTATTTCCTGCTTATCATATTCTTCACATATTTCTACACAGCAATTCAGTTCAACCCCGTAGAAGTATCCAATAATATGAAGAAAAACGGTGGATTCATTCCCGGTATCAGACCCGGAAAACCCACAAGCGATTTCATAAGCAGAATACTTTCCAAGATTACACTTGCAGGTGCATTCTTCCTTGGTGTTGTTGCGGTAATACCCCTTGTTATCGGTATTGTATATCCCCAACTTTCAGGAATCCAGATCGGTGGTTCATCACTTCTGATTATGGTTGGTGTTGCACTTGAAACAGTTAAACAGATTGAATCTCAGATGCTTATGCGTCATTACAAGGGCTTCCTTGATTAATGACATTTGAGGGAGAATATAATATGAAACTTATTATGCTGGGTGCTCCCGGTGCCGGAAAAGGCACACAGGCACAGATACTAAGTGAAAAATTTGGTATACCCTCAATATCAACCGGTGCAATTATACGAGGTGCAATTAAAAACGAAACCCCTACGGGAAAGCTTGCCAAAGGCTACATTGACAAAGGTGAGCTTGTTCCCGACCAGGTGGTTATCGGTATCATAAAGGAAAGACTTTCAGAGCCTGACTGCAAAGGCGGTTTCATCCTCGACGGTTTTCCTCGCACCATTCCCCAGGCAGAGGCATTATATGCCATGGGAATTGAAATTGATAAAGTTGTTGATATTGAAGTAGACGATGACCAGATTATCAAAAGACTTTCGGGAAGACGCGAATGTCCGGTTTGCGGAGCCACTTATCACATAGAAAACAATCCCACAAAGGATGGAAAAACCTGTGATAAGTGCCACGCACAGCTTGTGACAAGAAAAGACGACAACCCGGAAACTATTAAATCCCGTCTTGATGTATATCACAGTCAGACAGAACCCCTTATTGAATTTTATAAGGGAAAAGGAAATCTTCTTGAAATTGACGGAGGGAAAACCCTTTCAGAGGCAACAGAAGATATCTTAAAAGCGTTATCTGACTGAGCATTTTGCGGAGGATAGTAAATGATCAATATAAAATCAACTTCAGAAATTATGAAGATGCGCCAGTCCGGAAAGATACTTTCAAGTGTCCTTTCAGAACTTGAAAAAAATGTCAGACCGGGCATAACAACAAAAGAACTTGACCGTATTGCATATGAATGCATAAAAAGTTACGGTGCGCTTCCTTCTTTTCTGGATTACCACGGTTTTCCGGCAAGCATATGTGCATCAGTTAATGACACCGTAATTCACGGTATCCCCGATGCAACTGCTTTAAAAGAAGGAGACATAATCAGCATCGACATAGGCGTCATAAAAGACGGCTATCACACGGATGCGGCACGCACCTTCGCTGTGGGCAAAATATCAGATGAGGCAAGAAGACTCATTGATGTTACAAAACAGAGTTTTTTTGAAGGCCTGAAATATGCCCGTCACGGTGAAAGACTTTTCAGCATTTCAGCAACCATTCAGGACTATATTGAGTCTCATGGCTACAGCATAGTCAGAAACTATTGCGGTCACGGAATCGGAAAGGCGCTTCACGAAGATCCTGAAATTCCGAATTACGGCTCCTTCGGTCACGGAATAAGGCTTTGCAAAGGTATGACCATTGCAGTTGAGCCTATGGTGAATGAGGGCGGTTATGAAACAAAGTGTCTCAGCGACGGATGGACAGTCAAAACAAAAGATTCATCCCTTGCTGCGCACTATGAAAACACAATTCTCATCACAGACGGTGAGCCGGAATTATTAACGTGTCAGATATGAAAAGATATTGATAAGGGAGGTTTTATCCTTGGCAAAAGAAGATGTTTTTGAATTGGAAGGAACAGTGCTTGAGGCTCTGCCAAATGCAATGTTCATTGTAGAATTTGAAAATGGTCATAAAATCCAGGCTTATATTTCCGGAAAGCTCAGAACAAACTTCATCAGAATACTTCCCGGAGACAAGGTTAAGGTTGAAATGTCACCCTATGACCTGAGCAAGGGACGTATCACCTGGAGAGCAAAATAAGAGTTTTTCGAAAATTTTAACCAAAGTGCAAAAAATTACAGATGAAATTGGCTGCACTGTGTATAGGAGGTAATAATCATGAAGGTAAGACCATCAGTTAAACCTATGTGTGAAAAATGCAAAATCATCAAAAGAAAAGGTAACATTATGGTTATCTGCGAAAACCCTAAACACAAACAGAAACAGGGTTGATTAAATTCAGCTTATAGCTTATAAGGTGCGGCTGTACAAAGGGCGTCACCCCTTTGTAAATCCTTATGGTTATGATTAATACAAAACAGTAAACGTAATTAAACAGGAGGTGCAAAAAGCTAATGGCAAGAATAGCAGGTGTTGACTTACCGAACGAAAAGAGAGTTGAATACGGCCTTACCTATGTTTACGGTATCGGTGTTGCAAGCTCCAACAAGATTTTAAAAGAAGCAGGAATTAATCCTGATACAAGAGTTAAAGACCTTACAGAAGACGAAGAAAAGAAAATCAGAGAAATCATCGACAGAGATTACACTGTTGAAGGTGACTTAAGAAGACAGATTGCACTTGACATCAAACGTCTCATGGAAATCGGTTGCTACAGAGGTCTCCGTCACAGAAGAGGTCTCCCCGTAAGAGGTCAGAGAACAAAGACAAATGCAAGAACCAGAAAAGGTCCCAAGAGAACCATCGCTGGTAAGAAAAAATAATCCGAGGAGGGATAGTTTAGTATGGCTGTTCAGGCAAAAAGAGGTCGTAAAAGACGTGAGAAAAAGAATATTGAACGCGGATGTGCTCATATTCGTTCCACATTCAATAATACAATAGTTACTATCACCGATACTCAGGGTAATGCATTATCTTGGGCATCTTCCGGTGGTTTGGGCTTCAGAGGCTCAAGAAAAAGTACTCCCTTTGCATCCCAGATGGCTGCAGAAACTGCTGCTAAGGCTGCAATGGAACATGGTTTAAAAACCGTTGAAGTATATGTAAAAGGTCCCGGTTCCGGCAGAGAATCTGCAATCAGAGCTCTCCAGACAGCAGGTCTTGAAGTTAGTATGATTAAAGACGTAACACCAATTCCTCACAACGGTTGCAGACCGCCTAAGAGAAGAAGAGTGTGATTAAATTTTAAAAGTCAGGAGGAATATAGAATGGCAAGAAATATGCAGCCTATATTAAAAAGATGCAGAACTCTTGGAATTTCACCTTCTGTTATGGGTATTGACAAAAGCTCAAACAGAAATCCTAATCCCATGAGAAAGAAACAAAGCGAATATGGCCGCCAGCTTACCGAAAAACAGAAAGTAAAATTCATTTACGGTATGCTCGAAAAACAGTTTAGACACCTTTATGAAATTGCAAGTAAGATGCCCGGTGTTGCCGGTGAAAACTTCCTTCAGCTTCTTGAGTCAAGACTGGACAACGTTGTTTTCAGATTAGGCCTTGCTAATACCAGAAGAGAATCAAGACAGATCGTAAACCACGGTCACGTTCTCGTAAACGGCAAAAAATTAGATATACCTTCATATCGTGTTAAGGTTGGCGATGTAATCACAATCAAAGAAAAATTCGCTACATCCGACAGAATGAAAGCTATTATTGAGGCTAATTCTTCAAGAGCAGTTCCGAAGTGGTTAGATATGGATAAAAACACCATCACAGGTAAAGTTATCGCACTCAGCCAGAGGGACGATATAGACTTTGAAGTGGAAGAGCACCTTATTGTCGAGCTCTACTCGAAATAATAACTCTGCCCTCGTGTATGAGATAATAATAGTTTTGAAATGGAGGGTTATATTATGATCGAAATGGAAAAACCCCGCGTTGAATGTGTGGAAAAATCTCCCGACGGAAAATACGCAAAGTTTGAAGTGGAACCTTTAGAGAGGGGCTACGGAATAACACTTGGTAACTCCATCAGAAGAGTGCTTTTGTCATCTCTTCCCGGTGCGGCTCCCACAAGCGTTAAAATTGACGGCGTACTCCACGAGTTTTCAACCATCCCGGGTGTAAAAGAAGATGTAACCGAAATCATTCTGAATGTCAAAAGAATAGTTGCAAAACTTTATTGCGATACTCCCAAAACTGTCTACATTGAAGCGACAGGAGAGGGTGAAGTGTTTGCAAGAGACATCAGATGTGACCATGAGGTTGAAATTATAAACGGCGATCTTCACATTGCAACTTTAAGTGACAATGCACGCCTTTATATGGAAATTACTCTTTCTAAAGGAAGAGGCTATGTAACAAGCGAAAAAAATAAAGAGAATATGCAAAACGTTATCGGCGTTATCCCTGTAGATTCAATTTATTCACCTATTGATAAGGTAAATTACTATGTTACAAACACCCGTGTAGGACAGGTTACCGATTATGATAAGCTTACTCTTGAAATTTTTGCAGACGGAACAATAACTCCCGAAGAGGCTCTCTCTCTTAGTGCAAAAATTTTGAATGATCACATGAATTTGTTCATTGACCTTACAGAAGAGATCAGAGATACTGATATCATGGTTGAAAAAGAAGAAGATAAGAAAGACAAAGTTTTGGAACTCACAATCGAAGAACTTGACCTTTCTGTTCGTTCTTTCAACTGCCTCAAACGTGCAGGTATCAACACTGTTGAAGACCTTGTAAATAAGTCGGAAGGCGAAATGATGAGAGTCAGAAATCTCGGAAGAAAATCTCTTGAAGAGGTTGTAGGCAAGCTTAACTCATTAGGCTTCCAGTTCTCAAAGGAATATGATGAATAAGAGCTCACAGAGGCTTTTAACCTATATTTTGGTAAAAGGAGGTAAACACGCATGCCCGGTACAAGAAAATTAGGCCGCGCATCCGACCACAGAGATGCTACCTTAAGAAACCTGGTTACTTCTTTGCTTGAAAACGGCAGAATCGAAACAACTCTGCCCAAAGCAAAAGAAATCAGATGTATGGCTGAAAAGATGATTACTTTGGGTAAAACCAACACATTACACACCAGAAGACAGGCACTTTCTTATATCACTAAGGAAGATGTTGTTACAAAGGTGTTTGCCGAAATCGCTCCCAAATACGCTGAGAGAAACGGCGGCTATACAAGAATTATGAAAATGGGTCCCAGACGTGGTGACGCTGCAGAAATGGCTATAATTGAATTAGTTTAATTTCGCAAGAATATGAAAGCATCGGTTCAAACCTCTGAATCGATGCTTTTTATTTCTGTATAGGAAACATCGTAAAAAACTTATTAGATTGCCGTGTGCATTTTTGAAAAGAAAATTTACTTTTTAAAAATGCACACGGCTTAAGAAAAGTAAATTTGATCCGAACTCCCGCCGCAGGGCGGTACGGCGAAGCCTCTTTTCTTGGAAATCTGAGTAATCCGACAAGGAGAAATAAAAATGCTTCAACCACAAAATATTACAGAATACTATATAAATAATTATGTTTGTCCCGGTGACACCGCAGTTGATGCCACAATGGGAAACGGAAATGACACTTTGAAACTTTGCAAAGCCGTCGGTGAAAAAGGCAAAGTCTATGCCTTTGACATTCAAAAAAGTGCAATTGATTCAACAAGTGAAAAACTTGCAAAAGAAAACACTTCAAATGCAAAACTCATTCTTGACTCTCACGCTAATATGGACAAATATGTAAGCGGGAAAGTCTCTGCCGTGATTTTCAATCTTGGCTATCTTCCCGGAGGGGATCATTCAATATGTACCAAAAGTGATACAAGCATAGAAGCAATAGAAAAATCTCTTTCTTTAATATCCGAAAAAGGTTTTGTTTCCGTCACCGTATATTACGGCAAAAATTCGGGTACGGAAGAAAAAGAGGCTGTGATGGAATATTTGAAAACTCTTGACCACAAAAAATACACCGTGTTGGTTCATGACTTTTACAATCGTCCCAACAATCCCCCAATCACAGTAATTATCACGAAAAACTGAACGGAAGATACAGATTTTCATACAACAAAACAGTTGCACAAGGTCACATAAAAAATGACTTTGTGCAACTGTTTTTGTATAGCCAAATTCGTTTTGCAAATCAAAGTTGCTTTGCAACCTCTCTGATTACTTCCACAACTTTCTCGGCAAGTTTATAACTTCCCAAAGGGGTCTGATGGAGAAAATCATCAGCAGTATATTTTTCCACTTCCGGCGCAATAACGCTGTTTAAATCGTTGATTATAACCCCCATTTTTTCAAGTTCGGGAACAACAAGAGCATTATATCTGTCAATTTCAGGATTTGACAGGTGTCCGCACTTGGGATTGACAGGTGTTGTTGTTGCAAAAATCACCTTTTTGTGTCTTTTCAGAAGAATTGAGGCAATTCTTTTCATAAGGTCAACATATTCTTCCTCCAATGAAAACAAGCCGTCATCAAAACCTTGTGTCACATCCCAGAGTCCGTTATTCCAGTGAATAATGTCAATACCTTCCATAGCGTCCTTATAATCTATGAGCTGACGAAGGGTATATTTTGCAAAACACCCGTTTTCGTTTGGTTCAAAACACTCATATTCATCTCCGAGAAGTTCCTTTGCTATCGGAGCATATCCAATTCTGATTGAATCTCCTAAAAAACCTACTTTAATCATAATATTTAATCTCCTTTAAAAATATATTTTTGTCATATGTAATTTGAATGTCTGACAAGATAAAACACATTGAATGATACAGCAAGTGCTTGTCCAATCAAGCCTATCGGCGAAAAGTATATGTAGTTATATATAAACCACAAAATCCCGACAGGGATAAACAATGCCTTTATCCTTTTTTCCTCATCACTCCACATGGCGATTGTGAGTATTATGTTTCCGGCCATCTGAATTACCGTAGGCATTCCTGACCATGTGAAAATTTCTATTATAACATACATAATACTGAAAATTACAGGCACCGCCGCTGTTTCAAAAAATTTGTTTTTGCCTTTAAATGAGGATATGTATACCATTAGTGCAGTAAAAAGACTGCAAAATGCACCTGTATATGCTTTCAGTATAAAATAATGAAGTGCCCACAATATATTTATTATGATGTTATATACAATAATTCTTTTTCTGTCCACTTTTACCAAAGTATAAGCAGTTGCGTCAGCATCCGAACCCGTTTTGGGTGTGTGTTTTTACGCCACTGCTTTGTTAAAATACTCGCAAATGCGTCAGCATTTACTGCGTTTTTGCCTCGCATTGTCGCAAAAACACTACACCGAAAATTCTTTGAACCTAAAACAAGATAAAATTGTTTGTTTTTCAAGGCGGAAGGTCGCAGGAATACTGACGTATTTCAAGACCGACAACGAGGAAAAACATCTATTTTACTTGTTTTAGGCGAGTTCGGATACTGACGCGACTGCTTACCCCAAAAGAATTACCGTTGCAAAAATGCCGAGAAGTTGTGCCGTAATATACATATTTCACCTCACATTCAAAGTTTTTTTATAATAAATCTGAATCTTGAATCATCGCTGTACCACATGGGATGATTGCAATTCCATATATTGTTGTAAAGATTGAAATACATATCCTGGTCTGACGGATTTTTTTCAAAATCAAGAAGTCTCCTTCCGTAGGGAGCAACCAGAATTGCATCAAGACTCTCAATTTCAACCTCTCTGTTTCTCACTCCCTTGTCTGTTGCGGCAATCAAAGGGCTTCCGATGACACCTTCAGCATCAATCCATTGTCCGAGTTTGCTTATTTGCCACCCTTTTTCATCATATCCCTTAAACTTAATCCAGAAAGCATTGGGAAGTCTGTTTTCTTTCATATCAAACCATTTCAGTTCTGTTTTGTTGTCTTCCAGTTCAACATACATATACGGCAATCCTTCACGATATGCAACTTCCTTCTCAAATTCCATCAGAATAATTGTCTTATTCCCATTTTGGTATGCCCGTTTTGCCTGTGCTGTGAATATGCCTGTTTCATAATCGGGCAGTAAAAACTTGACATTGTCTATTATGGTTCCGTAGTGGAAATGCCTTTGGGGAAGTATGCAAAGATTCATATATCTGTCATAGTCTTCACGCCCGAAAAGCTGCCAGCTTATTTCAAAGTTAAGTTCGGGAATTTCAATTTCACAAAAATCCGACAAATCCGGCTTTGTCACATCATATATGTAGTTTGTTCCCATAACTTTCTGGGCTTTGTCAATATATGCTCTCTTTTCTTCCCAGGATTTTTCATATGCCCTTTTTCTCGGATCATCTTTGATTTTTTCAAAATCTTTGCGGAGATAATCTATAAAATTCGGGAACTTGAATCCGGATAAACCCCAGGTGTGCTCCGGAACCACCAACAAATTATCTGATATATCAGCATTGATACCGTTATCCTCAATATGTCGCAACAATTCACGGTACAGACTCACCTTTTTTGGATCTGTGCCCACATTATGAATCCACAAGTCGCCT
Source organism: Oscillospiraceae bacterium (assembly GCA_015069015.1). Lineage (GTDB taxonomy): Bacteria > Bacillota > Clostridia > UMGS1810 > UMGS1810 > RGIG1828. Next base: position 18,288 of record SVJK01000021.1, read on the forward strand.
ATTTCGCTTTCAACAACAGGGAGACTGTCTCTTACCTCTTTGACCCTTTCCCAAAACTCATCAAAAGTTGAAGCGATGATTTTTGCCTCCGGATATTTCTTTTGCAGCAATTTGTATTGTTCGGCAATTTCCTCTCCGGACTGCGGTCCGAGGTTATCTCCCGTAAATCCGAATTCCAAAGCAAACTCACCAAATTCCATTGTTTCTCCGTAGGTTTGCTGATACATAACCACAACTTCGTCATCGCCGTTTTTCCAACGGAACAAAGGCGGTACATCCGGCAGATAGTATGCCCAGTTTATTCCTATGTGCAAAAATTCTATGCCGTGTTTTTTCAACTGTTTTATCATTGCTTTTGTGTGTCCGGGCACATCACTCATTTTTGCCGTTTTGGTTACTTTGCCAAACCGCTCATCCAGCCTGTCCGAAATTGAGAGACCATAGTCCAGAAGATGTTCGCTCATAGATTCTGTAAATGACGTAAAAGGTAACCCATGCCAGTTAATTATGCCATCTTCTATTGCTTTTTTGACAATGCCGTCCGAATCACATTTTAATGCTTCATTAATAATCCAGGACCCTGTGCTCCACTTGAACGGAGTATCGGTATTTTTTAATTCATAGCCTCTTTTTATTGCGCTTGGAATGTAGTTTTCAAGATATGACTTTACCACATTTTCCGCATAGTCCGTAAACCCTATATCAAGATGGGTTTTAAAAATCAGGTATACTTCTTTTACCACATAATCATCCTTCCCGTATTGACAACAATGATATTATCGCGATATAATATCTACGTTTATTGTATATTCTTTTGTATACACAAACAAGATTAGAATTGTGATAAAAGTTTCAATTTTGTGAGGGTAAGAAATGAATTTTGGAGTAAATACAATCAATGCTATAAATTCTGCAGCGCGTATAACAGAAATTTACCACGAAATTGCATATTTGCCGGATTATTTTTCAACAGGTTCTATCCGAAATGAATCCCATTGTATTTTTCACTACACCATCAGCGGAAGCGGAGAAACATGGGTTGGTGACAAACACTACAGAACCGCACCGGGAGTAGGATTTCTCAATATAATTGATGATACGGATTCGGGATACTGTTATCCCCGAGATGCCGCAGACAAATGGGAATTTGTCGTGATTTGCTTTAACTTCGGCAATTCGAGAGAACTCACCCGGGAACTTATAAACACTCATGGACCTTTGTTTAAAATAGATATTAAAAACGAATTCATTCAAAATATTATCCGCGGAAAACTTTTTATGCCCGAAAAATCTTTCACAATGTCTGAAAACCAGCGATTGCTGTCAGAATTGATGTATCACATTATGAAAGACACGGAAAAGAATACAGATGTACAGGTTCCTCAATTGATACAGGACATAAAAGATCTGGTCTCATCCAACATTGAAAAAAACATCGGTGTCTCGGAAATTGCTGCAATCCTTGATGTGTCAAGAGAACATATATCAAGAGAGTTCTACAAGTATACCGGAACACATCTGAAAAACTATATAACAAATTTCAGAACAAAGCACATATGTTCTCTTTTGAAAAACACCGACCTTAAAATCAGGGAAATTTCGGAAAAAATGAATTTTAACTCAACAAGCAATTTTATTTCATATTTCAAAAAAAACACAAATCAGACACCCAGGCAATTCAAGGAAAGCAACAATAACTTTATAATATCCTGACAGATGTCATCATTGAAAATACAACAGTCCCAACAATCCACCCAATCACAGTGATTATTACGAAAAACTGAAATCATAGGTCGTCTTGAAAATAACAATATTACCAATTAGATTTTATCATACAGGACACATATATAAAAATTGCCTATTGACAATGCGATGAAGAAAATATATAATATTATGTGTATATTTAATATAGGAGTGTTATGTTTTGAGAGTTATTTCAGGCACAGCCCGGGGACTTAAACTTGAAAGTCCGAAAGGCGAGAACACACGTCCCACTCTCGACTCTGTCAAGGAAGCCATATTCAGTATGCTTTTTGACAAGGTGTGGGAGGCACGAATTCTTGATCTTTTTTCAGGTTCGGCATCTCTTGGAATTGAGGCTCTCAGCAGAGGTGCTTCCTTTTGCGTCTTCTGTGACAAAAGCCGTGATTCTGAAAAGGTTATCCGTCAAAATATTGAAAAAGCAAGAATGAGTGACAAAAGCTTTGTTTTGTGCTCTGATTTTAAAGACGCTCTCAAATCCCTTTCTCAAAAAGGAGAAAAGTTTGACATTGTGTTTCTCGATCCGCCTTATGCCGGAGGTTATCTTGACGAAGCACTGGAACTTCTCCTGTCCATGTCCCTTTTAAATGAGGGGGCAACCGTTGTTTGTGAATCAGACTTCGGTGTGGAATTTAATATGCAAAATTACAACCTGATAAAAGACAAAAAATACGGCAGAGTTTGTATCAGCATTCTGGAGGCTCAAAGTGAATAAGACAGCAGTTTATCCCGGAAGTTTTGACCCGGTAACAAACGGTCATCTGGATATAATCAAAAGAGCATCAAAAAAATTTGACAAAGTCTATGTGGCAATTCTTACTAACAGTGCAAAAAAACCAAGGTTTTCTCTGGAAGAGCGAATAGACTGGCTAAAGCGAGCAACCAAGGAACTTATCAATGTGGAAATTGTGAGTTTTTCGGGACTTTTGGTTGATTTTGCCAAAGGAATCGGTGCAGATATTATTATTAAAGGACTTCGGGCGGTGTCTGATTTTGAATATGAATTTCAAATGGCTCTCACCAACCGACAACTCCAACCGGACATCGAAACAATGTTTCTGATGACAAACGGAAGATATTCCTACCTGTCGTCCAGCATTGTTAAGGAAATTGCAAATTACGGGGGGAAACTCCAAGGGCTTGTCCCCGATTTTATGATTGAAGAAATTTACGAAAAAATCAAGAAAAACCAATAAGGAGGATACATACGATGGACGTAATAGAACTTTTAAGTGAACTTGAGGACATTGTAGACAAAGGTTTTGAAATTCCATTTGTCAAAAAATCTCTTATTAACAAAGAGCAGGTAATGTCCCTTATTAACGACATCAGTCTTCAGCTCCCCGACGAACTCAGAGTTGCGAAATCAATTGCAGAAGACAGCAAAAGAATTATTTCTGATGCACAGAAACAGGCAGATGCAAAGGTTAAAGAGGTTGAACACAAAATCCTCGGTCTCATTGACGAGCATGAAATCACAAAAAAAGCCGTTGCCAATGCTAATGAAATCATTGCAAAAGCACAAAAAGACGGAAGAGAAATCAGACTTGCTTCCCTCAAATTTGCTGATGATATCTTAGAAAAAGTTGAGGCAGATTTCAAAGCAGTTAATGACAGAGTTAAACAGTGCAGAAGCGAACTCAGAAAATAATCCGGGTTTGTTTTGATGCAAATTTTAAACCAACAACCACTACCTTCACACAAATGCGTGTGAAGGTATTTTGGCATATTGACATTTTTGGAAGTGATATATTATGAATTTTAAAAACACATCTGACATCGTTGTTGTAAAGGTGGGAACCTCCACCCTGACCTATGACGGAGGCGGAATCAACATAAGAAGGGTTGAAAAACTTGTAAAGGTTCTTTCCGACATAAAAAACAGCGGGAAGAAAGTTATTTTGGTAAGTTCCGGTGCAATCGGAATCGGCATGGGAAAACTCGGAATTGCCAAAAGACCTGAATGTACAAGAGACAAACAGGCACTTGCTGCAATCGGTCAGTGCGAACTTATGAACTACTATTCCCGCCTTTTTGGAGAATATAATCATAATGTTGCACAGATTCTTTTAACAAAAGATGTGGTGAGAGACCCTGTGAGGAATGAAAATGCAGTTGCAACTTTTGAAAAACTTCTCTCTCTTGGAATTGTGCCTATTGTTAATGAAAATGACACAATCAGTACAGAGCAGATTGAATTTGGCGACAATGACACTCTTTCCGCAACTGTTGCAACCCTTGCAAAAGCCGACCTTTTGGTAATACTTTCGGATATTGACGGACTTTATGATTCCGATCCGAGAGAAAATGAAAATGCAAAACTCATTCCCGTTGTTGAAAAAATTGATGATTCCATAATCGCCCTTGCAGGGGGAGCCGGAACAACAAGAGGAACAGGCGGAATGATAACAAAACTTCATGCAGCACAGGAATGCCACATGGCAGGAATAGACATGATAATTGCAAACGGCTCCGATCCCGATATTTTATATGACATTTTTGAGGGAAAGACTGTTGGAACATTGTTTAAACATTGAGCAGTTGCATCAAATGCATAATGTGCATAAAATTTCATTTTGCAGGGGACATTCACGAATGTCTTGGGGGCAATTCTTGAATTGCCCACAAAATTTAGAATATTTATACATTAAATGTGTTAATGCGACAAGCCCGCATCCTGCTTTTACTATTTGATTTTTGAAAGGAAGATTTTTCATGGACAGTCTTGAAATTCTTTGCCAAAGGGCAAAAAATGCATCAAAGATTCTTAAACAAAAAGGCACAAACGACAAAAACTCTGCTCTCACTTTTATTGCAGAAGCACTTTTGGAAAATGAAGAGGCAATACTTTGTGCAAACAACAAAGACATAGAAAACGCAAAAATGAATAAGATGGCAGAAGGAATGATTGACCGCCTCACTCTTACAAAAGAAAGAATTGTGCAAATGGCAGAGGGCGTAAAGCAAGTTGCAGCCCTGTCTGACCCAATCGGTGAAATCATTTCAATGGAAACTCTTCCAAACGGCCTCAAAGTTGGCAAAAGAAGAACTCCTCTCGGTGTTGCGGGAGTGATTTATGAATCGAGACCAAATGTTACTGTTGATACTGCCGTTCTTTGCCTCAAAGCATCAAATGCTGTGATTTTAAGAGGCGGAAGCGATGCATATTTTTCAAACAAAGCACTTTCAGATGTTATGAGAGATGCAATTTTAAAAGCAGGTATCCCCTCAGATGCAATCTGCTTTATGGAAGACACATCAAGAGAAACTGTCACAAAACTTATGAAAATGAATGACTATCTTGACGTGCTCATTCCAAGGGGCGGTGCAGGACTTATAAAATCTGTTGTGGAAAATTCAACAGTTCCCGTAATCGAAACAGGCACAGGAAACTGCCACATATATGTTGACAAAAGCGCAGACGTCAATATGGCAAAAGACATTATCATAAATGCCAAAACAAGCCGTACATCTGTTTGCAATGCGGCGGAAAGCCTTTTGATTCACAAAGATGTTGCACCTGTCCTTTTTGAAGTTATAGGGAGTGCCTTAAAAGAAAAAGGCGTTGAAATCAGAGGATGCGAAAGATCAATGAAACTTCTTCCCTGCGACGCTCTTGCCACAGAGGAAGACTTTGGAAAAGAGTTTTTGTCTCTCATAATTTCCGTGAAAATTGTAGACTCTATTGATGAAGCAATTTCTCATATTGAAAAATATTCAACAGGTCACTCTGAATGTATTGTCACAAGTGATTATGCTTGTGCAAACAAATTTTTAGACCTTGTGGATTCTGCGGCAGTTTATGTTAACGCCTCCACAAGATTTACCGACGGATTTGAATTCGGTCTTGGTGCAGAAATCGGCATAAGCACTCAGAAACTTCACGCAAGAGGGCCTATGGGAATAAAAGAACTCACAACATATAAATATATTATTCTCGGCTCAGGACAAGTGAGATAAGGAGGATTTTTATGGAATATGCAGTATGGATTGTATTCATTGTGGCAATGATGATTATAGAAGCATCAACCACAAATCTTGTAAGCATCTGGTTTGCCTTCGGCGCTCTTGGTGCAATTCTTGCCAAAACTCTCGGAGGCGGAGTTACCACTCAGATATGTACCTTTGTGCTTCTTAGCGGTGCATCTGTTGCCATTGCGTGGCCCTTTATCAAAAAGTACCACAACGGAAAAAAAGAAGCAACAAATGCCGATATGTTAATCGGAAAGATCGCAACCGTCACAGAAGATATCACAAATGACAAATTTGCCGGAAAAGTCAATGTTTCGGGGCAAATATGGTCTGCCACATCAGAAAGCGGCGAAGATATTTTAGAGGGTGCTAAAGTTAAAATAGTGAAAATTACAGGTGTTAAACTTGTTGTCGAAAAAATGTAATATAACTAAGGGAGGTATTTATTATGTATGTTTTAATTGTAATTGCAATAATTGTCCTTATCGTGATTGTAAGATCAATCCGCATTATTCCTCAGGCGCACACAGCCATAGTGGAAAGACTCGGTGCATACCGTGCAACATGGAATGTTGGTTTTCATTTTAAAGTGCCCTTTATTGACAGGGTTGCAAAAACAGTTTCATTAAAAGAACAGGTTGTGGATTTTGATCCTCAGCCGGTTATTACCAAAGATAATGTTACAATGCAGATAGACACCGTCATTTTCTATCAGATAACAGATCCAAAACTTTTCACCTATGGCGTTGACAGACCTCTTTCTGCCATTGAAAATCTTACTGCAACAACTCTTCGTAACATCATAGGCGATCTTGAACTTGACGAAACTTTAACATCAAGAGACACCATCAACACCAAAATGAGAGCGATTCTTGATGAGGCAACAGACCCTTGGGGCATAAAGGTGAACAGAGTTGAACTCAAAAACATCATTCCACCTCAGCAGATAAGAGATGCCATGGAGCGTCAGATGAAAGCAGAGCGTGAAAGAAGAGAACTCATTCTGAAAGCCGAAGGTGAAAAGAAAAGTGCAATCCTTGTGGCAGAGGGTGAAAAGGAAGCGGCAATCTTAAGAGCAGATGCCATAAGAGAAGCACGCATAAGAGAAGCAGAGGGTGAAGCAGAGGCAATCTTAAGCATACAGACTGCAACTGCAGAGGGTATCAAGAAAATTAACGAAGCTGCCCCCGATAGTGCAGTTGTTGCATTAAAGGGATTTGAAGCACTCGAAAAGCTTTCTGACGGACAGGCAACAAAGATTATCATTCCCTCTGAAATTCAGGGAATTGCAGGTCTTGCCGCATCTTTTAAAGAAATCATAAAAGACGACAAATAATTTTTCACAAAGGATTAAAAAAAGCATATGAGAATGAGAAGAAAAAAGCACAGAGAAGAAAGACTTCTTGAGTGTTCAGACATTTTGATTGACAATATTTTAGACTATAAAAACGATCTTAGAAGCATCTTTCCCTCTGATGCTCCCCTGCATCTTGAAATCGGGTGCGGAAAAGGGAAATTCATAACGGAAACCGCAATGAACAACCCCGAAATCAACTTTGTGGCGTTTGAAAAAAACCTTGATGTTTTGGTTCTTGCGGCAGAAAAAGTTAAAAATGCAGGTCTTACAAATGTTAAATTTGTTCCGGGAGATGCAAGTGTTCTTTCAGAATTTGACACAAAAACAAAATGTGATGTAATATACATTAATTTCTGCGATCCATGGCCGAAAAGCGGATATGCAAAACGCCGTCTCACCCATGCAAACTTTTTGAAACTGTGGGAAAAACTTGTGAAAGATGGTGGCGGAATACATTTCAAAACCGACAACCGCTCTCTTTTTGAGTTTTCTCTAAATTCTTTTTCTGACTATGGTATGAGACTTAAAAACATCACTCTCGACCTCCACGCAAGCAAGTTTGAAGGTAACGTTATGACAGAATATGAGATGCTTTTTTCTGAAAAAGGTAATCCCATATACAGATGCGAAGCATACTACACCGGGATGAAAAAAAAGTCCGGACTGCAAAAAGGCATTAATAATAATGAGTGCATAGTGTAAATCAAGTTGAAATTTGTTAAACTCACTGCCAATGTTGAAAAACACCAAGTTGTTTTTCCTGAAATTTTGCCTTTTTGCTATTGCCAAATCTCCCCCTCGCAGTACCTTTGTACAGCTTCGGGCTGTCGTGCAACCTGTGGTTGCATTCGATTTGACAATTCCGAATCTTTTTTTCTATCCCTGATGAAATGACAACTGCGTTGTCATTAATTGAATTACCAAGGAATTCATTAATGTACAAACTCGCCTTTGGCGAGTTTGTTCCTGATTTAAACATAACATAGGTTTTATATCTTTTCAATTTGATTTTCATATCATTGATTAGTGTTTTGTCAAAATGTTACATTGACAAAGTAGTAATTTTTGAATATACTATCAGGAGAGAATGGAAAATAGCAATAGAGTTTAACATTTATGATTTGCGCAGATTAATTCCCTATTTCCTAATATTTAATAACTACATGGGGTCGTACAGGGTTCGACGGGGATTTTGAAGCAGTAGGAGCGAGCAGCGGCGGGCACCGCTTAAATCAGCCTAAATTAAAAATAAACGCTAACAAAAATTTAGCATACGCTGCCTAATTAAGGCGGCCGTTCTTACCCGATTTACCGCGGTTGGGATAAGAGCGTCATCATTGCGGTGAACGTGAGGCATCAAAGCTTTGAGATGCCCATGAACAATGAAGCTACCAAAGCACAGAGTTTGTTTGTGAACTCTTTGCCGAGGGAATTCTGATCACAAACTGCGCTCGGAGAGCCCGCTGTGAATGGATTTTCGGACAGGAGTTCAATTCTCCTCGACTCCATAAAAATATACAGGTGCAAAGCACCTGTATATTTTTATGCCGTCAATTAGGGAGAATTGAACTCCGGGAGGTAGCCACCGTTAAGAAAAACAGCCTGGATGGCTGTTTTTTAGGGGGCTTGTCACGAGAGGGTACTGTTTGCGAAATGAGCCTTGCGGCGAATGAGACAAACGGTCTTGAGTGACTCTTGTGACAGCGTCACAAGAAATTCTCCTCGACTCCATAAAAAGTATAGCCACCCAAAAGGTGGCTATATTTTTTATGCATTCGAATAGAGAGAATTGAACTCCGGGAGGCACGAGCGGTAAAACAAAACAGTCCGGGTGACTGTTTTGTCAGCGAGGGAAGCATACGGGTACTGTCGACGATACTCGCGTGGTCGCGAGTGAGGAAAACGGTCGGATGCTTCATTTGCAACAACGTTGCAAATAATTCTCCTCGACTCCATAAAAAATATAGCCACCTAAAAGGTGGCTATATTTTTTATGGAGTCGAATAGAGAGAATTGAACTCCGGGAGGCACGAGCGGTAAAACAAAACAGTCCGGGTGACCGTTTTGTCAGCGAGGGAAGCATACGGGTACTGTTGACGATACTCGCGTCGTCGCGAGTGAGGAAAACGGTCGGATGCTTCATTTGCAACGATGTTGCAAATAATTCTCCTCGACAAAAAATTCGCACCGTCAGGTAGCGGATTTTTTTGCGTTCGATTAAAGAGAATTGAACTCCTCGACTCCATAAAAAAATACAGGTGCAAAGCACCTGTATTTTTTTATGCCGTCAAATAAAGAGACAGCCATCTTGCTGTTATTCTTCGGTTTTTTTATGCATAATTCCGGCAATAATAAACACTGCTGCAAAAATTAGAGATAAGACGCTCCAAATCATTAAATCGGCAAAAGAGCCCACATTTGAAATTCCGAGCAATCCTCCGATAAGATAAAAGCAGCCTGCCGTGATGGAAGCACCTTTGGATTTTCTCCCTGCCACACCAACAATTCCGGCAATGAGCATACAAAACGCAAGCATAGTTCCCGCGCTTCCGCTTACCTCTCCGTTATCAGTCAGGGTGTTGCCGATGCCTGCTGCGCATGACTGAAAGGCAATGATTATAAAGAGTACCATGCTGATAATTCCGATTATCATTTTTGCTGTTTTCATTTTTTTCCTCCTTTTGTATATTTGTTCAAACTATAAACAATATAATTTAAACACATACTAAGTATAGCACAAACCCCTATAAAAAACAAGTACAAATTATATAATTGTTTTGAGGAGTTGATATTATGAACAGAATCAAACAGTTAAGAGAAGAAATAGGGATGACACAGGTGAGGTTGAGCATAGAGCTTGAAGTGGCACAAGAAACAATCAGTGCATACGAACATGGTAAACATTATCCCAGTATTAATTCCCTTATAAAAATGATGGATATTTTCAATGCCGGGATTGATTATATAATGGGATTTTCTGATGTGAGATATCCTGTTAAAACTCTTACAGACAGTGAGCAGGTTATGATTAATATGTTTAAAACCTTGTCAGTACAAAAACAGGAGCTTGCTTTGGCATATATGCAGGGGTTGTATGACGGCCAAGCATAGGAGAAAAATTCCACTGCAGGCAATTGACATTTTTTCCCGGTTTTTTTTTCTTTTATTTAAACGTTTTTAGTGCTATTGAATAATTTTGCCGATTATGCAAGCAAGTTGGGCTTTGCATAATACAAATCGTTTTGTGATTTATATTGTAAATAATTTGAATATATGTTATAATCCTTCATATATACCACATTTAAAATTATTTGAGAGGCGACATAAATAATGGCAATTACAACGGAAGAATTTAAAAATAGAATTAACAGTGCAAAAAGTACAGAGGAACTAAAGGAAGTATTAAAGAGTTTGCCTCAAACCACATTCGGTCAAAGACTGTGTGAATTATGTGATGAACACGGGATGAAACTGTCGGAAGTTCAGATTCTTTCCGGGATTACCAAGTCATCATTTTATTGGTTTATAGACGGAACAAGAACACCTAAAAAATCACATATAATCAGGATAGGTGTCGCAATGGGATTGTCGGTAGAGCAATTAAATGAGTTGCTGAAACTGGCTAAGCATAAAGAATTGTATGCAAAAAACAAGGATGACGCCATCATAATGTTCGGATTAAAGAATAATTTGAGTGATATTGAGATTTCAGAACTTTTGGAAGAAGAGAAATCTACATTTAAGTTGTTGGAATTTTAGGAGTGAATTTCTATGGAGAATAGTGTAAAATATCACTTTTTTATGTCTCAGATAACCCATATACAGGACGTAATAGAAACAGAGAAAGTTAAAATCAGTATTGTTTTCTATGAGCTAACCCAATCGTCCTGCATACTAAGGGTGTGTAAAAACAGAGATTTGTCTCGTGTGTGCGAGGCGCTTATTAAGACAAAAAATCCTAACACGGTTGTAATATATGACTATGTCTATGAAAACGGGGATACATATATTCTTGAAGAAAACCTGACCGGAAAAACCGTGGAGGAAACACTGGAGCAAAACGGGCCTTTTGACGAGAGGGAAACCGCAAAAATTATTATAGATATTTGTAATTCATTGGAAAAACTTCATAATGAAACTCCGCCCGTGATACATAATGATATTAAGCCTTCAAATATTATGATTCGTGATGATATGAGTGTAAAGCTCTTTGATTTTGACGTTTCGAGAATTTACAAAAAAGGGAACAGTAAGAATACAACATTATTTGGAACGGAAGAATATGCATCTCCTGAACATTTTGGCTACGGTCAATCAGAGCCACGAACAGATATATATTGTCTGGGTGTGACAATGCATAAGATGCTGACCGGTCATTCATTGACAGCAGAACATCGAATCACATATAATGGGCCACTGAAAAAAATCATATTAAAATGCCTGGAATTTGACCCGAAAGACCGATATACATCAGTCAGTTCACTGCGTAAAGACCTGGAGAGAACAACTGCGGGAAGCATGCGTACGGTAGCACTTCTTGCCGGAATACTTTTCATCTGTTTCTTAATTTATTTCTTTGGGTGGTCGATAAAAGATGGAAATAAAACTTTGAATTTTGATACAGAGAAAAAAGCGATTTCCGAAGGAATAGTCAGCAAAACGGGTTCGAAAACAAAAAATAAGATGTCTGACTCGGAGGAATCCGCAATTTACAATAAAGACTCCGTGTCTGAAAACAATGAGCCAACCGATAATCATTCCAAGGAAAAATCCCTGCAAATATACGCAGGCAAAGAGTACTCGCAAAACCTTGAAAAAAACGGCCTTGAAAATTGGTATAAAATAAAAACCGGCAAAGAAAATGCTGTGTACCGTTTCGCACTTTTTCCCCTTGGTTTGACCGAAGATTCATATGAATATCCCGTCTATGCACTCACACTATATAATGCTGAGGGGATAAAGGTGGGAGAGTTTGACACAGGTTGTAATGATGACTTGGGATTTATGGATGTTTATTTAGAGCCCGGTATGCAATATGTATTCAAAATATACGGAAAAGGCGGAATGTCTGAGTCAATCGGCAATTATTCTTTAGAAATATCCGAAAGGGTATGTGATGGCGGAATTGACAGAGAAAGCGCAATTGAGCTCAGCCTTGGCAACAGTCAGCATTCCAAAGCAGATTCCACCTTGAGTGACTGGTATGTTATCAATGTTGAAAACACAGGTGATTTTGTTGTTGAACTTCATAATATTGATGTTGGATGTACTCTTGGTATATCAGGATATAAGAATCAAACTTCCGTTTTTTCGGGATGGGCAAAAAATGAAGACAGCACATCAAAAACTTTTAGTGCGAAGACCGGCGACAGAATATATGTGGAAATAGATGCTCAAAAAGACAACGCAAACGGAAACTATATTTTAACTGTTCAACAGAAGTAATGAGAAACCGACAAAAATTTAAAATATTTATATGAGTCCTCATATTGAGGACTATTTAAGGGTGACTGTATGTTATATTTAACGTGCAGTCACTTTTATTGTTTGAGGACAAACACAAGAGTCTTGGGATTGTACTTAAACGGTAGAAATTGTTAAAATATATAATGAGGTGATGTATATGGCAGAGAACGATTTAGAACTTTTAAATCCTGTTTATCGGGAGATTGCGGACAGCCTTGGAATAGATACTGCCATGGCGATATACCGTTTGTTCAAAGGACAGCAGATTTGCTTTCCCGTTAGGCTCTACAGTCCTGACAGTATGAGAGAATTAATTTGTCGGGAATTTGACGGAACAAATGCAAGAATGCTGGCGACAAAGTATAACTATTCAGAAAAAACAGTTCGACGCATAATTAAAAACATCACTAAAAAGTAGGGCGTACATATTATTTACACCATATTACTAAGGAGGAGTTTTAAATGATTCAGGTAAACAATCTGAAAAACAATCAGAACATTGTTAAAATTGCGGAAGCAGGATGCTTTGAGGTGTATGAACATCAGAAGGATTTAAGTGTAAATGCCGCATCTGCATCAACTGCCTATTTTATGAACAAAATGAACTACAAAAAAAGACAGGTTCTTTGCAATCTTGCAGGGAACAGCGTGAAAGTTCAGGCGGGAGCAATGCAATGGATGGCAGGAAATGTTACAATGGACTCAGGAGTAAAAGGAGCAAGAGATTTTCTGGGCAAGGCACTGAAAGGTCTGGTTACAGGAGAATCAACTGCAAAACCCATATATCAGGGAAATGGATATGTTATGTTTGAACCCACATATAAATACATAATTCTTGAAGATATTTCATCATGGGGCTCCGGAATGGTTCTTGATGACGGGCTTTTTCTTGCGTGTGACTCATCATTGAAAGAAGAGGTTGTTTCTCGTTCAAATGCATCTTCTGCACTTTTGGGAGGGGAAGGTCTTTTCAATCTGTCTCTTTCCGGTCAGGGGATTGCGGTTCTCGAGAGTGCTGTTCCGAGAGAAGAACTGATTGAAATTGTCCTTGACAATGACGAAGTAAAAATTGACGGAAATATGGCAGTGGCATGGAGCAAAGAGTTGCAGTTTACTGTTGAAAAGTCTGAAAAATCGTTTCTTGGTTCCATGGTCAGCGGAGAAGGGGTTGTAAACGTCTACAGAGGAAGCGGAAGAATTCTTATGGCACCTGTGACTTCAGGAACTTTAATGAAGCAGGGAAATAGTCCGTCAGAACCTGCAAAGACATCGTCTGACGGTATTGTGGGAAGTGTTGTAAGCTCTCTTTTGGGATGATAGTTAAAGATGAGCTTTTAAGGAGGAAAATGTAATGGAAAAAATTAAGAATTATATTCAACCGGCAATATGCGTGCTGTCACTGATTGTTTTGTTTGTGTGTCCTTTTATCACCGGTGATTTTGGATTTGGTGTTAAAGCTACGTTTAGCGGATTTACTATGGCTTCAAATACATATATAGGTTTTCTTTTAATGATTTTGCCTGTTCTTTTGATATTGGCATCTTTTTCGCCCAAATATTCAGCCAAGAAATCAAAATGGTCAGTTGTCATTCCTGCAATCTTGATTGTATCCTGGATTGGCACGGTTCTTTATGCAAAGTTTTTCCTGTCGGGTGTAGATGATTCTGCATTGGGTTCGGGAGCGTATTTGTCCATAATATGCTATGTGGCTCTCATGGCTTACGGATTTATATTTCACAGAAAAGAATTCGACGAATTTGTTGATAAAGTAAAGAAATAATAAAAACAAAAGGGAATGTAAATTAATTTGCTGAATTAATTTACCAATATCATTAAGTTAAGAGGAGCAAGTTCATTTAATGAGCTTGCCCCCTTTTTTTTATGTAAATATTAAAAATTATTTCGAAAAAGACTTGACAAATTTTGAAATTTGTGCGGCTGATTTT
>SVJK01000089.1 GCA_015069015.1 Oscillospiraceae bacterium
CATCGGTGACCCTGTTTATGATTTCATCTGCAAGAAACGCCACGAAGGTAAATGCGGAAAAGAAGCTATGATTGCCGGATTAAACAAATTCCTACGTATTTACTACGGCAGAGTTACCGAGCTTTACAAAGAAATTAACGAACAACTGATATTCGGCAGTTATCTCTAATTCATTTAACCTGTTTTGAGATAGTCAAGCGGCTATCTCTGTTTGCTATGCAATTCTTTACTTTGATACTTTATTAAATTTTTTCATTTTTCCTATTGACTTTATTTAGCAGGTTTCCTATACAATAAAAACAGGGTGTGAAAAATTCCTGTAAATTTTTCACACCCTGTTTTTATTTACTTTAATTCATGCCTTTTTGCACTTTAAACTTTTTTATCAGGTCTTAAGATTACCATCCGTTTTCTGCTTTGTCAGTGCATCTCCTCTTTCCCAGGAGATGCGATAGCCGGCATTTTCAATTTCTTCTCTCAGTTCTCCTATTCCCTCAATGCTCTCCGCGCCAAGGTGCGCCTTGTTGTCATAGAGATTATAATTTTCTCTTGCATCCTTTGGCGAAAGGTTTGGCATAACAACATTTGCCCCCGCCAAAAGTCCTTTGATTCTGCCTTTTTTATCAAGAGTTGCAAGGGCAGTGGTTGAAGGAATGAGGGCATATGGAAACATCAGCCTTAAAATTGCAATCATTTTAAGAGTAAGTTCTAAATTTCCTGCTTCTTCATTTTTAAAGGGAGTGTCCCTGTGGGGAATAAAAGGGCCGATTCCTATCATTTCAGGCTGAAGTTTTTGAAGAAGTCTCAAATCTTTTATGAGAGTCTCAGTTGTCTGTCCGGGCGTTCCCACCATAAATCCGCTTCCTGTTTGATAACCGGTCTTTTTTAGATTCACAAGGCACTCAATTCTATTCTCAAAACTCATATTCTTGGGATGAAGGCTTTCATAATGGTCTTTGTCTCCCGTCTCGTGACGCAGAAGATATCTGTCTGCTCCTGCTCTTTTAAGAGTCTTGTAACTTTCCTCGCTTCTTTCTCCCAGAGAAAGTGTCACTGCACATTCGGGAAACTCTTTTTTTAAGGAAGAGACAACATCTGAAAGATAGTCATCATCATAAAATCCGTCTTCGCCACCCTGAAGCACAAAGGTGCGAAAGCCCGTTTCATATCCATGGCGGGCGCAGGATAGGATTTCCTCTTTTTCAAGGCGAAATCTTTTGGAATTTTTGTTTGAGGCTCTTATTCCGCAATAGAGACAGTTGTTTTTGCAATAACTTGAAATCTCAATAAGGCCTCTTAAATATACTTTGTCAGAATATATCTCACGCCTTTTTTCATCGGCTTTTTTGAAAAGATATTCCATAGATTCTTCCGACTCTATAAGTTTTTTCAGATATTTGTCTTCAATGTCGCCTTTTTCAAAAAGAATATCTGTGATTTGTTTTACATCCATTACAACTTCTCCTTGTCAAACCTCTCTAAAAATGAATGTCTTTCACCCTTTTGCTTATATTCCACAAGGGTGTCCAGAGACACATTGTGAATGCTTTCAAAAAGATGTCGCTCCACATCGGGATTTGTTTTTTTGAGCGTTTTAATCAGTGCCTTAACTTCCTGACGCTTTGACTTTCCGATTCCGTCTCCGCTTTCGTCAATATTTTCCGTAAAACGGCAGGCACATTGCAAAAAGGAAAGTCCGTTATAATCTCTCCAGGCAATTATGTCTTCTTCCAATATGCAATACATGGGACGGATAAGTTCCATTCCCTCAAAATTGGTGCTTGAAAGTCTTGGGAGCATACCCTGAAGTTGACCTGAGAACATCATTCCCATAAGGGTTGTTTCAATAACGTCACTCATATGGTGTCCAAGTGCAATTTTGTTGCACCCTCTCATCTTTGCATTGGCATAGAGATGCCCCCGTCTCATACGGGCACAAAGATAACAGGGGGATTTTTCCACAGAGTTTGCCACATCGAAAATGTCTGATTCAAAAAACTCAACATCAATTTTCATAAGTTTTGCATTCTCTTCAATTCTTTGTCGGTTGGCTTTGCTGTACCCCGGGTCCATTGCAAGAAAAACAATTTCAAAGGGTACTTCAGAGTGCCTTTGAAGTTGCCTCATCAAAAGAGCAAGAAGCATGGAGTCCTTGCCGCCTGAGATGCAAACTGCAATTTTGTCTCCCTCTTCTATGAGGCGATATCTTCCCACCGCCTCAATAAAAGGATTCCATAACTGTTTTCTGTATTTTTTTATTATGCTTCGTTCAATCAGAACGGATTTTTCAAGTTCACGCATTTTTGTCGGTACCGAACCTTTCAGATATTCTTGCCAAAGATGTTTTGAACATTTAACAGATTTTTTCTCATTTTTTAACATTGTCAGCTTTTCTTATAAAACATCCAAGGTGACAATTAATGTACGTCCCCTTTTGTCCCTTCTTAAAAAATATGTTGTCGATTTACTCCTCTAAAAACAATGTGATATAATCCGCTTTGACTGATTTGGCACGCTATTCTTGCCATTAAAATCACTCCTTAGTCGGATTATATCACATCAATTTATTTCAGTCAATCAAAGATGTCAAAAAATGTACGTCCCCTTTTGTCCGTATCTTTTCAGTATTCTCTCTTCACTTTTCACTAAAAAATTGTCGTTTCTAGATAAGAGATAAAAGAGAATAGAGAAGAGAAAAGGTAGTTTTGCTATGCAAAACACTGAATTATATATGGATTTATGATACACTGTATATGAGGTGAAAATATATGGAAAGTCCACTTTTAAATACTTTGATTGCACAGCAACAGTTTTATTTCATTTTTTACCTATTCCCAAGGCAGGACTTTATCACATATTATCAGATCTACATCATCCTTATTACATAATGTAAATGTTTTTTGGAGTCCTAATTTTGACGAGTCACAAAGAAAAATTTTCTTTTTTGAGCGATTAAGCATAGCTTTTCTTAGTGAGGTTTCTTCTTCGGATATATCACTTATCTCACCGTAATTTGAAATTGCCTGGCTTGAGAAGAAAAAAATATCGGCACTTGTGTGGTTGATATAGTTTTCAGCAGTGTTGCCAAAAAAGATGCTGTTTTGACTGTCAAAAAGTCCCCCTGTACAGTAGAGTTTTATATGAGAGTGAGTACATTCGGAAAAAATTCGTTGATTATTTGTTATTATTTTAAGGTCTTTGAATTTGCCAATATACTTTATAATTCGCCTTACAGTAGAAGAACCGTCCATAAATATTGTTGCACCGTTAAATATATAATTTGCGGCTTTTTTTGCGAGGTCGTCCTTTATTGAAACGTTGGAAGAATCTCTTAAATTTATAGGAACAACCTTGTTTTCGTATTCTGCCGAAACGACACCGCCGTATATCTGCTTTACATAGCCTTTTTGCTCAAGAACCTTTATATCTCTTCTTACAGACGATTCGCTCGACCATACAATCTTTGAAAGTTCCCTAATTGTAGAAATTCTGTTTTGTTTCAAATAATTTAAAATTGTTTCTTGGCGTTCGTATATAATCATGTTTTGCTCCTTTGTGAAAAAGTTTGAAAAGATTTCAATATCGGCATCAACGATTGACTTCTGCTTGAGCTGATAATATAATTATAAAGTAATTTTCAAAAAGTGTCAAATTTTTTCAAATGTTTTCAGGAGGTAGTAAAATGGCAGTTATAACAATTATAGGTGCAGGAATGATGGGAAGTGCTCTTGCTTTTCCTGCAAGAGAAAATGAGCATGAGGTAAGAGTTGTAGGGACACATTTAGACAGGGAAATTATTGATGGTTGTATTAAAAATAACAGACATCCTAAATTTGAAAAAGATTTCCCTGCCGGAATAAAGTTTTATCAGATAGAACAGCTTGCAGAAACTATTGATGGCACGGATGTTGTTATTGGTGGTGTGAGTAGTTTTGGAGTAGAATGGTTTGCAGATAATGTGCTTCCGTTAATCCCGGAAAATGTTCCTGTTTTGACAGTTACTAAAGGTCTTATGGATACATCTGACGGAAAACTTCTAACATATCCTGATGTATGGAAACAAAAGCTTGAGTCTATTGGCAAGAAACTTTCTCTTAGCGCAATAGGAGGACCTTGTACAAGTTATGAGCTTGTGGCACATGACCAGACGGAGGTTGCTTTTTGTGGTGATGATATAAAAACGCTTGCATATTTAAAAGAACTTATGCAGACTGATTATTATCATATCAGCATCACAACCGATGTTACAGGTATAGA
>SVJK01000022.1 GCA_015069015.1 Oscillospiraceae bacterium
TGAAATGATTGCTTTGGACGGTAAAAAGAGAAAGGTACAAGCGGCAGATGTTGCCGGACTACTTCGTATAATCCAATCAATACCATCACCTAAAGCAGAACCTTTTAAGATGTGGCTTGCCGAAGTCGGAAAAGAACGAATTGATGAAACTATTGATCCGGAAATTGCAATTGACAGAGCAATAGAAACTTATCAAAAGTTCATAATCCTCAATCTTTTGAAGAGAATAGGGAGATTGCAAAACGAGGCGGAAAATATGCAGGTAATGCACGAAAGGAAATTGAAGCAGATACAGGAAAGCCGGTAATTACATCAAAAAATGCAAGTGAATTAAATCGAGTTGTAGTTGATTTGATTGAAAACATCTCAAAAGAGGATGAATAATAGAGGATGATTTTTTGCC
Organism: Oscillospiraceae bacterium; assembly: GCA_015069015.1. Taxonomy (GTDB): domain Bacteria; phylum Bacillota; class Clostridia; order UMGS1810; family UMGS1810; genus RGIG1828. Next base: position 404 of record SVJK01000022.1, read on the forward strand.
CCTAACTTGATAAAATCATACAAAAATTGTTGAGAATTATAGGTTGACAGTACTCTGTAATTTGTATATAATATAAATTGTAGGATGTATTTGTTGTATAAATAATAGGAGGCGGTTATGAATATAAATACTGAAACAATTACAACAATGACTGAAGCAAATCAGAATTTCTCAAAAGTGGCTAAAGTTGCAGAAAATAATGGTCAGGCAGTTATATTTAAAAATAACAAGCCCAAATTTTTGCTTATTGATGTTGACTCGGACTTCTACTTTGATATTACTGATGATGAAAAAATAGATGTGGCGGCAAAAAGGATTATGAACAGATTCAAACCTGCTTTTGAGGAGTTGGCAAAATGATTAAATTAAACAAAGAAAAGGTCTTACTCTTACATCAATTAATAGCGCATGAAACAGGCGGTAGTGTTGGCGTAAGGGATGTTGGACTTTTAGAAAGTGCACTTGATAATGCATATGCTACATTTGGTGGAGAAGAACTTTATAAAACAAAAGAGGAAAAGGCAGCAAGTTTTGGGTTTTCATTGATATCCAATCATGCTTTTGTTGATGGTAATAAGAGAATAGGCGTATATGTTATGCTGACGTTTTTGGAGGCAGAAGGCATAAAAATGAGTTGCACTAATGCAGATGTTGTTGATTTTGGTTTGTCTGTTGCATCGGGAGACATGAAATATCCTGAAATTCTGGAATGGATAAATAAATTCAAGAAGTAAATTTCGATACGACATTTTTTGTCCCTAACTTGACAAAATCAATATGGATATGTCGAATATTATCGAGAACGAAAAGCCTTCCCCTTGAGGGGAAGGTGTCAGCGATAGCTGACGGATGAGGTGGAAAAGAATAACGATTGCTTCGCAATCTACACCTCACCACCGCCTACGGCGGAGCCTCTCCTCAAGGAGAAGCCTATGGAAAAAACAATAAATAATAAATAAATCAAAATTAATAATCCAAGGAGGAAAAATTATGAGTTCAATTATGGATTGGGTAAAAAACACCATCGGTATCACAGAAGAAGGAGCAGAGGATACTTCCGCCCCCATTTCGGAACCTGCAACAATTCCTGTGAGAAAAAGAAGTTTTGACGAAACACCGTCTTCCTCTTCTCCAAAAAGGAGCAAAGTGGTGAACATCAACACAACCGCACAGCTCAAAGTTGTTGTTATGCAACCTATGAGTTATAATGATGCACCCGAAATCGTTGACCACCTGAAAGAGAAAAAACCCGTTGTGGTAAATCTTGAAAAACTTGAAAAGAGCGTCGCATCAAAAATCTTTGATTTTTTAAGCGGTTCTGTCTATGCTCTTGACGGAAGTATGCAACAGGTTTCTGCAGGAATTCTTTTAATTGTTCCAAACACCATGGGAATTATGGGAGATTTCAGCGACGAACTTAAAACTCAGGGCATCTTTGACGTATTTTGATTTATGAAAAAAGATAAAAATTATATTCTTTCAGCAGACACGCCCGAAATAAAGGCTCTTATTTCCCATGCAAAAGATTTATATAACAAAGCCATATTTTCGGGAAGATGTCTCTACACAAAGTTTCTCACACCCCCTGAGGCAGAAACAATATATAACCGTTTTCCCAAGGATGTGTGTCCAATAACCCTTTTTGGCGGATATGATGATGCAGAAAGAAAGGTGGCATCCTTTGGCGAACCACATGATAAAGAAAACTTCCCGATAGCCTGCATTAAAGTTATATCAAAAGGCTCAAAAGCGCTTTCCCACAGAGACTATCTGGGAACAGTTTTATCACTTGGCATAAAAAGAGAAATGATAGGCGACATCGTCATAACAGACGAGGGCACATATATTTTTGCACTTGAGGAAATCGCACCCTTCATCGTCGATAACCTGTTTAAAGTTTCAAACACAGGCGTGGAATGTGCAATTTGCGAAAAAACAGAAGATGTCAGAATCCGGCGGGAGTATGTTACCTATGACTCCACGGTCTCATCTCTTCGTCTCGACTCTGTTGTGGCATCTGCCGTTAAAAAAGCCAGAAGTGCCTCGTTGGAACTTATCCAAAGAGGGCTTGTTCTTCAAAACTACAAAGAGACAAACTCAGCATCATCGCCTGTCAAAGACGGCGATATATTGACAATCAGAGGTTTTGGCAAATTTCTCATAAAAACCAACGGAAGCGTCACTAAAAAAGGAAGAATCCACATTGAGATAAACAAATTCTCTTAAAGATTTTTACCAAAAGATAACAAGGAGGAAAAACCAATGATAACCCCCCTGGATATTCAAACCAAAACATTTTCAAATGCCCCCCTCGGCTACAAAAAGCAGGAGGTAGATGCATTCAAAGATGAAGTGCTTAAAGATTATGAAGCACTCTACAGGGAGTCAAAAGCAAAAGATGAAAAAATCAAGGAGCTTCAAAAACTTCTTGACACCTACAAAAATATGGAAGAAACAATGAAAAACACTCTCATTGTTGCACAAAACTCTGCCCAGCAACTCTCTGAGTCTGCAAAAAAAGAAGCAGAAACCATTGTCAGCGAGGCAAATCAGAAATCACACGAAATAATTACCAAAGCAACAGAGAGATTAAACAACATTACTTCCGACTTTGAAGGTGTCAAAAATGATGTTGCCCTCTTTGTTATGCGTGCAAAGTCCCAGCTTCAGCTTCAGATTGATTCTCTGGACAAATGTGCAAAAGACTTTGAAAAAACTGAAATATGAAAGAGATATAGACAATGAAAAACCTTGCATCGGTAAAAGTTATCAAAGAAATCCTTGAAAAAAGCGGATTTCATTTCTCAAAATCTCTCGGGCAGAATTTTCTGATTGACGAAAATGTTCTTGACTCAATTGTTTCGTCAGCTCAAATTGACGAAAATACAAGCGTAATAGAAATCGGACCGGGTTTCGGAACTCTCACTCAAAGGCTTTTGCAAAAGGCGAAAAAGGTTGTGTGTGTCGAAATTGACTCGTCGGCAATTCCCATTCTGGAAGAAAACCTTTCGGAATTTGACAACCTTAAAATTATTAATGCTGACGTTCTTAAATGCGACCTCAAAAAAATTTCCCAAGAGGAATTTGAAGGTGAGAGAGTGTGTGTTGTTGCAAATCTCCCCTACTATATCACCACACCCATAATTATGCATCTTCTGGAAGAAGATTTAAACATTGACTCAATCACCGTGATGATTCAAAAAGAGGTTGCCCTCCGTTTAGGTGCAAAGGAAGGCACAAAAGACTATGGAGCAATAACTTTGTCTGTGAATTATCACGCAGTTCCCCAAATCATAACCCATGTTCCCCCCTCGTCTTTCATTCCTCAACCAAAGGTTTCATCAACAGTCATAAAACTTTCTTTGAGAGATGAAAAAGCAGTTAAGGTGAAAAATGAAAAACTTCTTTTTTCACTCATAAAAGCAGCATTCGGACAAAGAAGAAAAACTCTTTTGAATGCTCTTTCCAACAGCCCCCTTGTTCCTTTTTCAAAGGAGGAAATTCAAAGCTGTCTTTCTCTTTGCAAAATTGAGCCCACAAGAAGAGGAGAAACTCTCTCTTTGGAAGAATATGCTCTGATTTGCGAGAATTTGTCCGCAAAATAATTCATATAATGAGTTTTAAAGCCGTCTTATTAATTTTATAGCATAAGTATGCATGTTATACAATTAAAAAGACGGCATTTTTTTGAAAAATATATCAGCAGAGCAGTGACAAAAGTCGGATACCAATAACGCTGTTTTATAAACTCCGTATTTCTTAAGGTTTTCCAATCACCTTTCACCACTTCCGATTTTCTGATTCCTATTCCCTAATCTCTATGTTGACAAATATGCAGTATATAATGTATAATTATATTAATTATTCATTATGATATTGGTATTTTACATCACTTATTTAAAATTCCATATCAAAAGAGGCGATTTTTATGCAGACAATTTCTATTATTACAAACCGAAAAAAAGACCCCGACAGCAGGGTTACATCAAATTGTGAAAGAATTCTGAAAAAAAAGTATAATGTTATTCTCTGTGACGGAACAGACGAAAAGGAGACCGAACTCGCTCTTGATAAATCCTTTGCCGCAGTAATAATCGGCGGGGACGGAACAATCCTTTCATCAGCTCATATTGCCGCCAAAAAGGCAGTTCCTCTTCTTGGGATAAATATGGGACACATGGGATTTTTGGCAGATGTGGAAATATCCGAAGTTGAAGATGCTCTTCTCTCTGTTATGGAAGGCAATTTTACAATAGAAGAAAGATTTATGCTAAGTGCTACACTTCTTAAAAAGGACGGCAGGAAAGAAAATCTCACAGCTCTTAACGACCTTGTGATTTCAAGAGCTTCCTACACAAGAATGGTTGCCCTTGATGTTTGGATTGATGACCACTTTGTCGCCTCGTATATGGGAGACGGAGTTGTAGTTGCAACCCCCACCGGAAGTACCGCATATTCCCTCAGCGCAGGCGGCCCTGTTGTGGACGCATCTCTTTGTGTTTCCATAATTACGCCTGTCTGTCCCCACACAATGGGTGCAAAGCCTTTGATTGTTCCGGGGGAAGCGAAAATCTCTATAAGATTCAAAAACACATTTGATGATGTGTCAATGCTCACCTCTGACGGTCAAAGAGCCTTTGAAACATCCGAGGGAGATGTTATACATATAGAAGGTTCCCCTCTCAAGGCAAGGCTTATAAAGGTGAGCGACAGAAACTTCCATGAAATCCTTCACAAAAAACTGCAGGGATAATATTACATATTAAATTTTTTTGTTATAAAAACCCTTACTATACATCCACTTCAAAAGGAGAATAAACAATGGTAAAATCCGACAGACAGGGAAAAATCCTGGAACTTATAACAAACGAAGCAATTTCCACTCAGTCAGATCTGACAAAAAGGCTTAACGAGTGCGGATTTAACGTCACTCAGGCAACGGCATCAAGGGATTTGCAGGAAATGAGAATAATCAAGGTCTTGCTAAGTGACGGCACATATAAATATGCACCATCAAAAGATCCCGACATAAGCATCAGTGACAAGCTTGAATCAATTCTCAGACATTGCCTCATCGGAGCAGATTATGCAAACAACATCACGGTTTTAAAAACAATGTCCGGTGCCGCTCAGGCTGTTGGTTATGCCCTTGACAGTTTTGTCTGGGACGAAATCGTGGGAACAATCTGCGGTGATGATACAATTATGATTGTTGTGAGAAATGAAAAGAGTGCAAAACAGCTTTGCAACAGACTCTCAAAATATATTCAGTAAAGTTTTATGATGATATTTGGAATTTTGTTGTTCCAAAATAATGGATGGGAGAAAAATTTGCATTCGCAAATTTGTGTTTGTTATGTTAAAACATCTTTCAATAAAAAACGTAGCCGTAATTGAATCGGCACAGATAGATTTTGAAAAAGGCTTTAATGTTCTTACAGGTGAAACGGGAGCAGGAAAGTCCATAATTATTGATGCCATAAATCTTTTAAAAGGTGAGAGAACATCAAAAAGTCTCATAAGATCGGGGGAAACTTTTGCAAGAGTTGACGGCGAGTTTGAAACAGATGAGGAAAGTGCAAAGAAAATTTCCGACATTCTCGGGAAAGAACCCGAACAAGAAATCATCATTTCAAGAGAAATGAATCTTGAAGGCAAAAACACCATCAGAGTTAACGGTTCTCCCGTCAACCTTTCGATGCTTAAAGAAATCGGAGAACATCTCATAAACATTCACGGTCAGCACGACAACACTTCCCTTTTGTCAGTGAAAACTCACATTGATTTTCTTGACAAATTCATAGGGGATGGCATCAAAGAAAGCTTGTCTGATTTCAGACTCGTTAATCAAAGATATAAAGAGGTTGTTTGTGAACTTGAAAAAGAAAACGATGATGAGCAGGAAGTTTTAAGAAGAAAAGATATGCTCATCTACCAGACAGAAGAAATAGAAAAAGCCGACCTTTACCCCGGTGAAGATGACGAGCTTGAAAAAAAGAAACTTATGTTTGACAATGCAAGCCGCATTATGGAAAATGCTTCTTTTGCCTACGAAATGCTCTATGGCTCAGATTCGGGCAGTTGTCACGATCTTTTGTGGAGCGGGGCAAAGAAGATTGAAGAAATATCCGATTTTGACTCAGAACTTTCTTCCATATATTCAGGGCTTTCAGAGGCAGGATATCTTCTTGATGAAAAGGTGAGGGAACTTAAAACCTTCCTTGACCATTCATCATTTGATATGCAAGAGGCAAAAGAGACAGAAGAAAGACTTGAACTTATATATACACTGAAAAGAAAATACGGCAAAAGCGTAAATGACATTTTAGACTTCTATGACAGGGCAATAGAGGAACTTGAAAAAATAGAAACGTCTGACGAAAGAATTAAAGAACTTTTAAAAGAAAAGGAAAGGCTTGAAAGAGAAAGAGAAGAAAAGGCAAACGCCTTGTCTGATATCAGAAAAACGAAAAGCAAAGACCTTGAGAAAAAAGTGATGAGGCATCTTTCAGATCTTAACATGGAAAAGGTTTTGTTTGAGGTTTCAATTTTGCCCCAAGTTATTACGGAAAACGGAAAAGACTCTGTTGAATTTCTCATATGCACAAATGTGGGAGAGGAGAAAAAGTCCCTTTCAAAAATTGCATCGGGAGGAGAACTTTCAAGAATTATGCTTGCCATAAAGAATGTTCTTTCGGGCATAGATTCAGGCATAACTGTTATCTTTGACGAAATTGACACAGGAGTAAGCGGAAGTGCCGCAAGAAAAATCGGCGAAAAACTCTATTCAATGTCTGCTTCTTCCCAGGTCCTTTGCATAACTCATCTTCCGCAGATTTCATCTTTGGCAGATACACACTATCTTATAAAAAAAGAAGTTTCAGACGGAAGAACCCACACCTTTGTCGATCCCCTTTCAGGTGAAGGAAGAGTTGAAGAGATTGCCCGCACACTTGTTGGCGAAAAGCTGACAGAGGTCGCTTTGGAAAATGCACGCCAACTCCTTGAAGAGGCAGATGCCACAAAAAATGTTATAAGAAACAGAAAAGAGGAATAAAGATGAAAGAATACATAAGAAGAGACAAAAATAATTACTATCTTGACATTGCAGAAACCGTTCTGGAAAGAGGAACTTGCCTTCGAAGAAATTACGGTGCAATCATTGTGAAAAATGATGAGATTGTTTCAACAGGATATGTGGGAGCACCCAGAGGCAGAAAAAACTGCATTGACCTTAAGTATTGCACAAGGGAAAAACTCAACATCCCAAGAGGTGAAAGATATGAACTTTGCAGAAGTGTCCATGCAGAGGCAAATGCCATCATAAGTGCAAAGAGAGAAGAGATGATTGGCTCAACCCTTTATCTTGTGGGAAAATTTTTTGAAACAGGAGAGCTTGTTCCCGATGCAACCTGCTGTTCAATGTGCAAACGTCAGGTTATAAATGCAGGGATTTCCAAGGTTGTTATCCGAAACACCCACGATGAATATACCGTTGTGGATGTTAATGACTGGATTGAAAACGACGAATCCTTAGACGGCAAATTGGGATATTAAAAAGCAGAAAGAGGCTGCAACAAAATGAGAAATGCACCATTATTTCTTTGGTGTTTAAAAATCATTTTGTTGTAGCCTCTTTTTTGCTGTATAGGAAATTACGCAGAATTTAGTTCGCGAGACAAGATGTATATCAAATTACGCCCGCGACTCAGGCTTCAGGCTCAGCCTGCTTTTTTGATATGCAGGAATGTTTAATGATGGTTGTTGGAGGGGAAATTATGTATGAGATTTTTCCAACCTTTTAAAAATTCAATCCCTGATTCTTTCAAAATTACAAATATTGTTGTCTTTGCATTCATATTTTCGTTTTTTCAATACTCATCAGGATTCAGTTCAAACGTCATGTCCAGTATTTTCCATTCTCCGTCTTCTTTGGAAAGAAAAAGATTTACATATGTGTCATCGTGACCTTTTCCTGATATTTTAAGTTCCACGTTTTTTATATCACTCACATTATCTGCATCGTGATTATATTCTCTTTCCACTTCTTCTATTCGTTTTTCCACTCCGTGTTTTGTCCAATGATAGACATAAGTTTTTTCGCATTTTATATTTTCTTCATACGCATCCTCAACCAAATCTAAATAGTCCTCAACTCTTTCGATGGCTTCGTCCTCTTCCATCTCATAGCCAAAAGTCCAAATCATATTGCCATAATGCTCGCTGATATCGTCTTCTATAATTGAAATGTTGCACTCTTCTATAGCTTGTGTAAATCTTCTCACAACTTTTCTGTATCCCGTTCTTGGAATAATAAACCACGCCGCAAGAATTGACAGAATAATAATAACCGAAATAACGCCCATGATTATCCATTTTGTTATCGGGCTCTTTTTCTTCTTCATTATTGGCTCTGTCACCTCTGGTTTTATGATATTATTTTCTGTTATCTGCTGTCTTCCGCATTCGTAACAAAACACCATATGTTCATCCAAGATCGCAGCGCAGTACATACATTTTCTGTCCATATTGTCATCTTCCTTTAATTTTTCAGTTTATGAAAAAGAACAAAATGTTCCATTCTCCGCCTTCTTCATAAAGACCCAAACTATAATATACTTCCTCTGTTTCTCCGTCTTTTTGGGAAACAGCTTTAATTTCAACGTCAATAGCATCGGTGATTTCTTCTTCATAATCATAAGATTCATTTTCCGTGTCGATATCGTGCTTTGAGTAATGTTGAACGCCTGTCACATGGCATTTAATTTTATAATCATCGCCAAGTTCCTCTTGCATTTCATCATATGACCTTTGCAGCTCGTCAGCAATTTCTTCCTCGCTTTGTATGCTTCGGTCTTCAACAAAATCAGTTAATGTATCTACATCCTCATCTTCAATCGCTTCAACTATTTCTCCTAAAGCCGGTCTGTATCCTGTTGATGAATATATGTATTGTGCTGTAAATGCCACAATGACCGCCAAAGAAAGAACAATTACTGTAATAATCAGTCCCTTTTTGATGTTTTTCTTTTTATTATCCACAAACTGCTGTCGCTCAGCCATATTTCCTGTGGGATTCTCCGTACCGCAGGAAGGACAGAATGCGGCATTTTCATGTACAGGGGTTCCACAGTTTTTGCAAAATTTTCCCATAAATTTCTCCTTCTTTATATAAATTCAAACGGAACTTTCCTTATTATATCGTGATGCACATAAAAAAACCGTTAATTTTTTGTGTCATGTTAATTCATTTATGTGCTCTGACAGTTCCTTTTTGCATATGTTTTCGGCGTTGTTTTTTTAAATAATCTCAATACTTATCCTATTTTTGTTCCGCAATCCACACAAAACTTTGTCCCCTGCTCAAATGCTTTTCCGCATCCCGGACAAACATTTGAGGCTATGCTTCCCGTTGTTTCACCTTGCACAGGCGTTCCGCAAACCACACAGAATTTTGATCCGGCCTGTATTGCGTTGTGACAGTTTGGGCAAAGGGTTGCATCCTGTTTTGGGGGATTTACGATTTGCTGAGGCTGTGCATTTGCGGGAACAAAATTCATAGACTGAGCAACAGGCATTGCACAGACAGGGCAAAATCTCATGGTGACATTTATGATAGTTGAACATCCGACGCACATAACCGTGTCGGGAGCAAGAATCTGTCTTTCAGGCATCTTGTTTCCGCAAGACGGACAAAATGGGCTTTCCAAAGAAACCTCACTGTTACACTTCTCGCACAGTACCAAACCCTTGAGCTCACGAATTTGTTTTTTATATTCTTCTGTTTTTTCCATTGATTTTTTGATAGATTCCAAAAAAGGTGCATATTCCTCAGGCACATTTTCAACAGAATCCAGATATGCTTTTCCCACATGGGCATAGCACATATTTATGTTATATTCTTCATCCGCAATCATTCGGTTGTATTTTTCAAGCTCTGTGGATTCAAACTTTTTCTGATATGCTTTCTCTCCTGCACGGTTAATCATTTCTGAAAGTGACATTTGGTTCATCTCCTTGTTTTGTCGGTTTTGTAAGTCTTTCTTGTTTACTGTTTATGTTGTTGATTTTATTATAACAGAGAATTACCTGCAAATCAATATTTAAGGCTATTATTTATTATTAAAAACTTCCCTTTTTACATTATTAATATTTTTGGTGTGACTTTGGCAATTCATTTGTGGTTTTCTTTTCTCAGGTTTCTCTGCTATTTGTCATAAAATACTTCCGATATGTCAAACCATTTTTTATTCATCTCTTTTTTTAGTTCATTTGCTCTTGTTTTTAATGGAATATAATAATCAAACAAAAAGTCTAAAATATCCTCTTCTGAAATTCCTGATTTTGAAAGATCACGTTTAATTATTTTTGCACAGTCTGAAATTTCAAGATTATCATAAATACTTTTTCTTTTTTCTGTCAGACATATGATATCTTCCATAAAACCACCTCCAAAACAGGTTGTGCCTGTATCTAATTATGCAAGCAAAATTTGATATGTCTGTTATCTTGCAAAACTAACCAAAATTTTCCATATATCAAAAAATGCGTCAGCCGAAGCTAACGCATAAAAAACGCAAACTCCGGTCGTCGCCAAACAAACCAAAAAGATATGAACACATACCCCATAATGGAATTTGCATTTTTATCAAATTCAATATGGAGTATATGAAAAAAGCCACATTATTATTAATGTGTTATCATATCTTTATTGTTTTTGGTGTGTTTGGCTTATTTATTATAACATAATATCTAAAATTTATCAACAATTAGATTATAAATTTCTCCTTCCCATTTCAGAAAATTTTTATTTCTTAAGGGATAGTGAACATCAATATGCAAAACAAGGGGGTGTAAATTAGTGCTGCGAGTGGTGAGATTTGACAATAGCAAAAAGGCAAAATAACAGGGAAATATCCGAAAAGATATTTCCCTGTTACAAGTTTGTTTTTATTAGATTATTTTCACTTACTTTTGGTTCGTCACCATATCGTTTTTCGCACATCGCTGTAGTAACGTAGCAATTAGAGATTAGGGAATAGTGATTAGGAATGGATATTAGACATTTCATAAAATCAGAAAGAGAAGTGCCTAATCCCTATTCCCTAATTACTAATCCCAACGTAGTGATTAGAGATTAGGGGAATAGAGAATAGGAGCGGATATTAGACATTTCATAAAAACAGAAAGAGAAGTGCCTATTCCCTATTTCCTAATTACTAATCCCTATGTTGGGGAATCCCCTTTTTCAAAAAATCTACTGTCTCTTTCTCAATGAATAGTAAAAATTGTTTGGAATATGCAATAAGAACCCCGAATTTTTCGGGGCGTGCCCGAAGGCGTACAAGTGTACGTCGAGGGTTCGTTTGCATATAGCAAAAGGCAAAGAAATAGGGAAATATCTTTTCGGATATTTCCCTACCATAAACTGATTATATATTATTTTTGCCTTTTGCGTTCCGGACTATTTTTACATTCATTGCTCTTTTGCTTCTGCTTTTATTTTGTCTACCAAATGTGCCGGAACTTCTTCATAGTGGTCAAGTTCAAAGGTGAAACTTCCTCTTCCGTTGGTGATTGCACGAAGGTCTGTTGCATATTTTGTCATTTCGCTTGAGGGAATGAGGGCTTCAATTTCCGTTTCACCGCCATCTAAGGGATTCATTCCGAGAATTCTTCCGCGGCGTTTGTTGATGTCGCCTGTAACGTCACCTGTATAATCATTTCTAACCTTTGCTTTAAGCATTCCGATGGGTTCAAGGATTACGGGGTTTGCCTGTTCAAGACCTGTTTTGTAGCAGATTGAAGCAGCAGTTTTAAATGCCATTTCAGATGAGTCAACAGGGTGATATGAACCGTCTAAAAGTGTTGCCTTGAGGTTGATTACGGGATATCCTGCCAGAACACCTTTTGCCATGGATTCTCTGAGACCTTTTTCAACTGCGGGGAAGTAGTTTTTGGGAACAGAGCCGCCAAATACCTTTTCTTCAAAGATAAGGTCTTCGCTTTCGCAGGGTTCAAATTCAATCCATACATGACCGTACTGACCGTGACCGCCGGACTGTTTTTTATGTTTTCCTTCAACTTTAACTTTTTTGCGGATTGTTTCCCTGTAGGCAATTTTGGGATCTTTTAATGTTACATCAACACCGAATTTTGAAAGAAGTTTTGAACAGATAACATTGAGATGCTGTTCGCCGAGACCTGAAATAACGGTTTCGCCTGTTTCTTTGTTTGATGTGAGAGTGAAGGTCTTGTCTTCATCCATAAGTTTTGAAAGTCCCTGACTGATTTTTTCTTCATCGCCCTTTGATTTTGGAACAATTGCCATTGAAAGAACAGGTTTTGGAAATTCGATTGCGTCTAAGATAACCGGTGCTTTGGGATCAGAAAGTGTGTCTCCTGTTTCAGTAAAGGCAAGTTTTGCGGCAACACCGATGTCACCTGCTTCAAGGAATGGAACTTCAATCTGTTTTTTACCTCTTAAGGTGTAAAGTTTTCCTATTTTTTCATTTTCTTCTTTGTTTGCGTTATAAAGTGTTGTGTCGGGAGTGAGTTTTCCTGAAACAACCTTAAAGAATGACATTTTTCCCACATAGTTATCAACAACGGTTTTGAAAACCTTTAAAACAAGGGGAGCATCAGATTTACATTCAATTTCTTTTTCATCACCTGTTTTTGCATCTTTTCCGATTGCGGCTTCCGCATCATCGGGTGAGAAAAGATAGTCAGAAACAAGGCTTAAAACATGGGTGATACCAATTCTCATCCATGTACTTCCGCAGATAACGGGAACAACAATGCCGTTTTTGATACCTGTTTTTATGGCATCTTTGATTTCAGATTCTGTGAATTCTTCTCCTGCAAAGAATTTTTCCATAAGTTCGTCTGAACATTCAGCAATTGCCTCATTCAAGATTTCACGGCTTCTTTGTGCAGTTTCAAGATATGCCTCGGGAATATCTTCATAGGTTGCATCATTTCCCGTAAACATTTTTGCTTTCATTTTTATAACATCAACAAATCCGCAGAAAAAGTCACCGTCTTTAATGGGGAAAGTGAAAGGTGCAATTGCCTTTCCGAAGGTGTCGTTGAGTTGTTCAATAACCTTTATGTAATCTGCTTTTATGTCATCTAATTTATTTACAAAAATAATTTTTCCAAGATTATATTTTTCAGCCAGACGCCATGCTTTTTCCGTACCTGCACTAACGCCCGATTTTCCGCTGACAGTTATGATACAGTTTTCGCAAACGCTTGCAGCCTCAATCTGTTCACCCACAAAATCAAAAAATCCCGGAGTGTCTAAAATGTTCATCTTTTTGTCGTTCCAGTCAAAACTGATAAGAGATGTATTAACCGAAATTTTTCTCTTTATTTCTTCACTGTCATAGTCTGAAACAGTGTTTCCGTCTTCAATTCTTCCGAAACGGTCAATTAATTTACCGTTGTAAAGCATTGCCTCAACAAGCGATGTTTTTCCTGCGTTGCCGTGTGAAATAAGGCAAACATTTCTGATATCCTTTGTAGCAGCCATAAGTAATACATCCTCCTTTAATTTTTCTATACGGCTATAAATAAACTCTTGAATTTTTTCTTTATTTATAAAATTACCGGATAAATTTTGAGCCAAAAAAAGCTGTTACCTATTATTTTCGTTAAACATTCACATTTTCCTTTTTTTATTTGATGTTTTATATGACAAAAATATACAAAAAAATATGTGCATATTTACTAAAATAAATTTTTTAAAATCAAATTACTATATATTATGTAGAAAAAAATTTTTTCTTTCCCCTTTACAAACTCAAAATTTTAGTGTACTGTATTATAAGTGTTTATAAATTTTCATAGTATTTCATACTGATATACGGAGGATGGCATGGAAAATCCTGAATACAAGTATAAATGGCTGTGGCTTTCAAGATTTTCCAAAGTCACAAAGAGCAAAGTTATAAAACTTTTAAAAGAATTTGAAACAATAGATAATATTTTTTCTGCCACAAGGAAAGATTATGAAAGACTTTCTTTTTTAAAGGAAGAAGAGATTGAAAGCCTTCTCATAAAGGATTTGTCTGAGGCAAAAAATTATTATGAAATGCTTGAAAAAGAAGAGATAGAAATTATCTGCTACGGTGAAAGCCTTTTTCCAAAGTCTCTTCTTTTAATTTCAAATCACCCATGCATAATTTATGCAAAAGGGGTTATAAAAGATTTAAATGCCATTCCCTGTCTTTCAATTGTGGGAGCAAGGGCAAGTGATGAATACGGAAAAAATTCTGCTCTTGAAATTTCAAGCCTTGCATCAGAAAAGGGAATATGCATTGTAAGCGGAATGGCAGACGGAATTGATTCTTTCGCCCATATGGGTGCTGTTAAATGCGGAGGATATACCGTGGCGGTTTTAGGCTGCGGTGTTGATATTTGTTATCCTAAAGAAAACTATAATCTTTACGCAAATATATTAAAAAGCGGAATGATAATAAGTGAGTATCCCCCAAAAACTCCCCCTGAAAGATTCAGATTTCCTGAAAGAAACAAAATCATTGCCGCACTTTCTTTATCTACTCTTGTCATTCAGGCAAGGGAAAAAAGCGGTTCTTTGATTACTGCAGAGCAGACACTTAAATTCGGAAGAAAACTTTTTGCCCTGCCTGGAAATTTTTCATCTTCTCTTTCAAAAGGAACAAACCTTTTAATATCAAAAGGTGCAACTTGTGTTACGGGAATTGAAGATATTCTTTCTTTCTACAAAATTTCTCCTACAGAAAAAGAAAAGGGAAAAAATGAAAATGAAATTTCTTCTCTTTCTGAAGATGAAAGAAAAATATATGATATTCTTTATCAAAAACCTCTTTTGATTGATGAAATATCTCTTATTTCAGACATTCCTGTTTTTAGTTTGTATGGAATACTTCTTAACATGGAACTTAAAAAATTCATAAAAAAAGACGCAACCGAGCATTACTCGATAAATTAAAATAACGGAGGAAATTATGGCCGAAAAATTAGTTATTGTGGAATCACCGTCCAAAGCTGCTACCATAAAAAAATATTTAGGAAAAGGATATAATGTTGTTGCAAGTATGGGACATGTCATCGACCTTCCCAAAAGTCAACTTGCAATTGACGTTGAAAATAATTTTGAACCTAAATATATTACCATAAGAGGAAAAGGCGACCTTATAAAATCTCTGAAAAAAGAGGCAAAGTCTGCTTCAAAAATATATCTTGCAACTGACCCTGACCGTGAAGGTGAGGCAATCAGTTGGCACCTTGCAAACACTTTGGGTGTGGATGCAAATTCAAAATGCAGAATAACATTTAACGAAATTACTAAAAAAGCTGTTACAAATGCCATAAAAGAACCCAGAGAAATTGACATAAACCTTGTTGATGCACAGCAGGCAAGAAGGGTTTTGGACAGAATTGTGGGTTATAAAATAAGCCCCATTTTGTGGAAAAAGGTTAAAAAGGGACTCAGTGCAGGAAGAGTTCAGTCTGTTGCAACAAAACTTATCTGTGACAGAGAAGAAGAAATTAATGCATTTGTTGAAAAAGAATACTGGACAATTGATGCATCATTTTTAAAAGGAAAGAAAAAATTTGGTGCCAGATTTTTCGGCGAAGGCGGAAAAAAGAAAGAACTTTTGTGTGAAAAAGATGCAAAAGATGTTGTAAATTCCGTTGAAAAAGAAAAGTTTATTGTAAAATCCGTTCAGAAAAGTCAGAAAAAGAAATTTTCTCCCCCTCCCTTTATCACAAGTTCACTTCAGCAGGAAGCCGGAAGAAAACTTGGTTTTACAACCGCACGCACAATGCAGGCGGCACAGACTCTTTATGAAGGAATGAATATCAAAGGAAAAGGACATGTGGGACTTATCACCTATATGAGAACTGATTCACTCAGAATTTCCGACGATGCACTTTTGGAAGTAAGAGGATATATCAGCGAAAAATTCGGTGAAAAATATCTCCCCAAATCTCCTAAAGTTTATAAAACCAAAAAGAGCGCTCAGGATGCCCATGAAGCCATAAGACCTTCTGATGTTACAATAACACCCGATTCCATAAAATCATCAGTTACTCCCGATCAGTACAAAATCTACAAACTCATATGGGAAAGATTTGTTGCCTGTCAGATGACAGATGCACTTTTTGATGTGGTGACATATGGAATTGATGCAGGAAAGTATAACTTCAGGGCAAACGGTCAAACTGTTGCTTTTGACGGGTTCACTCTCCTTTACACAGAAAGTCAGGATCAGGAAGAAGAAAAGGTTTCAAAAATTGTGGAACTTGAAAAGGACGAAGAACTTTCTCTTCAGTCTCTTTCTCCCGATCAGCATTTCACTCAACCTCCCCAAAGATTTACCGAAGCTTCTTTGGTAAAGGCACTTGAAGAGATGGGAATCGGAAGACCAAGTACCTATTCCCCCACCATCACAACCATAATTTCAAGAGGATATGTGGTAAGAAACAAGAAAAACCTTGTTCCCACAGAACTTGGAATGATTGTAAATTCTCTCATGTGTGAACAT
Source organism: Oscillospiraceae bacterium (assembly GCA_015069015.1). Lineage (GTDB taxonomy): Bacteria > Bacillota > Clostridia > UMGS1810 > UMGS1810 > RGIG1828. The sequence continues at coordinate 16,945 of SVJK01000022.1, forward strand.
TTCAAATCCATTGTTGATGTTGACTTTACCGCAAATATGGAAGATGACCTTGACAAAGTTGAAGAGGGAGAAAAAGAGTGGAAATCCCTTATTGGCGAATTCTATTCACCATTTATGGAAACCGTAAACGAAGCAGAAGAAAAAATTGGTGACATTGAAATAAAAGACGAAGTTTCAGACACTGTTTGCGACAAATGCGGTGCTCTTATGGTGTATAAACACGGTAAATTCGGAAAGTTTCTTGCTTGTCCCCAGTTTCCGAAATGCAGAAATACAATGGCAATTGTAAAAGAAATAGGTGTTAAATGTCCCCTTTGTTCTTCTCCCGTTATTGAGAAAAAATCAAAAAGAGGAAAGATTTTCTTCGGATGTACTTCATATCCCGAATGTTCTTTCACTTCATGGGACAAACCAACAAATGACAAATGCCCCGAATGCGGCGGTGTTATGTATGAAAAAATGACAAGAGGAAACAAAAAATATTGTCCCTCTTGCAGTGAAAATAAAAATGGCGGAGATAAAAAATGACAGTTAACATTATCGGTGCAGGTCTTGCCGGATGCGAAGCGGCATGGCAGTGCGCCCAAAGAGGAATAAAAGTTAATCTTTGGGAAATGAAACCTAAAAAATATTCTCCTGCACACAAATCCGAAAATTTTGCAGAACTTGTCTGTTCAAATTCCCTTCGTGCAAAAGGTCTCGAAAACGCTGTGGGACTTTTAAAAGAAGAAATGAGAAGAGCGTCTTCTCTCATTATGGAATGTGCAGATGCCACAGAAGTTCCCGCAGGAGGAGCCCTTGCTGTTGACAGAGACGGTTTTTCTTCTCTTGTAACAGAAAAAATAAAAAATCATCCTTTAATCACTTTAATTTCTGATGAATATAAAAAAATCAATGAAGATGAATATACCATAATTGCATCAGGTCCTCTTACCTCCGACGATCTCTATGATTCCATTAAAGAATTTTTCGGAGAAAGTTATCTTCACTTTTTTGATGCTGCAGCACCAATTGTCACAAAAGAAAGCATTGATATGACAAAAGCATATAAAAAAGCAAGATATGATAAAGGCGATCCTGACTATATCAACTGTCCCATGACAAAGGATGAATATGAACTTTTTTATAATGAACTCATAAACGCTGAACTTGCCCCTGTTCACGGTGCAGACAAAGAGGTTGTTTTTGAGGGTTGTATGCCTGTTGAAACCATGGCAAAAAGAGGAAAAGACACACTTCTTTTTGGTCCTTTAAAACCTGTGGGACTTGAAATTCCGGGAACAGATGAAATTCCTTATGCCGTTGTTCAGCTTCGAATGGACAATAAAGAAGGTTCTCTTTATAATATGGTAGGATTTCAGACACATTTAAAATTTGGCGAACAAAAAAGAGTTTTTTCAATGATACCGGGACTTTCAGATGCTGAATTTGTCCGCTTTGGTGTTATGCACAGAAACACATTTATAAATTCACCGAATCTTTTGAATTGTCACTATCAGACACTTAAAAATCCAAAGATTTTCTTTGCAGGACAAATTACCGGTGTTGAAGGTTATATTGAATCTGCATCATCGGGAATGGTTGCAGGAATAAATATGGCAAATATGCTTTTAGGAAAAGATTTTGTTGATTTTCCGAAAGAAACCGCAACAGGTGCTCTTTGTCATTATATTTCCGATTCATCTGTCAAAAATTTTCAGCCCATGAATGTCACCTTTGGAATTATATCTCCATCTGATAAAAGATTTAGAAAAAAAAGAGAAAAAAATGCTTATTTATCAAGCCGCGCACTTGAAATTTTTAATTCTCTTAATTTGCAAAATTACTAAAAAAGGCTTGTTTTTGGCTTTTTCTTAAATTTTTATATTTTTATATATAACTTTTCTTGTTTTTGTAAAAAAGCTTGAAAAGTTATTTTTTTTGTGTTATAATGTAAATATCTCAAAAAATAATCATTTTTGCTTTTTATATAAAATTTTAAAGAAAGGAAGATATAAATGCAAAATATTGTTGAAATATGGAAGCAGGTTTTAGACATTATAAAACCCGAAATTCCAATTCAGGTTAGTTTCACAACATGGATTGAAACAATAATCCCAATAGAATTTAACAATTATGAATTTATAATAAAAGTTCCTTATTCTTATAATAAGGAAATGGTAGAACAAAGATATGCGGATTTAATTAAAAATGCTATTAAATTTGTAACAGGTTCTGATGTGGAACTTAAAATACTTATAAATTCAGACTACACAGAAGTTCAGGATAAATACAGATTCAAACAGACAAATCTTAATCCTTCATATACTTTTGATTCATTTGTAATAGGAAAATCAAACCAACTTGCCCACGCAACGAGCCTTGCCCTTGCAGAAGGAAGAACAGAAGGATGCAATCCTCTGTTTTTATACGGTGGTGTAGGACTTGGTAAAACTCACCTTATGCACGCAATAGGAAACCATGTTTTAAAATATGATATGAACAAAAACATTCTCTATGTTTCCTCTGAACAGTTTACAAATGAATATATCAATTCCTTAAAAACAAATACTAACGAAAGATTCAGAGAAAAATACAGAACTGTTGATATTTTGATGATTGATGACATTCAGTTCATTTCAGATAAAGAAGCAACACAGGAAGAATTCTTCCACACTTTCAATGAACTTTATTTAAACGACAAAATTATAATCATCACAGCTGACCGCCATCCAAAAGATCTTCCCACATTTATGGAAAGACTTAAAACAAGATTTGCACAAGGTCTTTCTGTAGACATTAATCCCCCCGATTATGAAACAAGGGTTGCAATATTAAAGAAAAAAGCCTTTCAGTACAGCATGGAAATTCCCGAAGATGTTTATGAATATATTGCAAAAAACATTAAATCCAACATAAGAGAACTTGAGGGTGCTGTAAAAAAACTTATGATTCAGCACAAACTCATGAGAAAAGAAATAACAGTCAATCTTGCAAAAGAATCTTTATCGGATATGATAAATGAGAAAAAACAAAAAATTACCCCGGAACTTATAAAGGGAAATGTTGAAAAATATTTTTCACTTCGTGAAGATGATCTTTTTAAAGACACAAGAAGTCAGAATATTGCATATCCGAGACAAATTGCAATGTATTTAATAAAAAATTATACAAATCTTTCGCTAAAACAAATAGGTGAGTTTTTTGGTGGAAAAGATCATTCAACAGTCATTAGCGGTATTAATAAAATTGAAAGCAAACTTGATTCTGATCCTACTTTAGAAAAAACAATTGAAGACCTTTTAAAAGATATTAAAAATTAATCCACATTATTATTTTAAATTTTTATTTTATCCACATATTAAAACCCTTACCGTATAACACTTTTACATACTTTTCCATATTAAAATATGATGTGTATAACTTTTATGTTGATAAAATAATTTTTAAAAATTTATTCAACAATTTTAAACATTGGTGTTTATAAATTTTTATAGTTATCAAGATTTAAAACTCACTCATATTAAGAAGAAAAAGGGTTTTCCACAAACCAACACACCTATTAATACTACTACGAAATTTATATTATATATTTATTATAATTTATTTAATAGCAAGGAGAGAAAACCATGAAATTTTCATGTGATAAAGAATTACTTTTAAAATCAATTGAAACAGTTTCAAAAGCTATACTTCCAAACAATCCCGTTGACATTTTAAAGGGAATGAAAATTGAAGTAACAGATAAAATAAAACTTACCGGCTCTGACGGAAATATGAGCATTGAAAGTATTTTTGATGCAAATATTGAAGAATGCGGAACACTCATTGTTGATTCAAGAATTTTTTATGATATTATAAGAAACATTCCTGATGGAAAAGTAAAACTTTATACAACTGACAACAATGAAATGAAAATTGTCTGTGAAAATACACTTTTTAACATTCTCTATCTTTCAAGCGATGGTTATCCTGAAATATCAAAGGTAGAAGATGGAGATTTTATAAGAATTTATTCAAAAAATTTCAAAGATATTATAAAAAACACTCTCTTTGCCGTATCAGATGATGAAAGTAAACCCATATTTACCGGAATTTGCTTTGAAATTAACAAAAGCAACTTAAAGGCAATTGCAATTGACCGTACAAGACTTGCTCTCAGAAATCAGATTATACCGGAAACCAATATCAGTGATTTAAAATTTGTTGTTCCGGGAAAAGTTTTATCTGAAATTTCAAAAATTTTAAAGGATGATTCAACAATTGTGGATATAAAGGTTGATGATTCATGTGTAATGTTTATATATGATTCATTTACCATAACTTCAAGACTTTTGCAGGGAGAATTTTTAGATTACAGAAAACTTGTTCCCCCTCAGGCAAATATTCATGCAAAAATAAATGTAGATAATTTCAGAGGAATGATTGAAAGAGCATCAATTATCATTAACTATGACGATCCTAAAATTCCTGTTATCTTAAAACTTAAAAATTCTGAAATTACAGTTGAATGTATTTCAAAAATGGGTAATTTCTGTGAAAAAACAGAAGTGGATAAATATGGTGATGATTTAAGAATTGGTGTAAATTCAAAACTTATTTTAAATGCATTAAAATGCATTGAACATGAATATGCAAACTTTGAATTTACAAATATGAGAGGACCTTTTGTTATTAAACCCTTGGAGGGAGATTCATATCTTTATATGGTTCTTCCCATGGAACTTAAAAACAAAAACTGATTTTTGAAAAGAGATAAATTATGAACGAAATTAAAATCACAACTGAATATATAAAACTTGACCAACTTATAAAATTTGCAGGACTTTCTTTTGACGGAGCAGAAGCAAAAGATATGATAAAATCAGGAATTGTTTTTGTAAACGGTGAAAAAGAAGAAAGAAGAGGAAGAAAATTATATTCAGGAGATGAAATACTTATAAAATTTGAAGATGAAGATTTTTATATGAAGGTAGTAAAATGATTATAAAAAATTTGTATCTTACAAACTTCAGAAATTATGAAAATGAAAAAATTGAATTTTCTCCAAAAACCAATATAATATACGGAAAAAACGGACAGGGAAAAACAAACATCATAGAAGCTATATATTATTTTCAAAGCGGAAAATCTTTCAGATCCTTAAGAGAAAATGAAATTATTAATTTTGGAAAGCCCTATTCAAAAATAGAAGCAGAATTTGAATCAGGCGGACAAACTGATTCTTCATATATTTTTGTGTCAGATAAAAAAAGCATAAAGTTAAAAGGTGTACAAATTGAAAAATTAAGCGAACTTATAGGAGTTTATTCAATGGTAATTTTCACTCCCGACTTTCTTTCTTTAATAAAGGATGGGCCGGGAGAGAGAAGAAAATTTTTAGATTCATTTATAAGTCAGATAAAACCTTCATATTTTAAAAATCTCATAAGTTATTACAGAGTTTTAAAACAAAGAAACAATCTTTTAAAATCAGGTAATAAAAATATTGCCGAAACCATGGATATATGGGAAGAAAAATTAGCATCAATAGGCGTGGAAATCTGCAAAATGAGAGAAAAGGCAATAGAAAAAATAAATGAAACTGTAAATAACATAGGAAAAGATGATGAAAAAACGGAATTTATAAAATTAAAATATTCACCAAGCATAAAAGGTGATTATAAAGATAAGGAAAATTTCAAAAATGAACTTTTTTCATCAAGACAGAGAGATATTGAAAAAGGAATGACACAGCAAGGTCCACACAGAGACGATTTTGAAATATTTATGAATGATATAAACATAAAAAAATTCGGTTCTCAGGGGCAAATGAGAAGTTGTGTTTTGAAACTGAAACTTTCAGAATGTGACATCATAAAAGAAAAAACAGGAGAAGAACCCATTCTTCTTTTGGATGATATTTTAAGTGAACTTGATGTTGAAAGAAGAAAGTTTTTTATAGAAAAAATAAAAGATAAGCAGGTTATTATAACCTGCACTGACAAAGAAGATTATTTTGATGACGATTGCTTTGTTTTTAAAGTAGAAAATGGAAAAGTAATAAAAGAGGAATAGAGGTGAGAAAATGTATATTCATCTCGGAGCAGATATTGAAGTGAGGAAAAAAACAATCGTTGCAATATTTGATTTGGACAACACCTCAACTTCAAAAATAACAAATGAATTTTTTAAAAGAGCATCAAAAAATAATATTGTTGTAAATGTAAGCGAAGAAGATTTACCAAGATCATACATTCTCACCGAAGAAAAAGGAAAACAAACACTTTACATTTCACCCATATCATCGCAGACACTTTCTAAAAGAGCAAATATATTTGATTTGAAATAATGAAAGGAAAAAGATTATGACAGAAATAATAAATAACAATTATGATGAAAATCAAATACAAATACTGGAAGGACTGGAAGCCGTAAGAAAAAGACCGGGTATGTATATCGGTTCAACTTCCATAAGAGGTCTTCATCACCTTGTGTATGAAATTGTGGATAACTCAATCGACGAAGCCCTTGCAGGTTTTTGTACACAAATTGATGTTACATTAAACAGTGATGATTCCGTAACCGTAAGAGATAACGGAAGAGGTATGCCCCACGGTATTCATCCGAAAATGGGAATATCCACAATTGACGTTATTTTCACAGTTCTTCACGCAGGAGGAAAATTCGGCGGTGGAGGATATAAGGTATCAGGCGGTCTTCACGGTGTTGGTGCGTCTGTTGTAAATGCTCTTTCTACAAAACTTGAAGTAAAGGTTCACGACGGTGAAAAAATATGGTATCAGACCTATTCAAAAGGTGTGCCACAGGGTGAAGTGAGAGAAATTGGCACAACTGATACAACAGGAACAGAAGTAACATTTTGGGCAGATCCCGAAATTTTTGAAGAAACAAAATATGAATATGAAGTTCTTTTAAAAAGACTTCGTGAACAGGCTTTCTTAAACGGCGGTATAAAGATTGTTTTCACAGACAAAAGAGGAGAAGAAGAAGTTTCTGAAACACTTCAGTATGAAGGAGGAATCAAAAACTTTGTATCCTATCTTTTTGATGAAAAGAAAAAAAGAAAAGAAACTTTAGAAAAAATCCATGAAGATGTAATATATGTAAGCGGAGAGAAAAATGGCTCCGTTGCAGAAGTTGCCCTTTCATGGTATACAGGTTATGATGAGGTTATAGAATCATTTGCAAATAACATTTCAACCACAGAGGGAGGAACTCACGAAACAGGCTTTAAATCTGCCCTTACAAAAGTTTTGGTTGATTATGCAAGAAAATATAAACTTATGAAAGATGATGAAGAGTTAACAGGAGAAGATGCAAGGGAAGGTCTCATTGCGGTTATTTCTGTAAAGTTAGAAGAACCTCAGTTTGAAGGACAGACAAAAACCAAACTTGGAAATTCAGAAATCAGAGGACTTGTGGAAAATATGGTAAAAGAAAAACTTACCGATTTTCTTGAGGAAAATCCTCAGATAGGAAGAGCAATAATAGAAAAAGCACTTCTTGCATCGAGAGCGAGAATTGCTGCAAGAAAAGCAAGGGAAGCAAACAGAAAAACTCCCCTTGGCTCATCCTCACTTCCCGGAAAACTTACCGACTGTATTGTTAAAGATCCCACAAAGACAGAAATATACATAGTCGAAGGAGATTCAGCGGGAGGCAGTGCAAAAAGCGGAAGAGATTCAAAATATCAGGCAATTCTTCCTCTTTGGGGAAAAATGCTCAACGTTGAAAAAGCAAGAGCAGATAAAGTTTATGGAAATGACAAACTCACTCCCGTAATTCAGGCGCTCGGAACAGGCATAGCAGGAGAGTTTAACATTGAAAAATTAAGATATGACAAAGTTATCATAATGGCCGATGCCGACGTCGACGGTGCTCACATTCAGACACTTCTTCTGACATTTTTCTTCAGATTTATGAAACCCCTTGTAGAAGCAGGACATATATATCTTGCAAAACCCCCTCTTTATAAACTCACAAGAGGAAAAAAATCACAGGTTGCATTCAGTGATGAAGAAAGAGACAGAATAAGCGAAGAATTAAAAGACGGAGATCAGAACGCTAAAGTTGACATCAGCCGTTACAAAGGTCTTGGTGAAATGAACCCTGAAGAACTCTGGGAAACAACAATGGATCCCAAAAACAGAATTCTTCTTAAAGTTACACTTGAAGATGCCGAAAAAGCAGACGAAATTTTCAGTATCTTAATGGGTGATGAGGTTGAACCGAGAAGAATCTTTATTGAAGAAAACGCCCAGTATGTAACAAATCTTGATGTATAAAAATAGCATAATAAGGAGATAAAAATGAAAAAATTATTATCTTTATTTTTGATGTTTATTTTTATTTTTATAACAGGATGTTCAGACGAAAAAAATGTTTCTGATAAAATAGAACCACAATATGATACCGTAACAAAAACAATTCATCAAATAGCAATGTTATGTGAAGATGGAAAAATAATAGGAAACAACATGCATTATAAAGATTCCATTACAAAAGATTGGGAAGATGTTATAGAAATAAAAGAAATATCATTAGAAGTGGAATCGGGAATCGATATGATATTTGGAATGATAGGTTTAAAAAAAGATGGAACTGTCATTATATCAGATATTGGTGATAAATATTTTTCTTATCCTTATATTTTCACAGATGAAGTAAATTATGATGAAAAATATAAAAAGAGTTACAAAGAAAAAATAAAATCATTGAAAAATATTGTAGATATAGCTTTTGGATATCATAATATTTATGCATTAAAAGAAGACGGTACAATAGATGTTATAAATACATATGAAGATGCAAATAAAATTAAAATAGAAAATATGGAGAATGATATATTTTATGAAGATGAATCAGAAAAATATAAAGAATATTTAAGTGAAAAAGAAAGAATAATTGAAGAAATAGAAAACTTAAAAAATGTAAAAGCAATAGAAAGTGCAGAAGAACATTTTGTTGCCATATTAGATGATGGTTCAGTTATATATAAAAATTTTGGTGATTATGAAAATAAAATATTTGAAAAAATAAGTGAATGGGAAAACATATCAAAAATAGAAATATGTAATTTTTTAGTTGTTGGTATAAAAAAAGACGGAACAATAGTATATGAAGAAAAAGAAGAAAATTTAAATAACAGAATAAGTAAAAAATGGAAAAATATAAAGAATGTGGCAATAGATAGTGAAAATCCATTTTGTAATTATATTATTGCTGTAAAAGAAGACGGAAAAATATTGTATTCCGAAACCAAAAACAACTATGATTTTTCAGAATTGGAAAAATGGGAAAACATAGAAAATGTATATACTTCATGTGGATTTGTTATTGGAATAAAGAAAGACGGGTCAATTGTAACATGTGGAGATATAAAACAAAAGAATTTAAATAAAGAAGAAGTAAAAAACTTAAAAGTTAACAAATAACAAAGATAGAAGGAAAATATTATGGCTAAAAGCAAAAAGTATGAAGATTCTCATTTTGAAGAATATTTTGACACACAAAAAATTGTTGATGTTGACATTGAACAGAGAATGAGGGAAGCATTCATTGACTATGCCATGAGTGTTATAGTATCTCGTGCACTTCCCGATGTAAGAGACGGTCTCAAACCTGTTCACAGAAGAATACTCTATTCAATGTATGAAGAACATCTCACATATGATAAACCATTCTTTAAATCTGCTACAACCGTTGGTAATGTTATCGGTAGATATCATCCTCACGGTGATGCATCGGTTTATGATGCAATGGTAAGACTTGCTCAGGATTTTTCAATGAGATATCCTTTAATTGACGGTCACGGAAACTTTGGTTCAATTGACGGCGATCCTCCGGCTGCATACCGTTATACAGAAGCAAGAATGAGCAAACTTTCAAATGCAATCTTAGAAAACATTGATAAAAACACAGTTGAATTTGCTCCTAACTTTGATGAAAAAAGAAAAGAACCCCTTGTTCTTCCTACAAGAATTCCTACACTACTCATAAACGGAAGTTCAGGTATTGCCGTAGGTATGGCAACAAACATACCTCCTCACAACCTAAGTGAAGTATTAGACGGTGTCATTGCTCAGATTGACGATCCTGAAATAAGCGTTGAAGAACTTATGGAATACATAAAAGGACCTGATTTTCCAACAAGTGCATCAATCATGGGAAAATCGGGCATAAGAAGTGCATATTCCACAGGCAGAGGAAAAATTATCATCAGAGCAAAAACAGAAATTGAAGAAAGAAGAGACGGAACATCTTCTATCATCATCACAGAACTTCCCTATCAGGTAAACAAAAAACTTCTTGTTGAATCCATTGCAGAAATGGTGAAAGAAAAGAGAATTGAAGGACTTTCCGACATTGAAGACCATTCATCAGACCGTGTGGGAATAAGACTTGAGATAACACTAAAAAGAGATGCAAATCCACAGGTGGTATTGAATCAACTTTTCAAATTCACCCGTCTTCAGGACAGTTTCTCCATAAATATGCTTGCTATAAAGGATGGAAAACCCAAAACAATGGGACTGAAAGAAATCCTTGATCAGTTCATAAAATTTCAGGAAGAAATTGTTACAAGAAGAACAAAATATGACCTTGAAAAAGCAGAAGCAAGAATGCACATTCTGGAAGGTTTAAGAATTGCCCTTGCAAACATAGATGAGATTATTACCATAATCAGAAACTCATATGATGATGCAAAAGAAAGACTCATGGAAAGATTTTCTATGAGTGAAATTCAGGCACAAAGCGTTCTTGATATGAGACTTGGACAACTTCAGAAACTGAACGGTGAAAAAATTGAAACAGAATATAATGAACTTGTGGAAAAATGCGAAGAGTTCAGACTTCTTTTGTCAGATCACGGAAAACTTATGGAAAAAATAAAAGAAGAACTCACAGAAATCAAGGATAAATACGGCGACGAAAGACTCACAACACTGGAGCCTGCCATTGACTTTATTGATGATGAAGACCTTATTGAAAAAGAAAACTGCGTCATCACAATGACACATTATGGCTACATTAAAAGAATTCCTGCAGACACCTACAAAGTTCAGCACAGAGGCGGAAGAGGAATTTCAGGTCTTGCCACAAGAGAAGAAGATTTTGTAGAAACAATCTTTACTGCTTCCTCCCACGACTTTATTATGTTTTTCACAAATACGGGAAGAGTGTATAAACTCAAAGGCTACAGAATCCCCGAATCTTCAAGACAGGCAAAGGGAACTGCAATTGTTAATCTTCTCCCATTGGAAAAAGAAGAAAAGATAACTGCAATGATTCCGATTTCCGAATTTGAGGAAAACAAATATCTTACAATGATAACCAAAAACGGTTTTGTCAAAAAGACAGGACTTGATGAATATGACACCAACAGAAAAGGCGGTATCATTGCAATTGGTTTAAGAGAGGGCGACGAACTTATAAAAGTTGTTCTCACAGAAGAAAATCACAACATTATCCTTGCCACCAAAAACGGTATGTGCATCAAATTTGCTCACACAGACGTTCGTCCCATGGGAAGAGGTGCAACAGGTGTAACGGGTATCAGATTAAAAGACGGTGACTATGTTATCGGAGGAAGTGTCTGCGACGATAATTGTGAAGTTCTTTCCGTATCTGAAAACGGCTACGGTAAAAAGACCGACATTAAAGAATTCAAATGTCAGGCAAGAGCCGGCAAAGGTGTTACAGGCTATAACATCACCGACAAAACAGGACCTCTGGCAGGTATGGTTATTGTTAAAGAATCAGACGATTTGATGAGCATAACCTCAGACGGCGTTATCATAAGAATGTCAACAGATGAAATCAGCACATTCGGAAGAGTGACACAAGGTGTGAGAGTTATGAAAATTGCAGACGGTGTCAAAGTTGTTTCCATTGCTTCCACCAAAAAGGAAGAAGATGAACAGCAGCAGGAAGAAACACAGAATCAGGAAATAAAAGAAACAATAGAAGAAAAAACTGAGGAATAAAAAGTAGGCTGAGCCTGCACCCAAGACGCGGGCATAGTTTCGTTAACATCAGATCTCGCGAACTAAATTCTGCGTAATTTTCTATACAGTAAAAAACAGATTCGCTCATAATGTCGCTATCGCTCCTATTCGCTTTTCCTCTGTTTTTCCTCATTTTGCTTTCGCAAAAGAAAATAGGCGGATATACTGCACCACAACAGAGCAGACAAAGTGATGCAAATACGAACCAAAAGTTGATGTTAATAAATATATTCAGACTCGGCAAAGGAGAGTTATAGGAATCAAGCACTTACCTTATGTTTTTATGAAATGTCCAATATCCGTTCCTAATCTCTATTTACTAATCTCTAATCTCAACATAGCAAAAACAGCAGAGCCGTTGGGGGGACAACGGAATCTGCTGTTTTTGCGTTTAAGGATTTTATAAGTTTATGGAGATTGCATAGACAAGATTGGCGGGGGAATGCTTTTCCTGTCTACAATTTGATATTAACATACTCATATGTATTTTTAACGAATAGTTTGTAAATATTTTGTTAACATCCCGATTATTAAAACTATCTTATTTATACACACCATCCACTATTTCCCTTGCCATTAATGATGCAAGGCGTGCAGCCATTTCAAACAACGGTTCGGAAAATCTGTCGGGATAGCAAAGTTCAAGAGAGAAAACTCCGTCAAATCCGATATCTCTCAATGCCTCCATTACATCTTTCCAATCTATCTCTCCCATTCCGGGAAAATTGTGCTGGTCGCCTCTTCCGTGGTTGTCGTGAACATGCAAAACTTTGATATATTCCCCACATCTGCGTATTTCTTCGGAAACGTCCAGCTCCAGGGAATATGCAGGAACATGGCCTGTGTCAAAGCACATTTTAAGATTTTCTCTGTCTGCTTTTTTAATTACATTTAAAACCTCTTCGGGTGTAGAAATACTATAATCGTGTGCAGGCATATTTTCAAAGCAAATTGTTACATCATAATCTTTGGCATAGTCGCAAAGTTTTTGCAAATATAACACGTTTTTGTTGAATGTGTCTTCTGCCTCGGGTTTTCCTCTGTCATACCAACCGTTTACCATAAAGGGGTGTACAACAAGAAACTTGCAACCAATGATGTTGCACGATCTTATTGCAGTTTGAATATCACTTAAAAGGGTGGATGTTTCTTCTTCGGTCATGGGGGTGCCACGCATAATGCAGGGAGCATGGGACTGATGAAGTATTACCCCTGCTTCGTCTGCCTGCTTCTTGGCAAGCAACAGAATTTCTTCTCTTGTTTTTTCGTCGCCTTTGTAGAATCTGTTATAAAATCCGGTTCCCTCCGATGCACCCAAAAGTCCGAAATCAATACAGTCAAATCCGAATTCTTTTGCTTTTTTATAACTGTTTTCTCCCCAGTATTTGGAGTATCCATCTCTTCCTATAGTGTTTGCGTTTACACCGATTAACATAGTTTTTTCTCCTTTTACAAACCATTTTGAGATGATTGTTTTGTCAGCATCAGGACAGGGAACGGGGCTTTATTTTTCTGATGCTCCGTAGGCTTTGTACAAATGCATAATGTTCAGATCTTCCCACATATCAAGACCATGAGAACCGCAACCGCCGTCTATTTCATGGCATCCGTGATCCATGGCAAACCCGAGAAGTGTATTATGATTTTTCCAATGATTTCTGATTAAAACATCATATGTTGCAAATTCTTTTGAATTTGCCCGTAGTTCGGAAAGAGCCTCAATGCTTTCAGGCCCGAATTTGTGCATGAGTGCATCATATTTTGCATTATAGACCGCTATAAAATCGTACTCATCTTCAATTATGAGTTCTGACGCCTTTGCAGTCACTTCTTCCGCTGTTTCAAATATGAAATAATCCATTTCTCTTTCAAGGAAAATTTTTGACATACTGTCTGCACCGGTTGAAACAATGGCACATTTTTTCCCTGCTCTTATCATTGCATCAAAAATTGAATCTATCTTTATTACGGGCTTTTCATACCTGGTTATTCCGTGAATACTCGGTTCTGCTCCCGTATACATTGTTCCGAAACACACAGGAGTAACCGACGGCATAACAGTACAAAAAGGGACTTTAAACCCTGAAACGTCTGTGGCCTCTTGCACAAGATGAGGATATTTTTCATATATCCATTGAGCAATTGCATCAGGGTTATACATAAAAATTCTGTCAGCACATTTTCCGCCAAAAGTGTTTTTTGCATATTCTGTCAAAGGTTCATATGCATCTTCTGCAAATTCAGGCTTTTCAACGCCTATGATTTGGGCAAGGGATGCACACAAACTTTTAAGACTGATTTTGTTTGGTTCCATGTATATTTCTCCTTTTTAAATCAGTTCCGTCAATCGACAAAGCACCTTAAATCATTGTTTTTGGCACTTTGTAAAAACATCATTAATATTTGGTTTTTATAGTCCGCCCAAAGGGATATGAAAAAGGCAAGTCAAAGAAGGAAAATCATCGTGTTATTTAACACTTTGCTTATTCTTGTTGCCTTTTTTTATGTGCATTTGTTTGGAAGTCTGACAGACAATCAAAAACAGACGCAGACAGTGCATAGCCACATCAAAGTCTGACAATTTTATTTTTCGCTTTAAGGGACAGGGAAAAATAGTTCAGAATTGTCAAATCGAATGCAGCCACGGGCTGCACGATAGCCCGAAG
>SVJK01000023.1 GCA_015069015.1 Oscillospiraceae bacterium
TGGCACAAAAAATCAAAGAACTTTTGAAATCTTATAATCAAAAGAACGAACATACTTTGGAAGAAATAATAGATTTCCATTACCAGTTTGAAACTATACATGCTTTTCAAGACGGCAATGGTCGTGTAGGTAGGCTAATAATGTTTAAGGAATGTCTTAAAAATAATATTGTACCATTTATTATTGATGACAGTCTTAAAATGTTCTATTACAGAGGTCTTTCCGAATGGAATAACGAAAAAGGGTATTTGACTGACACTTGCCTTTCGGCACAGGATAGGTTTAAGAAGTATCTGGAATATTTTAAAGTGCCATATGAGAAACAGCATAACAAATAAAGTTTTATATTTTAGGTCTTTATTTATTAAAAAACCATTGTAAACTTTCGTGCCTGTGTAAAAACAAAAAATATTAAAATGTAAATTTTTCAAAACTATATAAAATTTCTTAAAAAGGAGGATGTACTATGAAAAAACATTCAATAAAATTCGGAATACTTCTAATCTTTTTCGGTATAATATGCTTTTTTTTCATACCATTTGTTCAGGGTATCAAAAATCCGTATATGTTGAATTTTATGAACATCATATTAGTTTTAAGTATGATCATATTTAGCATTATCGGTATTATTTTTATTGTTTATGGTGCTCGTTCCAAACGAGCACAAAAAAACGTGCCAATTATTGAAAGTATAGAGCATACCCATATTGGACCCTGGCATCAGTATGATATCCTGTTATCTATAGTTGGGTATGGTTGGGATGATATGATTGAATGGGCTGACTATGTAGCCGGTGCAGATCTTGAAAATGTTACTCAGGTAACAGTTTCTTCTCTCGGAGAGCAAGAAACTGATATTACCAAATCATATTTGGAAAACGATTGCAAATGTTCCAAAATGCCGGAATTAAATATTGAAAAAGGGGTATTGTCTATTGCCGGAAATAGCCTGAATTTAAAATCACCTGTAAAGATTGTATGGATTAACCAAACGAGAGTTTTGCGCATTTTTTCAATAATTGATAATGAAATTTTTATCATAAAATATATAGCAGATATAATAAAGCGTTCTTTTGCCAAAAAGAATACCTCAGAACCCATAAAGCCAAAAGTGAAGAAATACATTGGGCTTAAAATAATTGGCTATTGCATTACAGTATTTACCACAAGTGCTTTGATAGCAGGAATTATAAACAAATCAAATGACTATTTTGGTTTGGGGGTTGTTGCTGTCGCAGATATAATTGGTATGGTTTTGATTTTATGGAAAAAAATCCGGAAAATCTTAGAGAAGTTTACAAATGGGTTTGCTCTCAAAATCCAAAACTTAAATGTAGTAAATATATTTTTAAAAATTTTTTCTGTGATAAGCTGTATATCAATGGGTGGTTTATTAATATTTGGTCCGTTGAATCTGGAAACTCCCACAATGGTATGTGTTGTAACAGGAATTTTCTCTATGCCGGCATTCTTCTTTTCCATATACACGTCTTCAGGATTTTTTATGGATAAAAGAACAGTTGTCTTTATTAAGGGAGACTCTATACATATCAATTCAGATAAATTTTTAGAATGGGTAAAAAAGAATCCTGATGAGCGAAATTTTGTATTTTGCGCAGCTGTACAATTAAAAGGTAAGGAGCCTGTAATTTCACTTTATGAAGATAAGGTTAAAACAAAGGAATATTGTCTGCAAACCGAAGACGGTGAAGATTTTAACAAAAAATATTTCCTGTTTTCTGTCAGGTTAAGTTTAATGGATAATCAATTTGTTCCTGTAGCACAAATTGACGGATTCATCTCTGATACTCCCAAAAATCGTCCGATAGAAACAGACGATATTGGCTATCGTATGGAAGGACATTATTTGGCATGCGGTGGAACCTTATCAAAGCAAAGATATGATGCAATGCGAGGACAAGATTTGGTGGCAAAAGGTCTAAAATATCCGGGCTATACGACACCCGCAAATGTTCGTTTGATAGGTGTGTGCCCTGAGTGCGGTAAGTCATTTGCATTTCACGGGTATGCATTTTATATGATGCAAAGTGATGTCGCCTATTCGGATGATGGGTTGTATTGTTGTGAGATTCTCTCCCATGATATAGATAAAGACACATGGACTTATGAATCAGATGGAAAAATATTCCGATATTATAACAGTTTTAACTGCCCCTACTGTGGTACACCTTATATTGATTATAAAAAGTATCATGAAAATAAAGTGTTTGGAGTTTCCGGTTGTGTACATCTTGGGAAAAAATATTATAGAGAAGAATAACATATTTATAAATTTATACTAATCAAACTAAATCGTGTATTTTGCAGAGTAAGTGTTATTGTGGTAGGATATCGGGAGAAGTTTTAACTTCTCCTCGATTTTCATGTGGATAACGTGTATTAATCTGTGGATAACTTTTGAAAAAAGACTCGAAAATTGACATATTACCTGATTTTGTGTATAATATGTAAAAATGTGGATAACTTTTTTTATACATTATCAATAAGAAATCATTTTAATGTTTTAAATTGTTTTTTTGCTTTGGAGGTATATTTTATGAAAAGAGGAAGCGGAGTTTTGATGCACATTTCATCACTTTGGGGAGAGTACTCCATCGGAAGCTTTGGAAAAGAAGCATTGGAATTTGTGGATTTTCTCTCGGAGTGCGGGTTTTCATATTGGCAGGTTCTTCCTTTTTGTATGGTGGACGAGTGCAATTCACCCTATAAATCCTATTCATCGTTTGGCGGGAATCCGTATTTTGTTGACCTTGACACCCTTTTTGAAAAGGGACTTCTGACGGGGGATGACCTTCGGAGCGCACGTCAGGAGACACCTCACAGTGCAGAATATGTACGTCTTTATCACACAAGATTTAATATTTTGAAAAAAGCATCTCAAAGAACCGATGAGGAATACAGAAAAAAAGTTGAAGATTTTATAGAGTCGGATTTTTATCTCAATCAGTTTTGTGATTTTATGGCTCTGAAGAGCGCAAACGGAGAAAAGTGCTGGACACAGTGGACTGTTGATAAAGCGGATTCTGAAATTTTGTATGCATGGAAATTCATTCAGTATGAATTTTTCACACAATGGGCAAAAATTAAAAGCTATGCAAATTCAAAAGGTATAAAGATTATAGGTGACATTCCAATCTACGTTGCCCACGATTCGGCTGACGTATGGGGAAACAGGGAATTTTTTAGGCTCACATCCGACGGTGAACCAAAGCTTGTTGCAGGCGTTCCTCCCGACTATTTCTGCCCTGACGGTCAACTTTGGGGCAATCCTCTCTATAACTGGGAAGAAATGAAAAAAGACGGGTTCTCATGGTGGAAGGAAAGACTGAAAAGTATGTTTTCGCTTTTTGACGGAGTGAGAATTGATCATTTCAGAGCTCTTGAATCCTACTGGGCGGTAGATGCAAAAGAGACCACAGCCAAAGAGGGAAGCTGGCAAAAAGGACCCGGCAAGGATTTTATAGACGCCATAAACTCTGTCAAAGGTGACAAAATCATCATTGCAGAGGATCTTGGGCTTATAACCGAAGAGGTTGAAGAACTTCTTGCGTATTCAGGATATCCGGGAATGAGGGTTTTGCAGTTCGGTTTTCTTGAATCGGGAGATAACCCCCACAAACCCCACAACTATCCCCAAAACTCTGTAGTCTACACAGGAACACATGACAATAACACTCTTCTCGGATATGTGTGGGAACTTGGAGAAGGACAAAGAAGAGAACTTATGGAATATGCAGGACATTTTGGCGACTGGAATCTCGGTTATGACAGTATAATCCGTATGATGTTTATGTCGGGTGCAGACACGCTTATTCTTCCCATTCAGGACCTTTTGGGATACGGTTCGGACACGAGACTTAACATTCCGGGCAAGGCAGACGGTAACTGGCAGTTCAGAATAACACGCTCACAACTTGGTGAAATTAACACAGAAAAATACAAACGACTCAATTTCCTTTATAAAAGATAACAAAAAATTGCACAAATTCTGCATTTGTCGAATTTTTATGTTGACAAAATCATTTTGTTAGTATATAATTTTAAATGGTTTGTAATCACTACAGATTTTATTTGCCGCTTTACTGGCAAAGGACGGCACTTAAATAGAATTTAAAGTGCAAATTGAGGAGGTGTAGCAATATGAAAAGAACATATCAGCCTAACGTTAGACACAGAAGTAAGGTTCACGGCTTCAGAGCAAGAATGAGCACTGCTAACGGCAGAAAGGTTTTGGCTCGCAGAAGACTTAAAGGCAGAAAAGTACTTTCAGCTTAAGATGAGTTTATAAAGACCACTGAGGTGGTCTTTTTTGCCATATGAGGTAATTTTCTCATCAACAATTTTACCGGGAGGGAATCACAATGAAAAATACTGTAAAGCTCAACCGGGAATTTACTTATGCTTACAAAAAGGGCGCAAAACTCGTGACGGGTACCTTGGTTTTTTACTGGTACAAAAATCGTCAGTCCCAAACTAAGCTTGGACTCACCGTATCTCCCGCACTTGGAGGAGCGGTTTTGAGAAACAGACTAAAAAGGCTTATGCGTGCATCATTCGGAGCACGCAAAGATGACATAAGAGACGGCTATAACATAATTATTGCTGCCAGGGCAAAAATGGCCAGAGTAGAATTTGCCCAAATACAGAAGGATCTTGATTTTTGTCTTGAAAAGGCGGAACTTGTGTGATGAAGAAATTTATTATGGGAAGCATTCGGTTCTATCAGAAAAGAATTTCCCCCATGAAGAAAAGCTGTTGCAGATTTTATCCCACCTGTTCAAGCTATGCCCTTTCGGCTGTGGAAAAATACGGTGCTTTGAAAGGAAGCTGGCTTTCGGTCAGGAGAATTCTTAAATGTCATCCTTTCCATAAAGGCGGATATGACCCGCTGAAGTAGATTTTCTTTTTGAAAGTCGTACTTTTTACAGGAGGAAAATATGGATATTATTAAAGTTCCGATCGGGTATCTTCTCGATTGGATATATGGATTTGTAAACAACTACGGTGTGGCACTCATTCTTTTCACACTGGCAGTTAAACTGATTTTGTTGCCTCTTACATTAAAGCAACAGAAATCAATGACGAAAATGCAAAAACTCCAGCCTAAACTTCAGGCACTTCAGGAAAAATATAAAAATGACCAGCAGATGCTCAGTCAGGAAACTATGAAACTTTATAAGGAGTATGGCGCGAGCCCTATGGGCGGCTGCCTTCCTCTTTTGATTCAGCTTCCTATTTTGATTTCTCTTTACAGAGTTATCTATGAGCCTCTAAAATATATGTGCCACTATAGTGCAGATAAAATTGCAGCACTTGCAAAAGCAGCGGACATTTCTCTCAAAGGAAATGCCATGGCACAGATTAACATTGCACAGAAGCTTGGAGAAATCAATTTCGATTTCTTTGGTCTTAATCTGGCACAAAAGCCGAGTTTTGATTTGTGGGTAACACTGTCGATCCCTGTTCTTGCTGCAGTTACCACCTATCTTTCAAGTAAGATTACACAGTGGATGAACAGAAAACCCGAAGAGAAAAAAGACGAACCCAAAAAGCCTCAGAGAGTTCTTTCCACAGAACCCAAGAAGAATGCGCAAAACAATGCACCTTCCACAGAAGGTATGACAAAGTCAATGTCTGTTATTATGCCCATTTTCACACTGTGGATAACATGGACACTTCCCATGGCCATGGGTGTTTACTGGATAGCATCAAACGTGTTTGGAATTATTCAGACAGCGCTTTTAAACAATTTTTATGCAAACAAGTTTTCTGAGGAGATAGAAATCTATGATTCAGAAAAGAAAGCAAGACAGTCTGAAATACATCCCAATAAAAAGAAAAGGAGAAACTAATGATGGTAGTAGAAAAAAGTGCTAAAACCAAAGAAGAAGCAATTGCTCTTGCACTTGAAGAGCTTGGTATAGAAGAAGAACAGGCGCAAATCGAAGTTGTCGAAGAAGGCTCAAAAGGATTTCTGGGCTTCGGAAGCAAGATGGCAGTTGTAAAGGTTAGAAAAAAATTATCGGAAAAGAAAAGCGAAAAATCAAAAGGATGCTGCAGTGGTGAATGTGCAGACAAAGCAAAGGAATTCCTTTCAAAAATCTTTGAACTCACAGGCGAAGATGTTACGGTGGATACAGTTTCAGACGGTGATGTTTTGAGAGTTAACCTTTCAGGACCCGATATGGGAATTGTAATCGGAAAAAGAGGAGAAACTTTAGATGCTCTTCAGCACCTCACAAGCCTTGCTGTAAACAAAGGCGATTGTGGTTTTATGAAAATTTCTCTTGATGCTGAAAACTACCGTGAAAAGAGAAACGAGGCGCTTGAAAGCTTAGCCGGAAAACTTGCAAACAAAGTTATGCGCACAAGAAGAAGCACAACTTTAGAACCTATGAATGCATATGAAAGAAGAATCATTCATTCTGCACTTCAGGATCACGAATTTGTTACAACCTACAGCATCGGTCAGGGAATAAACCGTAAGGTTGTTATTGCTCTTAAACAAAAGTAATAGAATTAAACAACTTTATATTTTCGGTTCTTCCGGATATTAAAACATTTTATGAGATGCCGCAATTTCCGGCATCTCATTTTGTTTCTTGAAAGGATTTTCAAAATGGACATTTTTTCTACCGTTGCCGCCATTTCCACACCCTACGGAACAGGCGGAATATCCATAATAAGAATAAGCGGACCCGATGCGGTTGAAATTGCTGATAAAGTCTTTTGCGCACCGTCGGGAAAGGTGCTTGCTTCATGTGAATCTCACACCATTCATTATGGTTACATAAAGGATTCAAAAGGCGAAAAAATCGATCAGGTTCTGGTATCTCTTATGAAAGCGCCCCGCACTTTTACGGGAGAAGACACCGTTGAGATAAACTGTCACGGCGGAATTGTTGTTACAAACAAGGTTTTAGCCGAGGTTTTAAAAAACGGGGCGGTTCTGGCAGACAGAGGAGAGTTTACGAAGCGAGCATTTCTTAACGGGAAAATAGATCTTTGTGAAGCGGAATCGGTAATTGATATTATAAATTCAAAAACAGCTCTTCAACATCAGATTTCCGTGAACAATCTCGGAGGTGCACTTTCTGAGAAAATCAATTCCCTGAGACACAGACTGATAACTCTTTGTGCAAACATTCAGGTTCTGATTGACTACCCGGACGAAGGGCTTGAATCCATCAGTGATGAAGAATTTTATGAGGAACTTAAAAGTATATATGAGGAAACAGATAAACTTCTATCATCCTCTGAAAAGGGAAAACTCATACAGTCGGGAATTAAAACTGCAATTGTGGGAAAACCCAATGTTGGAAAATCATCTCTTATGAATCTTCTCTCAGGTGAGGAAAAAGCAATTGTAACGGATATTGCAGGTACAACGAGAGATGCCATTGAAGAATATATTAATCTTTCAGACGTTGTGCTTTGTCTCGTGGACACAGCGGGAATAAGGGAAACTGACGACCCGATAGAAAAAATCGGGGTGACAAAATCAATGGACTTTATAAAAGATGCCATGCTCATAATTTTTATGGCAGATGCCACATCAGGCATTGACGATGAAGACGAAAAAATCATGGAGCTTTGCAAAGGAAAGAAAGCAATAGCTCTTATTAACAAAACAGATTCGGGAAGTCTCATTGAGAAAAAAGACCTTGAAAATAACTTTGAATGTGTGATAGAGTTTTCCGTTAAGGATTCAAAGGGAATGCAGGAACTGGAAAGTGCAATAAAGAACCTTTTTGAAATGGGAGAAATTGACGTTAATGCATCTTCTGTCATAACAAACAGCCGTCATTCAGATGCTCTTTTCAAAGCAAAAGAAGCACTCAGGAGTGCAATTGATGCAATAGACGCTTTCATACCGATTGATACAACCTTTATTGATCTTGAAACTGCCGCATCTGCTCTTGGAGAGATTGTGGGACTGACGGTTTCGGAAGAAATTGTGGACAGAATTTTTCATACTTTCTGCATAGGAAAATGATTTTGGAAATATATATTGTACAATCAGTTCGTGAAATGCAGGGATTGGACTAAACCACCTGAAAACGAACCGATGTGTGCATCTGTCTCAGCAATATTTATGGGAGGAATTAACGTGAAAAGAGTACTATGTGTTTTATTTGCAGTTTGTCTGCTTTTGTCGGGAATTTGTGTAAATGCCACAGAAAGTGCTGTTCAAAAGGAATTGAGCATTATATTTTCAAATGAACCTGCACAGCATAATCCGTGGACGGATCTTTCTTATTCCGTGACGGTCACTTTGCCCGATGGTGAGGAGGTTTACACAAGAGGTACAGGATACGTCAAGGGGCTTTATGTGCCTGAACTTGACACCTACCATACCCTGAGAAACGGGGATGTGATAAATCTTACAATTCCGGCAGTATATAATAACTACTATAAAGAGGATTTTGAATTTACATACATCCTTAATGTTAACAGAGAAAATTCTGACATTCCCGTAATTTCTGTTTCAACCGGGAGAAAGAAAATTAATCCTGTGAAAATTCCTGCATACATAAACTATAATGTTACAGGCTCAGGCGGTGTATATATTCCTGCAGGTACTTTGGTGGAATATATGAATCCCGACAATCACAATTCCATGAGATCTTGCAAAGTAAAACTTTCCGACGGACGAATCACATGGATTCCCATGTCATCGGTTGCAAGAAGTGACCATAATTTTACAATTCCGGATGATTTAACAGACTATGACAGGGAAAATTTTGTGAATTCTATGGGTTATGAGAGCAAAACCCCCTATCTTATCTGGGTTAATAAGGAGAGGCAGAGGCTCACGGTGTTCCTTGGCTCAAAGGGGAATTGGAAAGCTGTGAACACCTTCCCCGTTGCGACAGGAAAAAATGCAACTCCAACTCCTACGGTTGTGTGTGAGTATACTTATAAAACAAGATGGGTAACACCGTCATACACCTGTGATCCGGTTCTTTCTCTCTATGACGGCTATGCGATTCATAATCAGCCTGTAAATCCTTCGGGATATGTAACAGACACAACCATCGGAAATCCTGCATCTGCAGGATGTGTGCGTATGCTCAAAAAAGATGTTGACTGGGTTGCGAGCTATGTTCCTGTAAAAACAACTGTTGTAATATATTGAGGTATTTAAGAAAGGGTTAAACAATGAATATAAGACTAAATAAAAGATATTGTGTTTTATCGGTTATAATCTCTCTTGTTCTTGCCATGTCTGTTTCTGCATCTGCCGCCTATGTGGGTTCATCCTACATATCATCTCAAGGCGCCTGCGTCATAGACTATGATACGGGAGATGTTTATTACGAATATAACGGATATGCCCCCAGAGTACCTGCAAGTATGACAAAACTTATGACACTTTACTGTGTGTATGAAGCAATGGAAGAAGGAAAGTTTGACATATACACACCCGTTCCCGTGAGTGCCAATGTATATTCAAAATCAAGGTGTCCCGAATACCAGACTGTCCCTCTGTATTATAACACGGTCTACACCGTAGATGAACTGATTGGCATGGTTCTCACATATTCCGATATAGGATCTGCCGTTGCTTTGGCAGAACTTGTGGCAGGGAGTGAGTGGGCGTTTGTTCAGGTAATGAATGAGAAAGCTGCGCAGATGGGGACAGATGCATATTTTTATGACTGTTTCGGTGTTGCTCACAACAAAGTCAGCCCGATTGCCATTGCAACAATCGTAAAAAACTTTATTTCAAAGTATCCCGATATCCTTGTGAGAAGCTCAAAAAGAAGCGTATATTTTCACGGAAGAAATTACTACAGCACAAATCATCTTTTTGACACTTACTATTATCCCGGAGCCGACGGTATAAAAACGGGCACAACCACCGCCGCAGGATACTGTTTTTGCGCAACTGCCCAAAGAGACGGCAGGAGAATGATTGCAGTTACAATGGCTTCTTCATCTTCGGGACAGCGATTTCGTGATGCAACAGTTCTCCTTGACTATGGTTTTTCATCTGCAAAATCAAAATATGGAACAATTGTCTATACAGACACTTCAACATACATAAATTCAAACGAAATACCTACCTTTGGTTATATGGGTAAGATTGTTCTGATTGCCCAGGATCTTACAAATTACGGGTTTGATGCTTCATATAATGACGAGACAAGAACTCTCACTCTTTCCTATAATCCCGAAAAAACATACTCTCCCATGTCTGTTGAAGAATATAAGGGGAAAGAAGGAACAGCGGCATTTCCTGTAGGTAATACAGATATAAAAATTGAAATAATAAAAGACGGTCAAAGCTTTATCCTTGAAAATTCTTACAACACAAACGGATATATGTGCCTTTTCTTAGATGATCTTTTGAACATATATGAAGTTTTATGGAATCAGGATGAAATGAAAGCGGAAATAACAGTAAAATAAAGCCTGAATAATTTTTCTTGATTTTATTGTCAATTCGTTATATAATGATATAAAGGAGAGTGATATTATGAAATTAGTACTCGCAATTGTTAATGATGAAGATGGTAACAAAGTATTAAGCGGACTTTCCAAAGCGGGTTTCAGTGTAACCAAACTTGCAACAACCGGTGGTTTTCTGAAAGCAGGAAATATGACACTTTTAAGCGGTGTCGAAGATGAACAGGTTCAGGAAGTAATTGATATTATAAAAAGCAAAAGTCATCGCAGAACTCAGATTACTGCATCCCCAATGCCTATGGGTGCATCCGCTTCGTTCTCACCCTATCCGATAGAGGTTCAGGTTGGTGGAGCAACAATATTTGTTTTGGATGTGGACAGATTCGAGAAGGTATGAGATAAATGTATTCAAATTATCAGCAAAAGATAATTTCTCATTTTGAGGATGCACTTTCGTCGAATTCTGTAAGACACGCATATGTGATCAGCGGCGAGGCGGGAGTTGGTAAAAAAACCGTATCTCAAGCTGTGAAACTTCTTTTTGCGTGTAAAAATCACTGTGCCTGTGGTGAGTGCAGTGGATGTAAAAGTGAACGATTGGGTGCAAACCCGGACATTTTAACTGCTGTAAACACAGGGAAAATGGGCTATGAAATTGATAGGGTCAGAGACATCATAAAATCTGTGTATGAAAAACCCATAGTTTCAACTCACAAACTTATTGTGCTTGAAAATGCACATCTTTTAGGAAAATCATGTCAAAATGCACTGCTTAAAGCAATTGAGGAACCCCCTCCCTATGCAGTGTTCGTTTTGTTGTGCGATTCTGTATCGGATATGCTTCCTACCGTGATGTCAAGAGTTATGCATATGACCTTGCCGGCATGGAGGGAGGAAGAACTCGAAAAGCTTGCAGAAGCCGAAAGGTTCTGTTATAAATATGCTATGGGCAATCCCGGAACTCTTCTGTCTCTTTTGTCGGACGACACCTTCCGCAATTTGAGAAAAAAAGTTTTGGACGAATTTGAAAAAGTTCTTATGTCAGAGCCCGGCATCATATATTCTGTTACGAAAGAGTGGACATCAAAGGAAAGAAAAAATCAACTCAAAGATACTATAAATATTATAACGCTTTTTTTGAGAGATGTGCTTTTTGTGAAGGAAAAACGCACAGACCTGGTGATAAACGAAGATTATATTCCGACTATTGAGAAAATTTGCGAAAAAATAACGCTTCGTTCATCTCTCAAAATGACGGAGATTATCGGGAGTTGTCCCGAAAGAATGAGATTTAATGAAAATGTGACTATGGTTGTTCAGACACTTCTTACACAAATAAGAAGTCTTGTGTGAGATGTATTTGAAACAACAAAATTCGTAGTTTTTAAATACAGGAGGAAATATGGTTGAAGTAACCGGAATAAGATTTAAGGAAGTCGGAAAAATCTATTACTTTGATTTTGACGGTCTGAAAGTGAAAAACGGTGACCACGTAATTGTGGAAACCTCAAGAGGTATAGAATACGGAACAGTGGTAATTGCAAGAAAACAGGTGACAGATGATGAAATTGTTCCGCCCCTCAAAAAAATTCTCAGAATTGCCAATGAGAAAGATGAGGAAACCATAAGAAAAAATAAGGAAATGGAAAGAGATGCTCTGAAGATTTGTCAGGAAAAAGTTCGGGAGCATAATCTTGAAATGAAGCTCATAGATGTTGAATATACTTTTGACCACAATAAAATTCTTTTCTATTTCACGGCAGAGGGAAGAGTGGATTTCAGAGAACTTGTAAGGGATCTTGCAGGTGTATTCAAAACGAGAATTGAACTTCGCCAGATTGGTGTGAGGGATGAATCCAAAATGCTTGGTGGGCTGGGAATATGCGGAAGACAGCTTTGCTGTAATCTGTTTTTAAGTGATTTTGCCCCTGTTTCCATTAAAATGGCAAAAGAACAGAATCTTTCTCTCAATCCCACAAAAATTTCAGGCACCTGCGGCAGACTTATGTGTTGTCTTAAAAACGAGCAGGAAGCCTATGAGGAAATTGCCAAAAACACACCCGGTGTGGGTTCTTTGGTAAAGACCTCAAGCGGCACGGGAACTGTTACTCAGGTTTCGCCTCTCAAAGGTATTCTTACAGTTTCCATTGACCACGATGATGAAAAGGAAATCAAAGAATTTAAGGTTGAGGAAGTTAAGATTTTAAAAAGAGCTTCTTCCAAATCAGATGAAAACGTTGACATGGCAGAACTCAAGAAACTTGAAAAAGATTGATAAAGGTCTTGATTTTTCTGTCGAATACTGTTATAATAAGTTGAATGTAAGGAGGTGTATCCCGATGGCATATATTATCAATGATGATTGCATCAGCTGCGGTGCTTGCGAAGCTGAATGCCCCGTATCCGCTATTTCCGAAGGCGATGGCAAATACGTTATCAATGCAGACGAATGTCTCGATTGCGGCGCTTGCGCAGGTGTTTGCCCTGTAGGTGCTCCTGTTCAGGAATAATTTTTATTAAAAAAACCCCGGGGAATTTCTTTTCCGGGGTTTTTAACATATAAAGTAATCTGAGAAGAGATGGCACAGAACACAGTCGTAATGTGTTTGTATATTAAACCGGTTTTGTGTGACATGAGGATTTGTTATGATAAGAACAGAAGATTTAGGAATAAATAATCTTAAAATTATGCAAGACTCCAACCTTTTTTGCTTCGGGACGGATTCTGTAGCACTTTCGGATTTTGTTCGTGCAAGGCAGTCTGACACGGTGGTGGATTTATGCACGGGAAACGGCATAATTCCCATTCTTTTGAGCGCAAAAACAAAAGCGAAGAAAATTTTTGGAGTTGAGATTCAGAAATGTTCTCTGGACCTTGCAATGGAAAATGTGAAAATTAACTCCCTTGATGAGAGAATCACTATGATTCATGCAGATATTGCAGACATATCAAACCATTTTTCTGCAGGCTCTGTGGATGTGGTCACTTGCAATCCGCCATATATGAGTGCAAATTCCGGATTTGAGAATCCAAATGAGTCCCTTGCCATTGCACGTCACGAAATCTGCACAAATCTTTCAGGGGTTATAGATGCAACCGGAAAGATTCTTAAATTTGGCGGACACTTTTTTATGGTACATCGCGCCGACAGGCTTTGCGACATCATCTGGGAACTGAGGAGTGCAAAAATGGAAATGAAAAGAATCCGTTTTATTTCACCTGCCCCCGAAAAAGAACCGAAACTTGTTTTGATCGAAGCTATGAAGGGTGCTATGCCGTCGCTGAAGTTTGAACCAACATTATATGTAAATGTATAATTTCCTAATCACTATTCCCTAATCCCCAGCCGTCAACGTCAGTGCTTCTGCTTCGCACCGTAAGAGGGTGCTCGCATCAGCAGACGTTTTGCCATAAGTTCCACCTTCCAATCGTGCTTACGCACTCTTGGGGTGTCACTTAAATCACTACGTTCGGAGGAAAAAATAATGACCTACGGTACTCTATATCTTTGTGCAACACCCATAGGCAATCTTGACGATATCACCGTCAGATGTCTCAACACTTTAAAAGAATGTGATATGATTGCCTGCGAAGACACACGTCATTCTTTAAAACTTCTGAATCATTTTGACATACATAAGCCTCTGACGAGCTACTATGAGCATAACAAAAAGGAAAAAGGTGAGTATATAATCGGGCAACTCAAAGAGGGCAAAAATGTTGCCCTTGTATCGGATGCGGGCACACCTGCAATTTCCGATCCGGGGGAAGACCTTGTCAGAGACTGCATAAAAGAGGGTATAAAAGTTGTTCCGATACCCGGTGCCGTTGCACTCATAAATGCGCTCATAATTTCGGGACAAAACACCTCAAGATTTGCTTTTGAAGGGTTTTTATCTGTTAACAAAAAAAGCCGTTTTGCTCATCTTGAAGAAGTGGCGAAAGATTCCCGCACTCTGATTTTTTATGAAGCACCGCACAAACTTAAAAAAACCCTGTCCGATATGAGGAAATATTTCGGCAACCGTTCTTTGACTTTGGTGAGAGAACTGACGAAAATTCACGAAGAAGTTTTTCTTACGGATTTTGATACTGCCATTTCTCATTATGAAGAAAATCTTCCCAAAGGAGAATTTGTGCTTATTGTTGAGGGATATAAGGATGATAAATTGCAACAGAATACAGAAAATCTTATTTCCGTCACCGAAAGAGTAAATGCTCTCATATCGGAAGGTATTGACAAAAAAGAGGCAATAAAGAAGGTGGCGGTGGAAATTGGACTTTCAAAGAGAGATGTATACAACGAGTATGTAAGAGGTGAAGAATAAATGGATGCTTATATATACAAATCCATGAAAAGATACAGACTGAAATATCTTGTAATACTTATAGTTCTCATGATTTTATGGGGTGTGTATTTCCATGCAAACAGTCCGTATATTATGAACAGATTTACAGATTATCCCACCCTTTCCGAGGCGCATTTTTCTCAAAATACGAAAACCGTAAAAGTGGGAAAACCTTTTGAACTTCACAGAAATGACAAGCGAGAGATAAGGGATTTTGCGGTTAAGGGTGAAAGCTATTGGATGGATGACAAATATGAATTCAAAGTTCCTGTGTCTGATATGATTCAGATAGAGTCTGATATTACAAACTCAATAACGGGTACCGGAGGAAAAACCACCAAGCAGGATATTTCGGGGAAACTCTGGCTTACCGAAATCGGCGATAAAAAGGTTGTTGTTTTGACATATCCTGATTTTGATCCCGAAAAAGACAGAGAAGTTACAGGTATTTTTACTTCAATTCCGTATATTGTAAAATATGAACTTGCCCGTTCCTTTGGTGAAAATCCTGATTTTGAAGTTTGTGAATATATGCTTGATACAAGAGGACTTGAAATGGAAACCGAAGGCTTTGACATCGTTTTTTCCTTCGTCACTCTTCTTATTCTGATTTATCTTACCGTGAAACTTTTAATGCAGTTTGCAAATTATCATAAAACCCCCACATACAGGCAACTTGAAAAATACGGAGATTGTGATGAGGTGGAAAAACTCATAGAAAAAGAACTGACACAGTCTGAATATATTGACAAGCAATATGTGTGCGAAAACTGGATTGTCATCCCTGATACGTTCAAGTTGAAAATCGTGAGAAACCATAGGAAACACGGAAACTTTAAATATGTGTAATACTTATATCGGAAAGAGGATGCATAATGAAAATCGGAATAGAATACGGTGCGCTTATAAATGGATATGAGAAAAAATGGGGAAAGGAAGAAGGAAGAAAGAAGTTTTTGGAAACGGGCTTTTCCTGTGTTGATTTTTCTCTTGCGCAGACAGAAGGATGGACATATAACTCACCGGAAGACAGTGCAAAAAAAGCACTTAGGGAAATTTTTGATGATCTGAAAAAAGAGGGAATAGAGATAAGTCAGATTCACGGACCCTGGAGATATCCTCCAAAGGATTATACCGAGGCAGACAGATGTGAAAGGCTTGAAAAAATGAAGCGTTCCATAAGAATGTGTGGGCATATGGGTTGTAAAAGATGGGTTATTCATCCCATAATGCCTTTCGGAACAGAAGATGTGGGTACGGGAAACGAAGAGAAAACATGGGAAATGAATAAGACTTTTATGTCTGAACTATTGAAGACGGCAAAAGAAGAAAATGTTTTGATTTGCTTTGAAAATATGCCATTTCCAAATCTTTCTCTTGCATCACCGGAATCGATTTTGAAATTTGTCGAAGAAATGGATGATGATAGTTTCAGAATTTGTCTGGACACAGGTCACGCAAACATATTTCCTGAAATAAGTCTTGGCGATGTTGTCCGCCATATGGGTGACAAGCTTGAAGCACTTCATGTTCACGACAATGATGAAAAAGATGACCGTCACTGGATTCCCTCCATTGGAACAATAGACTGGGAAGATTTCGGAAAAGCGCTCACAGAAATTGATTTTAAAGGAGTTTTTTCCTATGAAACAGAGATTTCCGAAGCTGTGCCGGTGGGAGCGTACGAACTTATGAACAAGGCTCTTGTTTTATTTGCCAAAGAAATTTTGGGAGAAAAATGAAAAAGTTTTCATCAAAAAGTCATTAACGCTATCAAAAAAGGCGGAATTGGATGTTCGAAGATATATCTTCGGGGATCGTATAATGTACATGATTATGCATTAAATAGGAGTTTAGCGGTGAGTTTGTAAAACAAACTCACCGCTAAACTCCTATTTATTCAATTATACAATTATTAATACAGCCCTTTTTTGCATCCCTATTGTAGTGCACTTTATTTGAATTTCAGATACCGATCATTTTTTCAAGATAATACTGAATTTTTTGTACTTCGTCTTTCCCGGGAACTTTTTCAGGAAGGGCATTTTTCATATTCAGAGCATCATACTTTGAAGCGGCTAAGTTGTGATATGGAAGAACTCTGATTTTTTTGAGATTTTTAATTTCTTTTAAAAATGCTCCGATTTTCTCCATTTCTTCGTCGTTATAACCGGGGACAAAAGGAATCCTCACCTCTATTGCAACATTTTTTTCGTCAATATATTTTAAATTATCGAGAATAATTTTGTTTGACTGTCCTGTGCATTTTATGTGAACATCTTCGTCTATTGCCTTTATGTCATAGAGAAAAATATCGGTGTAAGGAATCACTTTGTCCAGAGCATCCTTTGTGGCAAAGCCTGAGGTGTCAACAGCAGTGCTTATGCCTTCACTCTTTAAAGCCTTTAAAAACTCACAGCAAAATTCGGATTGCATAAGACATTCTCCGCCTGAGAGAGTAACTCCGCCACCGGAAGATTCATAAAACTCCCTGTCTTCAAGAACACTTTCAAGAAGTTCTTCAACGCTAACTTCTTTTCCGTAAAACTTTAAGGCATCGTTGAAACACTCATCGGTGCACTTTTTACAGGATATACAAAGGCTATTGTTGAAACTGTGAACACCGTCCGAAATTTTGTGTGCATGGGCAGGGCAAACTCTGACACACTGACCGCAAAGGGTGCATTTGTGCTGATAGAGTGCAAGTTCCGGCTTTGATGATATTCCCTCGGGGTTATGACACCACACACATTTAAGAGGACAACCTTTGAAAAATACCGTTGTCCTTATTCCGTCACCGTCGTGTACGGCAAAGCGTTTTATTTCAAATATGTTTGCATTCATCAGTTTTCCTCCTTAAATTCACCAACAGAATCGCCGCAAGAATTATAACAAGGGCAATCAGATAATTGAGTTTGAAAATGTTTTCACCAAGGAATATTCCCGAAAGAATAACTGCAAAAAGAGGTTCGGTAAATTTGATAACCGAAAGTTTTGACAAATCGTTATATTTGATAAGTATGCTCCAGAGAGAATACGCAAGTATGGAGGCTGTGCATATGTAGGCAAAAACAAATAATGCATTCATATCAATATGAGTTATTCTTCCTCCAAGAGATAGTCCCGCAATGCATAAAACTATGCCACCGAAAAGTTGACCGAAGGCAGTTGAATACAGGGGATTTACTTTTTTCACAATCTCTTTTGACAAAACTGTTGATATGACAGAGCAAAATGATGCCAGCACAAGAAACACATCCCCAAGGGCAAAAGAAAACTTGCCGCCGTCAAAACTTGTGACAACTATTCCCAAAAAGCCCAAAATACCTGCTGCCAGTTTTTTTAGTGAAAATTTATCTTCTTTCACAAAAAGAAATGCGAAGCAACTCAAAAACAGGAATCCGACCTGTTTTATAATCGCACTTTTTGAGCCTTCACCGATAGCCAGAGCCGTATATGTGAAGAAATAGTGTAAAATTATTGATGAAAAGGAGCTGAGAAGCATAAGCATCATATATTTTTTCGCCGGAATGCTGACCTTCTTTTCCTTTGCAAAATGATAGGTGAACAAAACTGCACCGCTTACAGCAAAACGGCAACCTGCAAAAAGCATAATTGTAGGTATGTCACCACCTGCAATGCCAAAAGATGAATATCCTATTTTAACAAAGGGATACAGTGATCCCCAAAGAGCACATACTATAACTGCAATAACAACTCCCGTTATTTTGCCCGAAAACACCTTTTCCTGATTCATTATAAATTCTCCCTCATATCCTTGTACGCTTCAAAGTAGCGACTTCCCAGTATCCTGTAAGAATAACTGTCAAAATGGATTCCGTCATCCTTGCAGGAAAGTCCGTCTGCACTTGCAAAAGCACAGTTTTTAAGGCAAGATGGCATATCCTTTAGGGCATCATTTACAGTATCAACCCATTTTAATTTGCCGCCTGAATATGTTTTGACAAATTCGCCCAATTCCCCCACAACAACGGGGACATTCCCGCATCCAATGTCTGATTTCAATGCTTCTATCATTTCTAAAAACCGTTCTTTGTAGGTATCTGCATCTTCTTTTTTTTCGCAGTCGTTTTCACCCTGATGCCACAAAATCCCCGAAAATTCAGATGTCCGCATGGCAAGGCGGGCGTTATTTACCGCATTATCATAAAGTATCTCTCCCGGCATCCACTCTGAAAGTGACGTGCCTCCGTCTGCACAGGGAATAAGACCTATATCTTCTTTGAAATACTTTGCATATTCATCGGCAAAGGATGCACCAAGGCCCACACCTGAATGAAATCCCGGTTCAAAAACACCCCTGTCCGGATTTATGGGTTCTGACATACCAACCCATCTGCCGTTTCTGAGCATAAAGCAATTCGGATTTTTAATTTCGGGAACTTCGCCAAATTCTCCCCTGCCTGCCATATTTGACTGTCCTATTAACAGGAAAGATTTCATATCTTATCACGTCCTTATGTAAAAATCAGAAATATAAATTGGAGTTTATATCACTGATTGATTTTCAATCAGTGATAATGAAATGCACCTGAAGGTGCATGAAATGAAACCTCCCGTTTCATGAAATACTGTTTCACAGCATGATATGTCAGCTTTGCTGACATTATGGAACAAACTCGCTTTGCGAGTTTGAACTTTAATGAATTCCGGAGGAATTCATATCATGACAACTGTGTTGTCATTTCATGGCGTAGCTATTTCATGTGCCGTAGGGCACATTTCTTTCGGTGAGTTTGCAAAACAAACTCACCGCTAAACTCCAATTTATAAAATTATAGAGTCCCGTTTATAATTGGATACACTGCGGTGGTAACGTAGTTATTAGGGATTAGGAAAGTGTACAACATTTTCGCATTTCGAACTTCAAAATTCAAAAATCCTCTCGGGGGATAGGAAAAATTAGTTCAGAATTGTCAAACCGAATGCCCTGGCATGGTAACCCGAAGGCGTACAAAGGTACGTCGAGGGTGAGGTTTGGCTATTATGGACAATTTTTACATTCCCTCGTCAAATTAAACTTTCTGCTTGTTTGATAAACCCATCCTGCTCCACTTTGCAGATATTATTCCAAAGAACATTCCATCCGCAGACTCTTATCTGCAAATCTTCATACTTTTCAGGGTGAGCCTGTGCATCTCTTAAGGTATCTGCATCAAAAACATTTATGTGCATTGCGTGTCCCATACGATTTACAAAAGTCATCAAAAGACCATACATAGCCTCAAGTCCGTCATCACCTGAAACGGCAGATGGCAAAAGTCCGAGGTCAAGACAGGCATCTCCCACAAAGTTTGTTGCATCAATTTTTGTAACAGAGAGGATTGCTGCAGTTGCTCCCTCTTTGTTTTGTCCCATGGATGCAGAACAGTTTTTGGAAAGTTCCTCACCCTTAAGTCTGCCGTCGGGGAGAGCCATTGTAACTTCCCCTTGAGTATAACTCATTCTGGCAACGTGGAATCCGCATTCCCATTTTCCACCTCTTTTTTTGTTGTTAGGTTTGTCTTCCACATAATCGGAAATAAATTTTGCAATATCTGCAGCAAAAAAGTCGGGCAGTTCTTTGTTGTTACCATATTTGTCACGGTCTGACAAAAATTTTCTTCTTAAGAATTCTTCATCTTCATAATTTGCTTTCAATACTTCAACAAGTTTTTCAAGAGAGATTTCTTTTTTGTCAAAAACGTATTTTTTAATAATTGTGAGAGAATCTGCAACGTTGGCAATAAATCCGCAGGCAATAGATGAATTGTTTCGCTCTGCACCGCCTGAAAGAACATCTTTCCCATTTTTTAGACAAGACGGAAATGTTGCGGACAGCATAGACTGAGGATTTACATATGAAAGATATTCTTCATATTCATTGACAACTTTTACGATTATGTCAAGAACATAGGTGAGTTGATTTTTATATTCCTCATAAAATTCTTCAAAGGTTTTGTACTCCTTAACATCAGGACTTTTTCTTCCCGAAAATTCTCCCGTAACGCCGTCGTATCCACCGCAAAGAGTATATTCAAGAGGTTTCACAAGGTTTACATAGTTCATTCCCGTGCCGTAACTTCCCTGTGGAGAATATTCGTAGCATCCCGTTATATTTGCTTCTCTTGCCTTATCTTTTGAAACACCTTTGTTTTCAAGGGCTTTTCTGACCAGAGGATCTCCGAGAAAAACAATGCAGTTGTGTCCTCTTCTTATCATATCAAGTGCCTTTTGCAAAAATTCTTTCGGAGTCTCCCGGCTTACCTTTATGTGGATTTTGGGATTATATATGCCCATTTTGTCATACACATCAAGGAAAAGATATGAAAGAGGATTGATAATTGTACTTTCGTCTTCCTTGCATCCGCCAAGGTACACAGGCTGATTCCAGTAGTTTGCAATGGAAGTGAACTGCAAAAAGAAATATGCAAGGTCTGTTCGGATTTCTTCTTCTGTAACACCTTTTTTAAGGTCATTTTGGAAAAGATTAAAAAACAGATTGTCAAAGCCTGAAAGGGAACGCACCTGAAGACCTTCAATGTGCTCACTGAGCATAAAGTATATATACATAATAAGAAGTCCCTCATAAAAGGTTTTGGGGGGATTTGTCTTTATGTTTTCAAGCGCTTTTGCCATTTTTTCGGAGCCTTTGGTTTCTTTAGCAAGTTTTTCAAGTCTTTCAACAAAAGAAATTATGGCAGAATATGTGATTTTGATACCCTCAAAGAAATCATCCTGTTCCTTGGTTTCGGAAACAGTTTTTCTGTAGGATTCACTCTCTTTTAAAAGACCTGCAAAACCAAGTTCAAAAACTCTTTTCCACAGGGGAACGGAATGATCATAATCGGGCCACATTGTGGCAATGCCCTTTTCTTCAAATTCTGCTCTCACCTTTTCTGTTTCAGGGATTATTTCTTCAAAAACTTCCCTTTCCCACTTGTCAACAACGGTAGCATTAAGAGGTCTGTCAATGGCGTTTATGGCGGGGAAGATGTCACGATTGTCGCAGGAAATTCTGGTGTTTTCCAAAACAAAACGAAAAGCCTCGGCTTTTCTTATGGGATGTGACAGGTGAGACATCTTTTCGTCACGAATGAGAATCTGCTCTTTGATTTCGTCTCCGTCCATCCCTGTTTTTTTGTCGAATATGCAGTCCCAACGTTTAAAGCGGTCACCGTTGGGATGATATTTGTTCATGATATATTCATAGTCACAAGGTTTGATATATTCCATACTATTCGCTCCTTATCTATTTTTCTTAAATATATCAAACTGTGCATGTTTTGTGAATGACAAAAACAAATCACTTGACTATTTCAAAACAAAAAGGTATAATAATCCGCAAAAGGGGTGACAAATATGAAAAAATTCATGGATTACGATTTTGATATCAAAAAAATTGTATTTGTATATCATATGGATGGCGGCGACGGTGAAACCGTTCATAAAAACAGGAAAAATCACGGACTTGCATTTTTCGCCGATGGAAAAAGTGAATACATTTTTTCTGACGGTACAAAAATAGTTGCAGGGAGTGGGGAAGTTATATATCTTCCAAAGGGTTCAACCTACAGAGTTTCAACAACAGTCCCCGGAAAGTGCAGAGCCGTAAATTTTGAACTTTCATCGGAAGTAGATTTTTTGCCCTTTTCAAAAACAATGAAAAATCCCGGTGCCGTTATGGAGAGTTTTCAGCGTATGAAAAATGTCTGGGAGTACAAAAAAAGCGGATATATGGCAAGATGCAAATCAGAACTTTTTTCTTTGATATACACAATGCAAAAAGAATTTCATCTTGACTATCTTCCAAAAAGCAAGGTCGATCTCATTGGAGATGCCGTGGATTATATTCATAAAAACTATTGTTCCAATCCTCTCAGCATATCTGACCTTTCAAAAATGTGTCGGATATCTCCTGAGTATTTCAGAAAAATTTTTAAGACTTTGTACGGCGTATCTCCCATTACCTACATAAACACCCTTAAAATTACCAGAGCAAAAGAACTTCTTGAATCGGGAATGTATACCGCCACCGAGTCTGCTTTTTTGTCAGGTTATAATGACCTTTCGGTTTTTTCAAGGGAGTTTAAAAAATCAACAGGGCTTTGCCCGTCGGAATATGCAAAGAAAAATAATCAGTTGCAATGAATGAATATATTTGCTATAATATAGAAAATACTACTTTTAAAGGAGATAATAACCATGAGTGAAAATATGAATCAAAATGATGAAGTTTTAACAGTTGAACTTACCTTTGACAATGATGAAACATTAGAATGCGGAGTTGTCTGCATCTATGAAGCAGAGGGAAAAGAGTATATTGCCTTAATTCCCGTTGACCAGGAAGAAGAGGAAGAACCCGAAGTTTTGATTTACCGCTACATCGAAACAGAAGATGGCGGCTCCGTTATGGAAAACATCGAGGACGATGACGAGTATGAAATGGCGGCAGACGCTTTTGATGCATGGGTGGAGAATAATTAATTTTTTGAAATGGGAATCCCCTTTCAAAAAAATGAAATGATAGCTTCTCTATCATGAAATGCCTTCGGCATGAAATGAAACTTTCGGTTTCGTGAAATATTTGCTTTGCAAACATTTTGGTAGAAAATCGCCTTACGATTTTCTAAACTCTAAAAAATACAAACTCGCCTTTGGCGAGTTTGTTCCATAATTTTTTGCCTCGGCAAAAATATCATTTGACCGAAGGTCAACATCATTTACACGAAGTGTAACATCATTAATCCGAAGGATTACATCATTTATGAAAGGGAAATCCCCTTTCAAAAAAATGAAATGATAGCTTTGCTATCATGAAATGCCTTCGGCATGAAATGAAACCTTCGTTTTCGTGAAATATTTGCTTCGCAAACATTTTGGTAGAAAATCGCCTTACGATTTTCTAAACTCTAAAAAATACAAACTCGCCTTTGGCGAGTTTGTTCCATAATTTTTTGCCTCGGCAAAAATATCATTTGACCGAAGGTCAACATCATTTACACGAAGTGTAACATCATTAATCTGAAAGATTATATCATTTACGCGCAGCGTACCATCCGGTGTTTTTATGAACAATAAAACTTATCTTTGCATAGATTTAAAATCCTTTTTTGCCTCCGTTGAATGTGTTGAACGAGGGCTTGATCCTCTGTGCACAAATTTGGTTGTGGCAGATGAATCAAGAACAGAAAAAACCATATGCCTTGCTGTCACCCCAAGTCTTAAAGCCTACGGACTGTCGGGACGGTCAAGGCTTTTTGAAGTTGTGCAGAAAGTGAGAGACGTAAACAGACAAAGACGTCATGTTATTAGAGGCAGACAGTTTTCAGGTAAATCCTATGATGCAAATGAACTTTGCAAAAATTTGAATCTTGAACTTGACTATATTGTAGCACCGCCGAGGATGGCATATTATATGGCATACAGCACAAAGATATATGACATATACTTAAAATATATTGCTCCCGAAGATATCCACGTCTATTCCATTGACGAAGTGTTCATAGACATCACTTCCTATCTTTCGACCTACAAACTGACGCCAAAGGAACTTGCGATGAAAATTATAAGAGATGTTCTGAAAGAGACAGGAATTACCGCAACTGCGGGAATCGGCACTAATATGTATCTTGCAAAAATTGCAATGGATATTGTTGCAAAAAAAATGAAACCTGATGAAAACGGAGTGAGAATTGCATCTCTTGACGAAATGTCCTACAGAAAAGAACTCTGGACCCACAGACCTCTCACAGATTTTTGGAGAATCGGAAAAGGCATTTCAAAAAAACTTGAATCAAACGGAATCTACACCATGGGGGATATTGCAAGAATTTCTCTTTTCCCTCAGGGTGAAGATAAACTCTATAAACTCTTTGGAATTAATGCAGAACTCATCATTGACCATGCCTGGGGATATGAACCTTGCACCATAGACGACATACGCTCCTATAAGCCCGAAAACAAAAGCATCAGTTCTGGGCAGGTGCTTCATTGTCCTTATGATTTTGAAAAAGCAAGACTGATAGTTCAGGAAATGACTCATCTTTTAAGCCTTGATTTAGTGAGAAAAGGCCTTTTGACAGATCAGATTGTGCTGACCGTCGGCTATGATATCGAAAATCTTGAAAAGGGTAGTTCCTACGGCGGCGAAGTTGTACAGGATTTTTATGGAAGAAGTGTTCCCAAACACGCCCACGGAACTGAGAACCTTTCGGAGCATACTTCCTCTTCCTATCTTCTGCAAGATGCTGCTCTGTCAATTTTTGACCGCACAGTTCAAAGAAATCTGACAGTAAGAAGACTCAATTTATGTGCAAACCACATTATAGAAGAAAAGGATAAAAAAGAAAAGGAATCCTATGTTCAACTGGACTTTTTCACTGACTATGATAAAAAAGAAAAAGAGGACAAAAAAAGAAAAACCGCTCTTGAAAAAGAACGGAAGATTTTAAAGACAACTGTTGAACTTCAGGAACGTTTCGGGAAAAATGCTATTTTAAAAGGTTTTAATCTGAAAGACGGTGCAACAACAAAGGACAGGAATTCCCAGATTGGAGGACATAAGGCATAATGGATAATTATGAAGATATCATAAATCTTCCCTACAAAAAATCCACAAGGAAAAAACATATGTCACTTCGTGACAGGGCAGCGCAGTTCGGATCATTTGCCGCTCTCAAAGGTCACGATGAGGCAATTGAGGAAACGGCAAGGCTCACAGACAAAAAACCCGACATTGATGAATATGAAATTGAAAAAATAAACAATACTCTTCTTGAAATTCTTCAAAACATTTCCGAAGAGCCAAAGATTGTTTTGACATACTTCATCCCCGACGACAAAAAAGAGGGCGGAATGTGTGTGACAATCGGCGGACAGGCAGTTAAAATAAAAGAATTTGAAAAAGAACTCATATTGAAAGATAAAAGAATTGTTCCAATAGAAGAAATACTTGATATAAAAATCATAAAATAAAGGTGCAGACTCATTCACGAGCCGGCACCTTTTTATTGTTTATAAATTGCTGAGTACCATCACATATTTTCAGACCGCCGTGTAATTTGGAATTGTCAAACCTCATTACCCATAAAATCTACCCATTTTCTCTTTTCGGGATCTGTGCATATGAGCATTTTTCCAAGGTCAGTATCAAAAATCTTCTGACCGTAGGTTGGATAATAGAAAAGCCTTTCTTTAGTTGTTGCCATTTCCTTGTGACAGTTGTTTCTTGTCCTGATTCCCACACCCGATCCGTCATTTTCCCATATTTGAAAATTTTCCTCGTTGAGATGGCACCAATCAGGTTGTGCAGTAAAATCAATGCTTCCTCTCCATGTTCCCGGATAAACCTCCCTCATAAGGTCGCCAAGTTTTCCGCCCGGGCTTTGAGATGCAATTCTTTCAATGTTAAAACTTATCATCGTAACTTCCTGATCGCCCTGCATTCTGTTTCCGTTCCAATCAGAATCTCCGCAGGCATTGAAAAGCGGAAGATGCACATTTCTCTCATCCATACAATTTATCATTGTTATGGGGTGATTTGCACCGCAATTTATGGGATAGTTTCCGAAGGTGTGTCCCCAAAAGCACATAATTGCCCCGCAGTTTACCATAACAACGTGTTCTCCGCCAATTTGAATCCCCTCATAAAACCCCGTGGCATAAACATTTGTATAGTTTGAAAAACAAGCATTGCTTCCATCTGTCATTGTGAGACCTATGCACCCTTCTTTTGCAATGGGGGGAGGATTTCCAAGTCCTGCATCCATATCCATAAAGGCAGTAAGTCTGATATTTTTCATCTCCGGTCTGTCGCATCGTCTGAGGTCTATGCATCTCACACTTTTCTGATTGTGGGAAAGTCCCACAGAAATATTTTCGATTCTCAATGCAGATCCGTTGCTGATTCCTCTGCCTGTCCAGGTTGTTCTTATCACATCCACAGGGGATTCAACAGTTTCAAGTGCCTTTGCTCTGACGTATAGAATAACACCCGAATTTTGTTTGCCATAGGAAAGGTTTTGCCCCTGAAGAAAGATTTCTCTTTTAGAGTTTGGAAAACAAAGAGAGGTCTTTGGGCCACCGTCTTTAAAATCATGGAATCCGTCTATGTTATATGTACCGTTGAAAAGAAAAATGTTTTTCCCCTCATCCATACATCTGTCTATCACTTTCTGAATTGTCACTTCATCATTTTCGCCTGTGCACAAAACATCGGCACAATGCTTTATATCGTCCATACTGTCAGATGCTGCAATTGTTATAAATCCGTCCATGTTTTAAATTCTCCTTTCAAAACAAGGTTTATATTCTCGTATGTTTCCATTTTTCGCCTTTCCATCTGATGGCATAGCAAAGGCTTTTGAACCCTTCTTCCATTACAAAAGCAATCCATATTCCATAGAGGCCAAGTTTCAGTTTTATTCCCAAGACATACGCAAAAAGTACGCTGAATCCCCAACAGGCAGTGAGAGATATCCAGAATGTCGCCTTTGTATCGCCGTTGGCAAGAATGGATGTTTCGAAGGTGTGGTTGAATGACCTTGGTATTTCAACGAAAATGTCAATAAGCAAAATTATTCCTGCCATTTTCAAAATTTCTAAATTGTGTGTAAAAAGCGAGATAAGAGGTTTTCTGAAAATGAATATTAAAAGGGACACACAGGTGTTGCACAGTAAGCATAAAATTATATTCTGCCTGTGCAGTTTTTTTATGCTGTCAAAATCCCCTCTGCCTCTGTATATTCCGATTAAAACCCCGTTTGCCTGACCAATTGAAAGGCTTATGAGATATGTATAAACAACAAGACTTGACACATAGGCTTTGGTGTTTATGGAAATGCTCCCCAGAGATGCAATAAAACTTGCAGATATAATCTGAGCAATGTTATATGCTGTTGAGTTCATAGTACCGGGAACTCCGATTCTGAAAATATCCTTTGCAAGATTAACAGAAAGATGTGAGCCTTCAATACACGAATTTTTTCTGCAGACATAGTAAGAAGTAAGAAGCGCTCCGATTTGCGAAATGACCGCACCAAGTGCCAGACCGTTAACTCCGTCCACAGGCAGGGGAAGTCCCGAATATAATACGATGTATCCCAAAATAACATTTAAAATGTTCGATACTATCCCCGAAAAGAGAACTCCTTTTGCTAATCCCTTACAAATCAAAATCTGATTAAGACAAATATTGACAGCGTAAAAAGGTGTTCCCCAGACTCTTATGGAAAGATATCCTTTTGCCATATTACCTATTTCGCCGGAAAGATTCATAACTCTGACAATGGAGGATGAAAACGATGACGCAAGGATAGCCATAAAAATTCCGTACAAAAAACCGAGACAGATTCCCGTACCCTTGGATTGATTTTCTCTTTCGGTGTTTTTTTCGCCGATAGAAACACTCATTATAATTCTCATGCCCGATGACACCAGGGTTGACAAAATAAGAATAAAATTTATTACTGTCCCCACAACTCCCACAGCACTTACTGCATTTTCGGAGTATCCCGTGAGCATAAGGGTATTTACTGTGCCAAGTAATTGGGCAAAAAGGGTTTCTGCAATTCTGGGGTACACAATACCCTTCATACTTATAACTTTTCCGTTTTCACAAATTCTTGAAACTGATTTGTCATAGAGCATTTTCGGTCTCTCCCTTTATCATCTGTCTGTAACGACCGGGGCTTATGCCTTCAACATTTTTAAACATTCTTCCGAAATAATATACATCATTCATTCCAAGTTCTCTTGTGATTTCAGTGATAGACTTGTCTGTAACTGCAAGAATGGTTTTTGCTCTCTCAATTCTTAATATGCTGTGATATTTCATTATGCTTGTGCCCATAATTCTTTTGAAGATTCTGTTTGCATAATCATAATTTAAACCGCAGTGGGATTCAATATCACCCGACCATATATTTTTCGTGAGATTTTCTTCAAGATAGCGTACAATTCTTTTTACTGTGGCATATTTTCTTTTGTCACTGCTGTTTCCCTCAACTTCAGAAAGACCGTATTTTTCAAGTCTCATAAGAATTTTTGATACACCCGACGATATATCCATATAACTTTCGGGATCAAAATGACGGCTGTTTGACACGCATTTATCAAGAGATTTTGTTATATAGTCAAAAAAACCATCGTCTTTTATGTGATATTTTTGTTTTATGCAAGTAACAAGTGAAGAGTGACAATCTCGTCTTCTGATGCTTCTTGTGAGATTTTTTTCACGTTTCTCTTTTACAAAATCAAGATATTCCTTCTCGGAAATCTCTCGTTCTCTGAAAGATTCTGTTTCAAAATGAACATAGAAATACCGCCCGTTTGACTGTCCGTTGGGACAGTGAAATTCACCTTTTTTGAAAATGTAGACATCTCCCTTTTTGAGAGAAAGTGCCTGACCGTTTTCTTCAAGATTGAGTCTGCCCTCGGTTATGACATATAAAATATATTCAGGTGCAATTCTTGTGACATGAAATTCTCCCGGTTCAATCGTTTCTTTTCCTATCAGTGTTATTTCCGGAATTTTTCCAAGATCAAATTCAAAATATCTCATTTCATTTCTCCGCATCGTTAAATTTGGAATAACAGTTCGTATGTTTTTGCTTTTTCCGACTTTGATTTGTCAGTATCTGATTTTGCAAATATGTGTTTCATCATCTGCTATTTAACCATACAAAAAAATAAATGTCAATGTTAATTAACGCACAGATGGACAAAACCGACTTTTTCAGGATATATATTTGCAGATCTTTCATGCTTTTGGATATCTTATATAATACATTGAAATCTCAACAAAATTATTATTCCACAGAAAATAAAGCTATAGGGAGTCATATTTAGACTTGTATCATTTGACAATATGTGCTATAATAGTAAAAATTTTAATTTTCTCAGGAAAGGACGAATAAAATGAAAAAAATTATTTCTCTTCTCGTTTGTGTTCTTATGATGTCTGCGTTGCTTATACCTGCAGGCGCGGCAAATGAATTTAAGAATGCAAAAAGCTATACTCTCGGTGCTTTGGAAAGCTCCAGAATTATTAACAGTGCAGGGGACAATGTGTATAAATTTAATGTTTCTCACCCCTCGAAAATAACCATAGACGTGCTGTCGGAAGCCTATAAAATGGGCTTGAAAGTTCACGACAAATCCGGAAAGGAAATCTGGTCAGACAAACCTGCTCAAAAAGCCTCCGCCGGACAGATGAGTTACAAGAAAGATTTGTTTGTAAACCCCGGAGACTATTATTTTTCAGTTATAAGTGCAGGTCAGGAAGGTGTCTACAGATTCACCATATATCAGACTCCCACATATGAAAGTGT
The DNA here is from genome assembly GCA_015069015.1 of Oscillospiraceae bacterium. Taxonomy (GTDB): domain Bacteria; phylum Bacillota; class Clostridia; order UMGS1810; family UMGS1810; genus RGIG1828. The sequence continues at coordinate 30,117 of SVJK01000023.1, forward strand.
TGCTGAAGCACAGAATGGAAGCAACAATACAATCAAAGAGGCGTCCGCTATTTATATGGGAACATCATATGCCGGTTTCATTGCAATGAATGACGATGCTGACTATTATAAGTTTACTCTTGCCTCAGAAGGCAGACTTACATTAAATGTTACAAGTCAGATGGAGCGTTTGAACACCAAAATTTATGATGAGACAGGAAGGGAAATGTGGTCAGACAGTCCTTCGGGTGTTACAGAAGACGGATTCAGCGTTCAAAACGACCTGTATCTCAACAAAGGAAACTACTATCTCGGCATTACCAAAGCAAGCGGAGAAGGTCAGTATGCTTTTGGGCTCTCACTTACCGGAGCAAATGAAAGCTTCTCGGAAGCGCAGTGCGGCAACAATAACAAAACAGATGCTGCTTGCACTATAGTGAAGAACCAGAAGTATGTCGGATTTTTCAGTCTCAATGATGATATGGATATCTACAGAATTGCCATAAACGATCCAAGTCTCAGCTTTACTATTGTATCTGATGTTCATCAGATACAGCTTACTATGTTCAATCAGAACGGAAGAGAGCTCGGAAGTCAGAGTATAGTTGCCGACAAATATTCGGGAAGAATTAATTTCACAAAAGATATTACCGTTCCTGCAGGCACTTGCTTTATGGCTATGAAACGTATTAGCGGATACGGAAGCTTTACATTTTCATTAACAGATGCAGGCTATGCTGCAGAACCTCCGATTCCCCAGTCTGTTATCTGTGTGAGTGTTAACGGAAAAACAGTCCCCTTTGACCAGCCTCCTGTGCTTGAAAACGGCAGAACACTTGTGCCACTTCGTGCGATTTTTGAAGCCCTTGGTGCAAGCGTTGAATGGGATGCTGTTGCACAGACCGTGAGATCGGTAAAAGGCAACAATCAGATTTCGCTGCAGATTGGTTCTGCAACAATGTATGTAAACGGTACTCCCAAAACTCTTGATGTTGCGGCAAAAATAATAAACGGCAGAACACTTGTTCCTGTCCGCGCCGTTTCGGAAGCCTTTGGCGGCAAGGTTGAGTGGGATCAGTATTCGCAGACTGTTGTTATAAAATAAAATGTTGTTGTTTTTTGCAATTACAAAGCTTTGATGATATGTTGTTCATTGTGTAGATCTCAATTTCTGATGTTCAATAGGATGAATAAAAAGCGGAGCATGTCAATGAAACAGCATGAATTTTAATTATATTGAAAATATGCTCATTGAGGAATAAATGAACGATTAATAAATTATATACCCAAGGGGGTGTAAATTAATTTGCCGAATTAATTTACCAATATCATTAAGTTAAGAATAATATAAAAAATTAAAACACACCTAACGAAGATAAAAAATTTGAGTTAGGTGTGTTTTCCTAAAAAATGGCATGCAAAAAAGACAGGCTGAAAAGTCTGCTTAAAA
>SVJK01000024.1 GCA_015069015.1 Oscillospiraceae bacterium
CTTTGACTACCTTGACTCCATAAGACACGCAGGCTCAATCTTCATGGGAAGAAACTGTCCCGAGGCTCTTGGCGATTATATGGCAGGCCCCAATCACACACTTCCAACAAGCGGAACTGCAAAATTCTCAAGTCCTCTTTCGGTGGATGATTTTGTTAAAAAGACGCAGTATACCTACTATACAAAAGAAGCCCTTGAAGATATTGCAAGAGACGTTGAATATTTCGCAACAAAGGAAGGTCTTACTGCCCATGCAAAAAGTGCAGTTATAAGGCTTGAAGACTAAAAGAAACTTTAAAAGGAAAGATAGAAAATGAGCAGATTTTTTTCCAAAAAATACGAAAAGTTAGTTCCATATGTTCCGGGAGAACAGCCAAAAGACAATAAATACATAAAGTTAAACACCAATGAATCACCCTACCCCCCATCAAAAAAAGCAATCAGAGAATCTTTGAAGGCCGCAAAAAGACTTCAGTTATATCCCGATCCTGAATGTACATATCTAACGAGTGAACTTGCAAATCTTCTGGGTGTAAGAAAAGATGAGGTTCTTCTGACAAACGGTTCTGATGAAATTTTGAATTTTATCTTTATGGCATTTTGCGATGAAGACCATCCGGCAGTATTTCCTGATATAACATATGGATTCTACAAAGTGTTTGCCCAAATAAACAATGTTCCATATGAGGAAATTCCGTTAAAAGATGATTTTACGATAGATATTTCAGATTATATCGGAATCGGCAAAAACATTTTCATTGCAAACCCCAATGCTCCCACCGGAATTTCAATCACTCTTTCAGACATTGAAAAAATTGCATCGTCCAATCCCGAAAATATTGTGGTAATTGATGAGGCATATGTGGATTTTGGCGGTGAAAGTGCAGTTGGTCTTATCAATAAATTTGACAACCTCATAGTGACTCAGACATTTTCAAAGTCACGTTCTATGGCAGGGGCAAGACTTGGGTTTGGAGTTGCAAATTCCGAAATCATAAGAGACCTAAACACCATTAAATATTCCACAAATCCCTACAACATAAATTCAATGACAATGGCGGCGGGACTTGGATGTGTGAAAGATGAGGACTATACTCAAAGAAACTGCAGGGAAATTATCAAAACAAGAAATGAAACTGTGAAAGAACTTGAAAAAATCGGTTTCACCTGCACAAACTCCACAAGTAATTTTATCTTTGCAAAGCACGAAAGAATTGACGGCGAAACGATATATATGCAGTTAAAATCCAGAGGGATTTTAGTTCGTCACTTCACAGGAGAAAAAATCAAAGAATACAACAGAATAACAGTTGGAACCCAAAAACAGATGAAAGCACTTATTAAAACTCTGAAAACCATATTGGAGGTAGAATAATATGAGATGTGCAAAAATCAAAAGAGACACAAAGGAAACAAAAATAACCCTTTCTTTAAATCTTGACGGCAAAGGAGAAACCAAAATCGACACAGGATGCGGATTTCTTGACCACATGTTGACACTTTTTGCATCCCACGGCGGATTTGACCTTGAAGTCAAGTGTGACGGAGACACGTTTGTGGATTTTCACCACACCACAGAAGATGTTGCAATTTGTCTTGGAAAGGCATTTTCAGATGCTCTTGGTGACAAAAAAGGAATCAGAAGATACGGAAATATGATTCTCCCCATGGATGAAGCACTGATACTTTCCGCAGTAGATTTTTCAGGAAGAGCATATCTTGGTTATGAACTTTCCATCCCCTCTCAGAAGGTGGGAGATTTTGACACGGAACTTTGCAGTGAGTTCTATCTGGCATTTACAAGAGAGGCAAAGTGCAATCTTCACATAAATCAACTTGCAGGCACAAATTCACACCACATTATTGAGGGTGCATTCAAATCTGTTGCAAGGGCAATCAGACAGGCAGTTGAAATTGATGAAAGATTCTCTGATACTCTGCCCTCTACAAAAGGAGTTTTATGATGATAGCAATAGTAGATTACGGCGTTGGAAATCTCTTTTCTCTTAAAAGTTCTTTTGCCCACATTGGCATAGAGGCAGTTGTAACAGGTGAAAAAGAGATAATAGAAAAAGCGGATAAGATTATTCTCCCGGGCGTTGGCGCATTCGGAGATGCAATAGGAAAACTTAAAAGCACAGGTCTTGACAAAGTTGTCACAGATGAAGCAAAAAAAGGCAAACCCATTATGGGAATTTGCCTTGGTATGCAACTTTTGCTTGAAAAAAGTTATGAATACGGTGAATATGAAGGTCTTGGTCTCATTGAAGGTGAAATACGTCCCATATCGGATGTTATTGACAAAAACCTTAAAATTCCTCACATTGGTTGGAATCCTCTTTTGATAAAAGGAGAAAAGAGTCCCATATTCAAATACTTAAATGACGGAGACTGTGTGTATTTTGTTCACTCCTACTACGGTGCAGGATGCGAAAAAAGCACTATTGCAACTGCAGAATATAGCCATGAACTAACCGCCGCTGTTGCAAAAGGCAACGTTTTCGGATGTCAGTTCCATCCTGAAAAAAGCGGCAATGTGGGACTTGGAATTCTGAAGGCATTTTGTGAAATCGGAGGGGATGAAAAATGATTATATTTCCTGCAATAGATTTGTATGACAAAAAAGCAGTAAGGCTTTTTAAAGGCGACTACAAACAAATGACAGTCTACAGTGAAAACCCCCCTGAAATTGCAATGGATTTTGCAAAGTCCGGCGCAACACATATTCACATTGTTGACCTTGAAGGTGCAAAAGACGGCACAACTCCAAATCTTGAAGTTGTGAAAGAAATCAAAAAAACATCAGGACTTTTTTGCGAAATCGGCGGCGGCATAAGAGATATGGACACCATAAAAAAATATGTCGATGCAGGCATTGACAGAGTGATTCTCGGAACTGCGGCAGTTGAAAATGAAGAATTTGTCAAAGAAGCCGTAAAAATGTATGGCGACAAAATTGCAATTGGTGCAGACATTAAAGACGGATATGTGGCAATTAAAGGCTGGGTTGAAAAATCGGGCTATGAATGTTTTGAATTCTGCGAAAAGATGCAAAGAATCGGTGTCAAAACCCTTATTTGCACAGACATTTCAAAAGACGGTGCAATGATGGGAACAAATCACGGATTATACAGAGACTTAAGCGAAAAATTCGATATGCAGATTGTTGCATCGGGCGGTGTTTCGTCAATTGATGATGTGAAGAAACTGTCTGACCTTGGAATATACGGAGCAATTATCGGCAAAGCATATTATACAAAAGCGATTTCCTTAAAGGAAGCAATTGAGGTGGCAAAATGATAACAAAAAGAATCATCCCCTGCCTTGATGTAAAAGACGGCAGAGTGGTTAAGGGTGTAAATTTCAAAGGACTTTCCGATGTATCCTCTCCTGTTGAACTTGCAAAATTTTACACCGAAAACGGCGCAGATGAACTTGTGTTCTATGATATAACCGCATCGGCGGAAGGCAGAGCCATTTTCACAGACATTCTATGCGAAGCGGCAAGTTCTGTCTTCATCCCTCTCACAGTTGGCGGAGGGATTAATACTTTGGATGATTTTGACAGAGTGTTAAAATGCGGTGCGGACAAAGTGAGTGTTAACTCAGGGGCAATAAAAAATCCAAATCTCATATATGAGGCGGCTAAAAGATACGGTGACCAATGTGTTGTAATTTCTGCCGACGTCAAAAGAGTTGACGGTGTTTTCAGAGTGTTTGCAAAGGGCGGAAGAGAAAACACGGGAATGGAAGCCATATCCTGGATTAAGCACTGTGTTGATTCAGGAGCCGGAGAAGTTGTTTTAAATTCCATTGATACAGACGGTGTCAAGGGCGGATTTGATATTGAAATGTTAGATAAGGTGTGCGAAGTTGTAAATGTTCCCGTCATTGCCTCAGGCGGTGCAGGATGCATTGACGATTTTATCCATCTTTTTAAAACTCTCCCAAAAGTTGATGCAGGTCTTGCGGCATCTATTTTTCACTTTGGTGAAGTTGGCATCTCTGACCTTAAACAGGAACTGAAAAAACAGGGAATCCCTGTCAGAATATGATTTTGTGAGGTATTAAATTATGATTAACATTGGCGAACTTAAATTTGATGAAAAAGGACTTATTCCTGCAATAATTGTTGATTCTGTGACAAAAGAAGTGCTTACGCTTGCATATATGAACAGGGAAAGTCTTGAAATTTCCATGGAAAAAGGACTTACATGTTTTTGGAGCAGATCAAGAAATGAACTCTGGCTTAAAGGTGAAACAAGCGGAAACTATCAGCACATTGTTTCAATTACAGCAGACTGCGACAAAGACGCTTTAAAAATTGTTGTTGAAAAAGACGGCCCTGCCTGTCATCTCGGAAACGAAAGTTGTTTTGAAAATCCCCTATGGGCAAGCGATGACAAAAGTGAATTTTCTCTTCAGGGACTTATGAAACTCATTGAAGGAAGAAAAATCGACAAAAAAGAGGGTTCTTACACCACATATCTTTTTGAAAAGGGTATTGATAAGATTCTCAAAAAGGTCGGCGAAGAATGTACCGAAGTTATTATCGCATCAAAAGATAATGACATAAAAGAAACTATTTATGAAGTGGCTGATCTTGCATATCACGTTATGGTAATGATGACAGAAATGGGAATAAGCCTTGAAGATGTACACAAGGAACTTGCTTCAAGACACGTTATTGACCATAAAGTTAAGCAGGAAAAAATGACAAAATAATTGGTTAGTAATAACAGAGCAATCTCCGAAAAACGATATTACAGAAAAAGACCTCCAAAATGTAAATTTTTGGAGGTCTGCTAATTTTTACTGATTTTTAATTATCTGTCGTGAATTATCATTCCTATAATTGACGATATTAAAAGTGGGAAATGAACTATAAGTCCGTTATATGCTCCCGAAAGAACATCATATGTGCACCAAAGAATCATATTCACCACAGTCCATATACGATATTTTGCACCGTTTTCCTGTCCGATACATAGTACAAATACCAAAGATGCTACAATCACAAGCATTCCAAGCCAGGTTACACCGCCTGAAACCCAAAGATTGAGAACGATGATTGCCACGGCATATATGCAAATGAGCCACTTAGGAATTGGTTTGTTTTTTGAATCAAAAAAATAGTTAATCAAAGACTGAAGTGCACCAAGGTAGCAAGCCGCCGCACCGTTAATTCCCTGACCGTTCAAAAGATAGCTGGTCGCAGTCAGAAAGTTAGCACAAAAAACAAAGAACAGAATTTTCCCCATTCTTTCTCCTTTGGTGAGAGATGCAATTATCATGGATATTAAACTTAGTCCACTTAATACATATGCAAGTATATTCATAAATTCCTCCAATAGCCTGATTTTGTATTTTCCTGTCAAATTTTATCATAAAGTCTACTCTTTTTCTATTGGCAAAAAGGAGAAATATGGATTGAATATGCAACATCACTGTTGCACAATGTTCAAAATGGTTGCATAATTAAGCAGTCGGGATGTTATTTATTTATGTAATAGTCTTTATACAATTTGTTAAGGTTATGCGCCGACGGATATATAGACTGAGGACTTAAAAAGTGAGAAAACTCGAATGTAATGATTTTTTCTGCATAATTCTTATGATGTTCAAGCCTGCGTTTTAAAAGTTGAAAAGTTATGGGATAGTACATACATCTGACATCACGTTCAAAGGTTTCCGCATTAACCCAGTGATGAATATTGTATTTATCACAGAGTTTTTTTGTGAGTGTGTAAAACTCATCTATTTGGTCCATTGGTGCTGTTCCGTCCTGAAATGCACAGATATCAATATCCTTGCCGCCGTATGAAAAGAGCTTATCCCATTCTTCATAGTGTTGTGAAGGGGTGAAATAGTTCTCCTTGTATGTTATGGGAGTCTTAAAATATGGACTTATAAAAACTTTTTTATCCGGTGTCTTGTCTTTGCAAAGGGCTGACATTCCACGCATAATCTCGTCAATATTTCCCTGATTGCAGCAATCTTCCTGGGGAATATACCACCCTTTAAATGACGGATAATGGCCGTATCTTTCATAAACCTCATTTATGAAGAGACGGTTTTTTCTGATTTCACCGGCGGCATCTCCCCCATTCCAGTCAAGATTTGAAATGTACATTCCAAAAAATACATTCATTCCTCTTTTGGATGTTTCTTCAAATATAAATCCGGCAAAATCATCTGCATAATGAGTGCCTAAAACTTTTGAAGGAAATACTGATTTATCTTCAAATCCGCCTCTTATAAAAATCACGGTATCAATTCCTATTTCCTGCATATTATCAAGGTCTTTTCTCCACTGTTCCAATGTCCAGTTTGATGAGGGAATATCATAGGTTATTTCATCAATAAATGTTCCTGTAATCGGCCCTTTTTTCATAGCATGTTCTCCTGTCTTGATTTATAGTAGTTTTCTTTGTAACGAGTAGGTGTACAGCCTTTTCGCTTTTTAAACATTTTACAAAACGACTGAAGTGAAGAATATTTCAGTCTTTCAGCAATTTCTGTTATGCTGCTGTTTGTTGTTATCAGAAGGCTTGAAGCTATATTCATTTTTTTCTCAATTATATAATTCTGAACAGAAATTCCTATTTTGGATTTAAACAAGTGCGAAACATAATTTGATGTATATCCGAATTTTTGTGCTATCATATCTATTCCTGTTATTTCTGTGGCATTATTATCTATATATTGAATTATACTGTATATATTTCTCCCCAGAACATCGTCCCTGTAGTCAGGAATATATCCGCCATTTTCAGCTTCGCCAAAAAGTCTTGATGTGAGAACAAGAATACATTTCAACAGAGAAATAATTACAGTGTAGTTAAGTTTAGATTCACTGTACCACTCATCAATGAGCATTCTCATAAGAGGATATATATTGCCTTTATCCTTCAGAATATGACTGGTTGCACCAAAATAAAACCCTTTAAGCTTCTCTGTTTCAACATCACTTTCATTGTCAGAAAAGCTGAATCCGAGATACGCAAAACGAAATCCTTCAGGACAATCTGTTGTTATTCCGTGGATTTTTCCCGGACAAATGAGATGAACATCCCCTGCACCTACTTCATGTGCATTTCCGTCAACAGAAAATTTACCATATCCCGAAATCACATAGCTGATTTCAAAACACTCCTGATTATGGGACTCAATTGCGCCACCACACTCAAGCATGCATTCGCCTATCTGATGAAGGAAAAGGCTTCCATAGTCTATGGGACTTTCGAGAAAATTCTTCATAAATTCGAAATTTTTCTTGTTTATTATGTAGTCCATAAATCAACCTCCACAACATTGTACCTTCTGATAATATAATACACAATACCATGCTTTTTTTCAGTATCCCAATATGTTATTTCGAGTGTCGTTATGTGTTATATTGTACCATATTATTGAGAAAACGACAACTATTTTGAGTATGTCAAAAAATGATTTAGTGATTATCGTCATTGTACTAAAAAGACTGTTTTCTTATTGTTTGTCAGTTCAAGACAATATAACAATAAAAAAACAGTCTCATTATTTATTATTTTATTAAACCGTCAAGATATTTTCTTAAGCAGTTGTCCAAATTAGTGTCCTTTATTTTCAAGACATGCATTTACCAGTTCATCGATATTCCCTTCGCAAAGTCCTATGTTTGTATCTGCTGCGCCGTAATAAATTTTAACCGTTCCATCCTCTTCGGGAATTGCATTACAGCAAAATACTACATTTGAAACTCTACCTTTCATTTCATATTCGTGTTCAGGCCAAAGTATGAAATCTGTGTAGCCAATGATTTCCCATGGCTTTTCAAGATCAAGAAGACATGCTTTCAGACGGTATATAAATCCGTTGCAGGTTGTGGAAACCGTGTGATAGATTTCAAGCCATCCTTTGTCAGTCTTAATGGGCACTGCACCTGCTCCCATTTTGAATCCGTCCATAAAAGGCTTGCCCTTGTAATATATTGGTCTTGAGTTACCCCAGTATATAAGGTCGGGAGAAAAACTCATCCACATTGAACAAGGATCCTGCTCATTTCCAAAAGGTCTGTCAAGACGGAAATAGAGTCCATCATACTTTTCAGGAAAAAGGGCTCCGTTACGGTTGCCAAGTTCACTTCCTGTGCAAACTCTCTCAAAGGTTTTGAAGTCCTTGGTTTTCATAATGCCAAGACGTGCTTCGTTCTGCAAGAGATCACTTGCATATATGATTATGTATTCATCGCCCCATTTTGTTATGCGGGGATCATAGGTATTCATTTCAGGATGGAACGGATCAGGATCAGGCATTGGCATAGGCTCCGGGTCAGGAGTGAAGTTATAGCCATCTTTACTTCTTGCAATCCAGAAGCGGTGAATGTCGTCAAGACCTGTGCAGTCCATAATCATTATATATTCACCGTTATGCTTTACAGCACCGGGATTAAAGGTGTAAAGAACCTCACGAGGCATTTTTGCAGGTGACATTACAGGATTATTTTCGTATTTTTTCAGCAGTCTCATTGTTGCTCTCCTTTTAAATATATTCAACTTTATTTTGCAAGAATGTCGAGTTCTTTCTTTCTTTCCAAAATGTAGTTGGGGAACCAGTCTCTCTTTTCAGGATAGTTCTCTAAAGGCCAGAGTGCTTCATATTCTCTGATGATATCGTCAATATCCTTTTTCAGGGATTCTGCCTCTTCTTTTGTTACTGTCTGATTATATTTAACAATTGACAATTTTGTGCCAAGGACTACCATATTAGCATTTATGAGCACCTGACGTTTGTAATGCTCATCAAAATCCACCTTAGATACACCTTCAATACATCTGTTCATATACTGGAGTACATTTTCAAAATAGAAAACATCTCCAACTTCCTTGAGATCATAGAATGGTGCAACATTTGTATCAAGAAGTGTTCTTACAAGTCCGTGACAAGCAAAGGATGCGGAATGGATTTTTTCAGGTTCAAGATGATAGTACATCTGGAGTCTGTAGAGCCATTCTGAAACCTGGGCACCGTCGAAAATGAAATCATCAACGTATTTCCATGATGCTCTGATATTCTCATTTTTAAGCCATCCGCCATGCTGTTTCACACCAACATGCCAACTATAGATTGAAGCAAGAGCCATAGGAATAAATCCCCATACAGGGAAGTGGTGATGACCTTCGCCGCATCCCCAGTCTGTGAGCATATAACCTTTTGCTCCATATTTTACTCCCATTTCCCCTGCAGTTCTGAGGTTGAAACTCATAACATCAAAACGGCCTGTTGTTGAAAGCCAGTTCGAGTTTCCGGGACATACATAGAAAGGAATGTTGTGCTGCCAGAGATCATAGCAATGTCTTTCCATCATTGAAGATTTTATCATGTCATATCCCCAGTTAAGGGCAATTGCACCCTCAGGAACTCTCTTGTATGCATCGGGAGAATCATATACCATATCTGCCCAGAACTGGACTTTTTTGCCGTATTTTTCTCTCACATGATCTGCAAGTTTATTTAACCAATCCATGAAGACATTGTCTGCGCCTTTTTCTTTGCAGATTTCTTCAAGCTGATATTTACCAAGGCCCACCGCTTCATCAAAACCGATGTTCATATATTCTGAACGGAAATGAGGAAGAAGTGATGAGCAGAACTTGTCAATAAAATCAAAGGATTCGTCAAGGAGAGGATTGATGGTTGCTGTGTTGACTTCATCATTTCCGACTCTCAAATGTTTGAAATCATCAAGACTGAGCCATTCTCCAAGATGTCCGAAACTGTTCTGGTTTGGAATAAAGTCAATGAAACGCTGTGCACAGTATTCATCAAGTTCTTCCATATCTTTTGCATTCAGACATTCGAATTCTTCAGTATATTTTGCAAACTCATCATATTGGAAGCATCTGCCTTCCAGATATATCTGAAATTCATTATACTTAAGGTCTGCAAGCATATCAATGAGTCTTTTAAAGGTGTCAACAGTCGGCATTCTTCCGCAACTGATGTCGAAAAGATAGGAACGTTTTTCAAAATCGGGGCTGTCTTTTATTGTGCAGAAAGGAAGGTTGTCCCCTTTATATTTCATAATCTGACGAAGAGATGAAACCGCTCTGAAAACACCGCAATCGCCTGATGCTGTTATTTTGATTCCATCTTCTGTAATGTCGATGCCATAGTCATCCACGCCAAGGGTTTTTACGATTTTAATTTCAACATCTTCATTACCGTTTTTATAGATATTATAAAGGCTGATAAGTTCAATTGTGTCTACCTTTTTCTTCATTTTGTATGTACCCTCATGGTACATCTCTACTCGTGGTTGAGGAATAATCATAGTAGTCTCCTTATTATATCTGTTGTATTAAAATTATCTGTAATATACTGCTTTTACTACGGGAGCTGCATTTTCGCCATTCCAAAGGAATGCTTTGTAGGTGCTGTCGGGATTAAATTCAAGAGATGCACTCTCGTTAGAATCTTTTGTTACCCATACAGGATTGATTGCAACCATCTTGCCGCCTGCATATTCTGCAAGAGCAAATACGCATGCTCCGTTTATGATGTCATCATTTGCCTTTGCGGTGATTTTTCCGTTTTCTACTCTTACAACATCAATATAGTTATAGTAGCCGTAATAACTTTCAAAGTCTGCAATTGCAACGGTACCGTTTGTTGTTGCACTTCCTGCACCAATCATAATGTTTTTAATTGTTAATGGCTGGGACATATCTGTTATAAGATTGCCGTCAACATAGAAATGACATCTTGTTCTTTGTGCATCATAGGTTACGGCAACTTTATGCCATTTTCCTGATTCCGCCTTGAATGGAGAGGTCAGGTAATTTCCGGAAGAACTATAGTTATATATAATTGTTCCGTCTTTCTGAATTGCGAAAAGTCTGAATGCATCTTCTTCGTATCCGTAATTCACTGCAAATTCTGCATCACCGTCCATGTATACGTTCATTTCAAAGGTTGCAGGAACAAGTGGAAGTGACATATATTTAAGACCAACTGTACATGCCTTGGCAGATTCGGGAACGTTTGATGCTGTAATGACATAGTCAATATCTTCAACAGTTTTTCCGCCAATGGCTGAGGTTGCCGTTGTGCTTACAGTCACATAACCTGTACGGTCATTATCAAGGACTGCCGCAGCACCTGTTACAGATGTGCTGATATCTGTGTTAACTTTTCCTCTTTTTTCAACAGGAATATAGAAAACATTATCACCTTTTTCCGCCTTTATGAAGCCGTCAGTAACAGTTACATCAATGACAGGAACTTCAACTGTTTCTTCGTCCTGAATTTCTTCTTTGAATCCAAGTTCGTTTTTATCTGCATCAACATAGGAAAGTGTGTAGCCGGCAGATGATGAAAGGGCAGCGATAACTTCATCAGAATCTGTGAAATAGTCACTGTCATAACTGTGGGATATAACACCTATGGAAGAATCAAGAATCTGAACAAGATTAGAATTTGATGAAAGTCCTAATGATTTCATCATTGCTTCTTCTTCTGTCATTGCGTTGAGTGAGTAGTATCCATAGGATTTGCCGTTTGGTGATGTGAAGACAAGAACACATTCGTCTGTAAGTTCTTCTGCTTTGGAAGAAAGTGAAGAATCTGAAAAAAGAACAGTATATTTGCTTTGTGCTGCAGTCTCAACCGCCTGAATGACTGATGTTACATCTGTATATACATAGGGGTTATATACAAGTGTTTTTGTATCTTCATTAAAATTAAGGTTGTCTGAGTTTTCAAATGCAATTTTATCTGCCGGGTTGGGGCTATAGTCTCCGCCAACATAATATGCTTTAAAATCGTCAAATGCAACTGTTCCTTCAGAGCTTGTATATGCATCGATACCGGGCATAATCACAGCGGCAGTGTTGGTCATATATTTTCCGTTTTCGGTGAGTCTTTCGCCGTCAAGATATATGCTGTGTCTGCGTCTTTGGCTTGTACCGTCAGTACCGTCATACCAGATAACAAGTCTGTGCCATTTTCCTGTTTCGTATTTTCCGGCATCTACATATGTATCATTTTCTCTGTACATAAATGTTCCGTCAGAAAGATATTTTATAAGCTCGTATCCGTTATCTTCATACATATAGTTAACTGTTGCATCTGCACCATCAACCAAAATATTCATTTCAAAAACATAGTCTTTGTTATAGTCAAGACCTGCATATTTCACGCCGACAGATTTTTTGGCTGCACCTTCGGGAATATCTGTTGCAGTAAATACGAAAGATTTGTCATCCTGTGATTTTCCACCAAGACCGCCTGTTGTTTCTGACCAGGTGATGTTGGAGTTTCTATAGTCTTTGTATACGCCTATTTCGTTTCCGTCTTTGTCGTAGCCATAATCACCGGAAATTAAATTTGCATCAGTGCTTAGTGCTTTTATCTGCCAATTTGCTGTTACAGTTCCTCCGGGGGATGTGAACTCGGCAACATTGCCATCAGAAAGTGTGGTGACTTCCTGTGAAAGAGTTGAATCTTCATAGATTTTAACATAGGTGCTGTTTGTTGCATTTTTAATTGCTTCTGCAAGAGATTCAGGTGAAGAATATACTTCAGGATTATAGGTTATGGTTTCTTTTGTTGTGTCGAATTTGAGATATTCTGTGTCAGTTGTCACAATTAAATCAGCCGGTTCGGGAACATATGCACCGTAATATGATTCAAAATCATCATATGCAACATATCCCGAATAACTGTGTTTTGCCACACCAATCCATAGTTCATCAGCGTTTGCGGCACCGAAGTTATAGGTGAAATCGGTGAGCATAGTATTATTTACATAGATTGCAAATCTACCGCGGGATGCCTGATATTCAACTGCTATTTTATGCCATTTTTCCGAATCAAGTTTAACTTCTGATTTTGTTGTTGCTCCGTTGTTGTTGTAGTTTACATATCCGTCTGAATCCACTTTCATAAGCAGACTGGGGCCAAGATCATCGTCCCACATTGCATTTACTGCAGGATATGCGTTTCCGCTAAAATATACACTCATTTCAAAGGTATAATTCTTAGATGAATCAGGAGCCCATTTGTAGCCGCTTGTGTGGGTTACATTCACTCCTGAGGGTACTTCTCCAATTGTGAAAACAGAGGATTTGTCGCTTCTTCCACCAATGGGAGCATCGCTTTCCTGAGCATAGGAAACATGAGTATAGGCAGGTCTTATGGAAACTGCCCCACCCTCACCAAAAGACTGTGCAAGAACTTCACCATCTGCAAATGCAGCAGAGGGTATGAGGGAAATCATAAAGAAAACACTCATAAGGATTGCTATTGGTTTTCTGATTGTTTTGATCATTTTATTGCCTCCTTATGTTATCTTTGGGGCTGTCTCTTTTATTTATCAGAAACACTTGACAAGTTTCTATATTGTACAATTAGAGACAGCCCCGTTTTTATTTAATGCTTTTCGTTATTTTTAATATTTACTATTAATTATCTGTAAATTACGCTTGTTGCAATTGGAGCAGAAGCATCGTTTTTCCAGAGGAATGCTTTGTAGGTGCTTTCTGCATTGAAGTCGAGTGTTACAGGTACGTTATTTGCTTTTGAAACAGTCATAGGTGCAATTGTTACCATTTCACCCTCTGCATATTCAGCAAGTGCAAAGAAGCATTCACCGTCTAAAAGATCTGAGTCAACTGATGCTGTGATTTTGCCGTTTTCTGCTCTTACAACATCAATGTAGTTATAGTAGCCATAATAACTTTCAAAGTCTGCAATTGCAACTGTACCGTTTGTTGTTCCGCCGCCTGCACCAAGCATTACTGTTTTGGTTAACAATGTTCTGGTTTTGTCTGTAATAAGATTGCCGTCAACATAGATGATACATCTTACTCTTGATGCATCATAGGTAATAGCAACTCTGTGCCATTTTCCTGTTTCAACCTTGTTGGGTGCAGTTACATATGAACCGTTATTATCATATACAATTGTTCCGTCATCTTCAATTCTGAGTGCTTCATAGTTTGATTCTTCCCACTGACCATTGAATGCAAATTCTGCATCACCGTCCATGTATACACTCATTTCAAAAGTTGTAGCAATTGCAGGAAGTGATTTGTACATAAGACCTACAGTAGCTGCTTTTGCAGTTGATGGAACATTTGTTGATGTGATGACATAGTCAATGTCTTCAGCATTTTTTCCGCCGATGGCTGATGATGCTGTTGTGCTTACAGTCACATAACCTGTACGGTCATTATCAAGTGCTGCTGCTACTCCTGCCGGTGATACTGAGATATTGGTGTTAACTTTTCCTTTTGTTTCAACAGGAATATAGAAAACATTTTCGCCTTTAACAGCTTTAATAAAGCCGTCAGTTACTGATGGGTCAACATCTTCTGTTTCGTTTTTGTCTGCATCAACATAAGAAAGTGTGTAACCATTTGATGAAGAAAGGGCTGCCATAACTTCTGTTGAATCTGTGTAATAATCTTCATCAAAACTATGAGATACAACACCTACGGAATAGTCAAGAACATATACAAGATTTGAATTTGAAGAAAGCCCTACCTCCTTCATCATTACATCTTTTTCGCTTATTGCTTTTATTGTGTAGTATCCGTATGCTTTGCCGCTTGGTGAAGTGAATACCAAAACATTTCCGTCTGAAAGTTCTGCTGCTTCTTCTGCATATGTGGAATCTGTGAATACTTTTACATAATCACATTCTGCTACAGTTTTTACTGCCTGAATAAGTGCTGCTGCATCGGTATATGCATAGGGATTATATGATAATGTTTTATCAGCATTGAAGATAAGATTATCAGAATCTGCAGTTTTTATGCTGTCTGCCGGATCTGCAACATATGCGCTGTAATATGCTTTGAAATCATCATATGCAACTTTACCTGAGAAACTGTGTGAAGCAGTACCTATCCAAACCTTAGAAGCACCATTTGCATTATATGAACTTGTCATATCAGTTACTTTTTCACCGTTTACATAGAGTGCATATCTACCTCTTGACTGCTGAAATTCAACAACAATATGGTGCCACTGTCCGGATTCAAGTCTGATGTTGGATTTAGTTGTTGTTCCCATGTTATTATAATACACATAGTTATCGGAACCAACTTTAAGGAGTACGCTCGCTCCAATATCGTCATTATAGAGAGCGTTGATTGCAGGATATGCATTTCCGTCAAAATATACATTCATGTCAAGAGTATAATTCTTTGAAGAATCAATTGTATTCCAACGATATCCGCTTGTGTGTGTTACGTTTACACCGGCAGGAATCTGACCTACTGTGAATTCAAAAGATTTGTCTTCTCTTCCTCCAAGAGGTGCTGATCCTTCCTGAACATAAGAAATGTGGTTATATCCAACCCATGTTCTTATTTCCATTTCTGCACCTTCACCAAAGGAGTTTGCAAAAACTAAATCATCAAAATTCTTAGTTCTTACTGACCAATATGAATATGTATTGCCATTGGGTGATGTGAACACAAGAGCACTTGCGTTACCAAGATCTGTTGCAGGTGTTTCATATGTTGAATCTGTGAAAAGATTTGCATATGTTGCTCCCGTTGCAGTTTTTACTGCCTGAATAAGAGATGCTGTGTCTGTATATGCATTTCCGTCATATACAACTACTTTTGATTCCGCATCAAATTTTATTCCGTCAGAATCAGTTGTTACGATTGCATCATTCGCATCTTTGGTATATGTACCATAGTATGCTTTGAAGTCATCAAATGCAACACATCCGTTTGCACTGTGAGATGCAACACCAATCCAAAGGTCGTCTGCCTGAGTTGCATTATACCATTTTGAGAAGTCTGTTATAAGCACTCCGTCTAAGTAGATTGCAAATCTTCCTCTTGACTGCTGGAATTCAACAACAAGACGATGCCATTTGCCGGGTTCAGGTTTGATGTCAGTTTTTGTACGTGTACCATCATTGCTGTAATACACATAACCGTCAGTTCCCACCATCATAAGCACAGTGTATGCGAGATCGTCCTCATACTGAACGTTTACTGCAGGGAATGCTGTTCCATCAAAGTATACACTTGTTTCAAATGTATAGGGCTGAGTTGCATCGAGAACCCATTTGTAACCGTTTGTGTGTGTTACGTTAACACCATCAGGTATTGCACCGATGTTGAACACAGATGATTTATCCAATCTTCCGCCAAGGCATTTTTCGCTTTCAGCGGAATAGGTTATGTGATTATAACCATTCCATGTTCTGATTGCCACGTTTCCTCCTTCTCCGAAGGTCTGACCAATCATTGTTACATCTGCCAAAACAATAGTTGGTATGAGTGAAATCAGAAAGAAAACACTCATAAGCATTGCAATTAATCTTCTTGCATTTTTCATTACTTTTCTTCCTCCTTATATATTTTAATTTTTATGTGTAACAGCCTGATAGGATATTCTGCTGTTCCATCCGTCAATAAAGAATGCTTCTGCTTTTTTGCCTGCACAGTCCTCAAGAGTTATTTCAAATGATGTGGGAGAAGATGAAACTTCTTTTGATTCTGTTGCAAAAAGTTTTTCGACTCTTCCCGATTCATCTTTTGTGACAACCACCATTATGGCATCATTGGGGATTATTCCGTCATAGGTGACGTACCCTGCTACCAAAAGGTCATCTCCTGAATCTGAAAAAGTTACGGCGAAAACATTCAGTGCAGGGAGTTTAAGTGTGTATACTTTTGAGATTCCTGAGGAAGAAGTTATTACATACACATATCCATCCCCTATTTCACCCTGTGATTCATTTTTCATAGAAGAATCAGTAAATAATACTGCCTTTTCAACATTTGATTTTTCAAGCACTGCCTCTAAATCTGAAAATAATGCAAATTGTGTGGGTTCAAAAATTATATTTCCGTTTTCTATTCTTGCATATTCAGAAGTTGATGTAAGGTTGGGAACTGAAACTTTGGATATGTCATATTCTCCATAGTATCCTCTGAAGTCATCATATGCAACTCGTCCGTCGGAACTAATGGGTGCAACACCTACCCACACCTCATCTGCCTGAGCCTGATTGTACATATAGGTCATATTGCCTATCATAGTTCCGTTGACGTAGAGCGAATATCTGACACGTGACGGATCATAGCTTATGGCAAAGATATTCCATGTGCCGGGCATCAAAACCACATCGGATTTTAATGTTGAAGAATTATTGTTGTACCACACATAGCCCTCTTCATCCACCTTTAAAAGTGTTGATGCGGTGAGGTCATCGTCCCACATGGCACTCATTGATGGACGTGCACCACCGTCAAAATAGACACTCATTTCAAAAGTGAACACTTTTGAAGGATTGGGAACGAAAAATTTCATACCTGAGGTGTGGGTAACGTTTACTGTTTTTGTGCCTACAGTAAATACGGATGACGTATCTTCTCTTCCTGATACTGTGATGGCATCTTCTGCGTCTTCTGCAATATACTTTATGTGAGAATAGGCAGGTCTGATGGAAATTCCGCCACCGGCAAAACTTTCAACGAAGTATTCAGTATCTGCAAAAGCACCGATTGATACTGACGATAAAACCATTGAAAAGATTATCAGAGACAGTATCGATTTTAGTATGTTTTTGTTTTTCATATTTTCCTCCTTTATGACTTTCAAGTTACGCCGAACTGAAAGAAGAGTAATTTTGTGTCTGTTATTAGTAAGACACCTCACCACCGCCTGACGGCGGAGCCTCTCCTCCAAGGAGAAGCCTTTCGCTTTTGTGTCAATAATGCGGTATGTTTATAATAATATTACCATTCAGAAATGGGTTTGTGATAATTGGAAACCGGTGTTCCTTCCACATCTTGGGGTGTGAGTTTCACTGTGAGATTTACATTTCCGTTTCCTGTAAGTTTTATGGCAATTCTCTTTGAAGTTTCTTCTTCATTGCCATCGGGATTCGGGCTTGTTGAAAGTGGTTTTGCAATGTCTGAAGATATTTGTGCACTTACGTTTGATGCAAATTCGAGTTTCAGAGTTTTTCCGTTCTGCGTAAGAATTGCACCATTATCAGTCAATGTCACATCTGCATCAGTTATCATAAACCAATATACATCAGATGTTTTTGTGAGAGTTATTTCATCTCTTATAACAAGAGATGTTCTGTCGTCTGTGAAATAGAATCCTCTTTTTGCACTTTTAACATCTCTCAGAAGCTCGGTCATATCAACAGTTGCTATTGCATTATTATCATTTGCTTTGACTACTGTCAGTTTTGCAAAACTGTCTGTTATATGGTCTGAAAGAATTCCGGGATTTACAACAACCGTATTATGGGATTCTGCTCTTGATCTGAAATATTTCCACCTGTCAGCATCATCACCGTCTGTATCCCAGTATCCGGGTACATTGTAACTGTTCATGCCAAGGTCTTTTGCCCAGCGGATGTTTCCGTAATCATAGATAAAACTTCCGCCATCAAGTTGTGAGTGAGAAACATTTGTTTCGCCCGCGTGAATCCCAACAAAGGCTGAGCCGTCATTTGCCCAGTTTTTACGCATAACCAGAACATTTTCGCCTTCATAGAACTTATCTATTGAAAGTTGTGTGCCTTCATCATCTGTGGGACTGTAGAATATCATGGCAAGTGCTCTGTCTTCTGCGTTGTCAAAATAGGATGAGGTTATTTCAAGAAGTTTCTTTCCGATTCCCGGATTGTTATACTTTTTAGCAAGCCAGAGAATTTCGGGAGGATATATTCTTGACTGAATTCCGTCACCGTAGTTATAGATGCCTGTTGACGACTGGAGATACATCATAAATTCTCCCGATGTGGGAAGACCTTCTGAACAGGAAATGTTAAAATCTGTTCCAAGGGCTGTGTCAAGTGATGAAATCATTTTTGATGTGTACTGCATTGTATATTCCCAGTAGTGAGGTCCTTCAAACCACGCACCGTCGGGAGCAAAGGCAGGAAGCACGTTGTCAACTGCTCTTATTGCATTTGACACAAGGTGTGCACATTCATCAGGATATACATCCATAAATGCAAGGGCGAGCATTGTTATACCGCCGTTTGTTACCACATTGTGATTATCTTTGAGAATACTGTAGGTTCCTGTGGGTGAATTGAAAGACTGAAATCCCCAGGTCGCCTCTGCGATGCCTTTTCTGTATATGCCATGTTCAATAAGAGCACGTCTTTCGGGGGTGAGTCCGTGATACATCCAGTCATAGCCTATAGCAACGGCTGCTGCCATTTCTCCAAGGTCAATGTCGTGAATTGGGTGCCAGTCATAGAACTTCACGCATACGGCTTCAAGGTCAACCCATGCCTGTTCAACATATTTTAAATCACCTGTGAACTGATAGGCAAAGCCAAGAGCATACATTCTCTTTAGCATTTCGCGGCTCACAGAAAGGAGTCTGACACCGTCTGAAAGTTCATATTCAAGTGCACTTTTGCCAATCAGACTGTTTGCTGTCTGTATCACAGAGGATGACCAGTATTTTATGTTGGAATCTGTGTCGTAGGAATCATAGATACGTTTAAAATCCGCATCTGTTGCCTGAATACGGGGATGAACACCGTAGAGAGGTGAATTTTTGTAGGTCTCAAGGATAAAGTCGCCGTCAGGTCTTAAATTAAACACAAAGTCATTGAGTTTTTGAAGTTCATCACCTTGGGGAGGTGTGAAACCGGACTTTGAAAGAACAATCAGTCCTGAGTTTATTTCAGAATCTGCAAAGGTCACTTCCCTGACAATTGCATCTGCATATTCTTCAATGCTCACCTTTCCCGAAAGTCCTGATTCTTCATTTAATATGGAGTCAAGTTCAGATGCATCAACCCATATTTTGCCTTCGGCTTCATAGATACCATTTTTCATAACGGTTTTATTTTCGCCGTCATATACCACACTGCTCCTTGTGTGGAGGGCATATGAATTTTTCAATAGCGACCTTTGTGGTGAATCATCAGGGAAGATGCTTCTTCCGTTATATCTTACTTCTTCAACTGTATCCCCCACTTCATCAAGGGGCTCGTTTGATTCATATACGCGAAAATTGTCAATCATAAACTCTACAGGGTCTGTGTCTGATGCGGTTTCTCCCGCTGTGTATATGGTCACGTGAATTCTTGCAAGACTTATTATTCCATCGGGTGCAAAGCCTTCATTCAAAATGCCGGTGTCTCTTTTTTTGCCGCCCAGATAATAGTCTACTGTTCTTTCTTTTGTATTTATAACTATTGAGAAACGATACCACTCATCTGTTTTCAGAGTTTCAACAATACTTGCAAAATGGAATTTCATTCCGGGAGACAAAGAGGCTGCAGTATTCACATTTCCGTATTCATCTTTTAATACAAAATTGAAAACAGATTTTTCATCGATGATTTTAAACTCAAATTCATATACTGTGAATTCGGAATCATAAGGTTCTATTGCTGTTGCCGTCATATGAAAATCGCCTGTGTTTTCCCTTTTGACATACATTACGCCGTTTCCGTCAGAATCTTTTCTTCTTTCTATTATGTTTCCGTAGTTATGATAAAGATTTAAGGGATTATTCTCTTCAAAGTCGGCGTTCATCATAACATATGTCCCGATTCTTTGCTTTGTTGCAAAAGAAGAATTTTCAAATGTCATTGACGTGTCAAGGGGCGTTAAGGTTTCACTGTCCCAGGCAAAGACTTTGTAGCAAAGGTCTGCTCCTATGTCCACTCCTATAAAAGGTGCATCATCCTTATTTGAAATGTGAGTTTCAACTTCTTTAAGTTCATTTCCGTCATAGGATGCTATTGCAACCAAATACGAACTTTGGGGGAATTCTTTTGCCTTTACTATGGCTTTGTCACCGTCTTTTGATGTGAGAATGCATATGTCTGACAAAAGTTTCTCTACGTTATCCTCCTCGGGAGGAACGTAACCTTTATAGTATCCAAGAAAATCGTCATATGCAACTTTGCCTTTGCCGCTGTAGGAACTTACGCCAAACCAGAGTTGAGATGCCTGACTTGCGTTATATGTATTTGAATAGTCGGAAATCTTTGTGCCATCAATTGTCAGAGTGAATCTGAAGCGGCTGTAATCATAAAATATTTCCACCTTATGCCATTTTTCTTTTTCCACAACAAAGTCTGAACGTGTTGTTGTTCCGTTGTTGTTATAGTGGCAGTATCCGTCGGAGTCAACATAGAAAAGTGTTGAAGATCCCAAAGTATCATCCCACATAGCATTTATGGCAGGGCGTGCATTTCCGTCATAATATACGGAAGTTTCAAAAACAAAACTTTTTGTTGCATCACCAACTGTGAATTTTTTTCCTGAGGTATGAGCACAGTTTACTCCCCGGGGAATATCTTCCACGTAAAAAACATTGCTTCTGTCATAGCGTCCCGGCAAAACGGGAGAATCCGTATTTGTTTCGGGGACAAATGAAATGTGGGTGTAGGAACTTCTTATGCTTAAGGTTCCCTCGTAAGAGAAACTCTCTGCAATCAGGAGACTGTCTGACGCCAGTCCCCTGATTGGGGAATTTGCCGATAAGGTGAAAATGAAAGACAGGACAAGTATTGCTGAAATATACCTTTTATTTAGTTTTTTGTGTATATTCATTATACTTATTTCGCCTCCATAATAACTATTTCACTAAGGCTGTTCCATCCGCCTGATGCCTGTTCTGTGTTACCGTTACATTCAATTTTTACATAGCGTGCGCTGAGTCCGCCAAGATCAAAGAGTTCAAAATCACTTGTTTTTCCGCCGGAAAGTCCTGCAAAGAGTTCTTTGTAGGTTACGCCGTCTTCGGAAACCATGAGTTTTATTCTTGTGCTTCTTGTTTCACCTGAGAAGAATGCTATTGCAATTTTGTCAAGTTTTTTAACTTCACGAAGGTCTGCAATTACATACTGTCCTACACCTTCTGCTGACCATCTTGTTGAAAGGTCACCATCCACTATATTCAAAATACCGTTCTGCGGCTGAGGCTCTTCACTTGCTTCTACAGTATAGATTACGTGTGATTTAAAGCCGTCAAACTCTTTTGGCTTAGGAATCATTTTGAACATTACATAATATATTGTCTTATTTGTGGTGTCGGAAGGATCTGTAAGAGTAATTTTTGAAGGCAGCGAAAGATCAACGCCCTTTTCGATGTTCACAACATACTGCGGTGCATATACGCTGATGTCAGGAACAGATGTGAGACTTCCTTCAACGTAGGTATAAACAATATTCTTTGAGGTTACCGAAACTGTTTCATTATTAATCACAACAGATTCAAGTGACGGAGGAAGTGGAATTTCGCCATCGGGAACTGTCCATGAAGAAATGGGCATATCATATGCTGAAACAGGAGTTGGATTTGTTACATCATCAGGGGTAAGTTTCACTGTGAGGTTAACATTTCCGTTTCCTGAAAGTTTTATCATTATACGTTTTGATGTTGTTGTGCTATTGCCGTCAGGATTGGGACTTGTGGGAAGAGGCTTTGCAACATCACAGGAGATTTCACCTTTTACGTTTGATGTGAAATCAAGTCTTAAACTTCTTCCGTCCTGAGTGAGATTTGCACCCTTTTCATCACATGAAACCTGGGCATCTGTCATCATAAACCAATATACATCGGATTGTTTTTTAAGGTTTACTTCATCCCTTATAACAAGTGAGGTTCTGTTATCTGTGAAGTTAAAGCCCCTCTTTGCAGATGAAACATCGTGAAGAAGTTCGGTCATATCAACTTCTGCAATTGTTCCTCTCGGTTTGGAACTTATAAGTTTTAAGGGTGCATAACTGTCATACTGATGGTCTGCCAAAGCATCGGGATTAACAACGAGGGTGTTGTGGTATTCGGCACGAGAGAAGGTGTATTGCCATCTCATTGCATCATTTCCTTCAACATCCCAGTATCCCTGTACGTTATAACTATGCATACCCAGATCTTTAGCCCATCTCACATTGCCGTAGTCATAGATGAAACTACCGCCGTCGAGTTGTGAGTGGGAAATGTTTGAATAGCCTGCGTGAACTCCCACAAAGGGGGATTCTTTATCTCTCCAGTTGTTTCTCATAACAAGTGTATCTTCACCCTGATACATTCTGTCAAGTTCAAGGGTTATGGGAGCATCGCCTGCTGTTACATCATACCATATGAGGGCAAGAGCATGGGCTTCTGAATCTGAAAACTTTTTATCTATGAGGTCGAGAAGTTTTGTTGCAATACTTTTGTTTCCATACTTTCTGGAAAGCCAGAGAAGTTCGGGGGGATATACATTAAGTTGCTGACCGTCACCGTAGTTATAGATACCTTTTGATGACTGCATATAAATCATAAAGTCAGCAGATGTGTCAAGTCCTTCGTTTTTGTCAAGACCGAGGGCTGAACCGAAGCAGGTTTCAAGAGATGAAAGCATTTTTGCGGTGTACTGCATTGTATATTCCCAATAATGAGGACCTTCATACCATGCACCATCAGGAGCAAAGGCAGGAATCATATTGTCTACCGCTCTCATTGCATTTGCTATCACATAGGAACATTCTTCAGGCCAGTATTCCAAAAATGCCATTGAGCACATTGCCATACCGCCGTTTGTTACAACGTTGTGGTTATCGGCAATGAGTGAATATCCACCTGTGGGAGCATTTTTGGTCTGGAAGCCCATTGCACCGTCATAGAGACAGTTCTGATATATGCCTTTTGCCATAATATCTCTCTGTTCCTGCGTGAATGCATCATACATCCAGTCATAACCTATTGCAACGGCTGCTGCCATTTCGCCAAGGTCGATATCATGAATAGGATGCCAGTCGGGGAAAACATCACAAACTGCTTCAAGGTCAATCCATGCACGATCTGCATATTTTTTGTCGAGTGTGAGTTGATATGCCATGCCGAGTGTATACATTCTTCCAAGAACTTCACGGCTGACAGAAAGAAGACGGACACCGTCTCTGAGTTCATATTTTATAGGTTTAACATCGGGAGTTATTACGCCATCTGCAGATGCGATAACTCTTTTTGCCCAAAGTTCCTTTGTGGGATTTGTTTTAACTTCTTCCCTGAGTCTTGCAAAGTCTTCTGCGGTTGCCTGAAGTCTGGGATGTTTGTCTTTGTTGGGAGACTTTTCATAGAAGTCCAGAATCATTTGGGGAGTTGGTCTTAAGTTAAAAACAAAGTTATTGAGTTTCTGCATTGTCTCAGGGTCATCGGGCATATCAAAGTTGCCGTTTGCAAGAACTATGAGACCATCGTTTACATCGCTTTTGCCAACTGTTACAACCTTTCCTATTGAACGGGCATAGTCATTGAGGATAACATCGCCTGAAAGACCTGATTTTTGAGCAAGAATGGAATCGAGTTCTTCTGCATTTACCATAACACTTCCGTTTTCGGTATAAGGAGTGTTTTCCATAATGGTCTTTTTGGTGCCGTCGTAGACAACGCCTGATCTTTTGTGAATGGCAATATTTCCACCAAGGAGTTTTTTCTCCATATATTCACTTGGGAATATGCTCTTATTTGTGATTTTAACAACTTTTTCGGCGGTTCCGATGTCATCTCTCGGAGCATTGCCTTCATAGGCTTTCATATTGTCAATCATAAACTGAATGGGATCTTCAGTGGTAACCAAAGTTCCGCCCTGACCATAGATTGTTGCGTGAATACGCATTGCATCAAGGGCACAGCCATAGCCTACATTGGGATCAAGTTCGGTTGTGTTTACCTTTTTACCTTCAAAGTAGTGGTCTGCCACTCTGTCATAGGTATCTACCATTACGGCGTAGTGATACCATTTGCCAAGTTCGATGGTGTGCTTTATGCCGCCGGCATAGAATGTGGGTCCGGGGGCAAGAGATGCAAATACGGGACAATTTCCCATTTCATCTCTTAAAACAAAGTTGAATACGGATTTTTCATGAAGACTCATAAAGTCAAATTCATATACAACACAGTCTGAATCAATGGCTCCAACACCGTTTCCTGTCATATGGAAGTCGCCTTTGTTTGTTCTTTCAAAATATACTGCGGTGTTTCCGTTTGCTTCTTTTCTTTGTTCAATTATATTTCCTATGTTGTATGAAAGATTGTATGGGATATTCTGTTCAAAGTCCGTGTTGGAAAGAACCACATCCCCTATTGTCTTTTCAATTTTAAGGTCGGGTTTTTCCATTTCGAGGTCTGTATATGGAGTCACGGGGTGTTTTTTTGAATAGGTGTCTGTGATGTTGATGTTATCCAGAACAACGATTTCTCCGGGATTATCTGAAACAAAGTTGAATGTTACAGATGAAAGATTTGTGAGAGCTTTACCTTTTACTTTCAAATCATCACAGATGAATTTTCCGTTGTGATATACATCGCAGGTGGAAGTTGTTCCGTCATAGATAACCGTGAAGTTTGACATTTTTGATGCATTATAACCTCCGAGAGGAAATCCGTTTGATGCACTAACGCGGCTGTCCTTTGAAAAGTTAACGATTTTTACCGCTGTGCCTGCACCGTCTTTTATTTCCACAGAACCTGTTACGGGTTTGTTTGTATATTTGATATCAAAGGAAACTGCAAATTTGTTGCCTGATGTTACTGCGAAACTAAGATTTGACGGGGTTTTGCCAAGAATGATGGCAAGACCTTTATCTTCTTTTTTATATTCTTCAATATAATATCCGTCGCCTGAAATTTCATAATTATCGGGAATCATGTAGGTTGGGAAATCATTGAAAGATTCATTTACATAATATGTAGGAGCGGCAAAAGAAAGATTTGCCGGAATGAGTGATGTGCAAAGAAGAGTACAAAGTATTAATGATATTATTTTTTTCATATTTTTCACCTCTTCTGTCATTTATATATTACAACCTGATGTACTGAGCCGTTGGTTGAAGTTTTTATTAAAACTTTACTGGGGTTTCCGGGGTTTGATATATAGGGCATAATTTCATTTACTGTTCCTTCATATATATCGCCTGTCTCTGAATCGTAAACAGAGACTGAGGAAGGAACAAGGAATGAAAAACGTGCTGTGTAATTTGTTATGTCCGTATAGTTATAGGGTGCATTTTCAGGCATCATATTTATGAGTCCGTCGCCTTTTGAATATACAGGACCGTAGTAATATTCACCGCTATAGCGGTTGATACCGGTGGAAAGTACGGTTTTTGAATCTATGGAGAATATTCTCGACATAGCATTCATCTTGTTATCCATATTGGCACTGAATCTGATATAGTCACCCTTTTTGATGCCGGGGTTTTCAAATGTGTAACCTTCTGCATTGGGGTTGAGAACGCTTTCATCAGAGATGAAGTAGCGTGTGAACATTCCGTCTGCAAATACGATGATTGCTATACCGTCATCACCCTCCATGTCAATTGCACGTCTCACGGAATATACAAGACCATGTTTGGCTTCAAATCCTGCAAGTGCCTGAGTTCCCGCTTTGTTGTAAAGAACAATAGCATTTGCATCTCCGTTTACGGTTACATCATAGAAATATGCTATGTTTACGCCGTTTGCCGCATTTTCGGGGGTGTCGGGATATACAACTTTTGTCTGCTCGGATGAAAGATATGATTTATCTGACACTCTGAAGCGTTTTTCATCGGGGATACTTTCATCTGTTGCAATAAGGAATATGGGAGCAGATGAAGCAACTCTGAAATGAGGAACAAACATTGAAGTTGCAGGAATGTATATGATATTTGACCAGTCGGGGAATTTGTACTGCAGGAGACGGTCATACATATTTTCATTTCCTGAAATTACACCGAATTTGTTATCATTGGTATCAATCATCTTTATAATGTTGTCGACTGTAAATGATATTCTGACAAGTTGTTCTTTTCCATTTCCGTCATCACCAAAAATAGATGTGCCCAGATTTTTGGAGTCTGTTACAGTACCGTTAAAGTTAATTTTTTCCGCAAATGTCATTACCTTTACGTCACCTTTTTGTGTGAGGACTTTTGCTTTTATGGAATTGTCGAGCCCTTTTCCCTCTGCTGTTGCTATGAGGTATGCATACTGGATTTCTTCTGTTTCACCGTCTGTTAGAACCTGAACGATTCCGTCCTCGGATAAAAGGAATTTTGCAGATTTATTCACAATGGAATCATTGAGAAAATGCTTTTCAAAATATGCGCCGTAGATATATGGAGCATCATTTATATATATTACATTATCGTTGAAGTTGGTTTCTGTGATTTTTCCCGAAACCGAAGGATGTGTTGACACAACAATTTCAACAACTGAATCGTCAAGGGATTTATACACACTCAAAAGATCATTTGTCAAAATGTCTTCAAGGCTTATGAATTCAGAGCCTTTTTTCACGGTGAGTCTGAGTTCTTCATCTTTTAAAATGAGAACCTGATTCTTTTTATCTGTTATTGTTTTTTTCAATACGTCTATGGAATCAACGTGATAGGTGTCATATTTTTTAATGCTTATCACGTCATATTTTCCGTCAAGGTTATTGTCTGTTACTTCAAGACGTGTTCCCTTGGTTGCAAGGGATTTATATGACCTGTCATTAACTGCCTTTGAGTTATAAATGACTGCAGGCCCTTTTATGAGATTGAGTTTCTTTTCTTTGTTGCCTTCATAGTATGTGATGTGGTCTGAGGAAAGAGTTCCTGCATCCTGAAAGGCAAATTCCACAGTTCTGTTGTCGTATTCATACATGTATATGACAGTATCTGTGTTGCCGGTTTCTTTTATATAGGCAACAACGTTTTTGCCCATGAAACTTTTTGTGTTGTCACCCTTTTTGTAGGTCACTTCATTTATGGATATATATCCTTTCTCCTGACGGAAATCACCCTCATAAAGTCCTGTGTTTTCGTCTGAGTCAACAATGCCTTTCACTTCTATAACATCGTGATATATGTACATGGCATTTTTAACAGAATCATAAACACTTGTGAATCCGCCTTCGTCTTTTAATGCCGCAATCATATTAACATCTGAATAGAGAAAGTTTCTGAGCATTATAAGAGCCGATTCAAGGTTGAGGTCTTTTCCGTAGGGAACGGAAGAAATAAGTCCAAGTTGATCTGCCGCAACCATATAGCCTGTGGGATAACCGCCTTTTGATGCTGCCATATAGTCATAGCCAAGGGCGGAAACCATTATTTTGCAGGCTTCGGAAAACTTTATCTGATTGTTGGGATAAAAGTTTTCTGCTTTTGATATGATTCCCATTTTAAGGGCATTTTCCACGGATGCAAAATATTCACTGTCTGTCCTTACATCTGCAAAGGAACTCACGTCGCCTGAGCCTTCGGAAAGGTTAATAAGTTGCATTACAAGGTGAAGAAATTCTCCTTTTTTAACACTTTGCGAGTCTGCCACGTTGACACTTACACCGAGGGCTTTTAAAAGATTGTAACTATAGCCAACCTGTTCATCGGATGATGAAATTTCAGGTTGCTGTGCCATAGTATATGCGGCGGGCAAAACAAGAATTATACAAAGTATTAATGATATTATCTTTTTCATACTGACATGCCCTCCTTTTACTTGCTTTCCAATATTTCAAGAAGTCTTGTCACAACAATTGCAACCTCTGCTCTTGTTATGCCGTCTTGTGGTCTGAAAATTCCGTCAGAACCTGTCATAATGCCGAGAGCATTCATTTTTGCAACACTCTCCTTTGCATATTCTGATATATCGCCAAGGTCTTTGTATTCAGGGACTTCAACTTCTTCGTCATTTTTAAGAATATTTGCCATAATTACTGCAATGTCTTGTCTTTTAAGATTTTCTGAAGGCATAAACTGTCCGTTATAGCCGTTGATATATCCGTTTTTCGCCATTGCAGCAACATATGCGCCAAACCAGTCTCCGTCTTTGACATCTGAAAAGTCGAATGTGATATCTTTGGTATCAAGTTTAAGGGCAACAGAGAGAATTTTTGAAATCTCCGCTCTTGTGATGAGACTGTCGGGGCGGAAGGTTCCATCTTCGTAGCCGTTGATTATTCCCTTTTGTATCATATTTTCAACATACTCTTTTGAATAGTGGTCTTTGATGTCCAAAAACTTTTCCTTGGGTACATAGGGTTTAACATCTGATACGGGAATATTTTCTTCATAGTCTTTTGAAACACTTACGCTGGGGCCTGTGGGCAAGCCTACGCCGGAGGAACTTCCTCCTCCACCACCGCCTCCGCCGCCGGAGGTGGATTCTTTCTGACTTTTGAGGGTTGTTTCTACAGCGGTTTCAAAACACTCTGTAATATCATCAACGGTATCAAGTGTATCTCTTGAAGAGAACACTTCAAGGAAAACTTTGTAGCGTTTGTTATTCTTTATGTCACTGAAATCAGAATCGTCTGCCATGTCAATTTCAAGGTAGTCTGAATTCTCGGTGAGTATGTCACGGGTGTCTCCCCAACTGTCGGCACATTTTACCCTTGCAAGCAAAATGCTGTCTGTGTATATTTCGGTGATTTTTTTCTCTCCAGCCTCAGCGGATTTGAATATTTCACCAAATGTTTCTCTGATGTCTTGTGAATAGGCTGAATATTCTTCCCAGGTTGTTCCGAAAGATGTTGCATAAAGTTTCATGGCATCGTCAACATCACCGCCATTTTTGATTTCGGCATATACCATACATTTCTGGAAAGTGTTCATAAAAACTTCAGGTGTGATTTCTTCCAAATCCTGAATTTCGCCAAAGCACACATATGCAGCATCTTCAATAACTTCATCTGATACATCTGAAAGGTCAAGACCGAGAGTTTCGCTCTTTTCGGTATTCATAATAACATCACAAAGATCTTCTTTTTCTGTGAAAGAATCTATTTCACCAATTAATGAAAGAGTTTCAGTGTCATTTTCATTAAGGATTACGATGCTCTTTACCTCTGAGAATGCATGACTGTCAAGATAGACATATATTCTTCCGCTTCCTATTGCGTAGGGCAAAAGAATGTTTTGTGAAAGATTTCCCTGTGAATCTGTTTTGTATACATATGCATATGAGGGAAGATTTGTATTTGAGATTTCATTTTCATTTTCCATGATGGAAACTGTTGTTACGGCATTTATGCCCGAAAGTGATTTTGCATCAACAGAAAGTGAAAAATCATCTTTGTTGAATTCAAGGTCAACAGAAGGTGCTGCGTAGGATGTCACGGTCATTGTCATAAATGATGCGAGAATCAGTGATAAAATTTTCTTTTTCAAGAAAACCACTCCCTTTCCTTATAGTTTTTATAGAACATCTTTTTGTATTTTTAAAACTTTTTTGCATTTATTCTTTCACGGTATACACTTGGGGTACATCCCATCCTCTTTTTGAAAATTTTGCAAAAAGCCTGAGAAGAAGAATATTTGAGTCTGTCGGCAATTTCGGTAACATTTGAGTTAGTGTCTTCTAAAAATCCCACTGCAACTTTTATCTTTTCGTCAATGATGTAGTCCTGAATGGATTTTCCGACCTTGGTTTTAAAAAGGCGGGAAAGATAACTTGAAGTGTAGCCGAATTTATCTGCTACCATTCCCACCCCGGTTATATCTATGGCGTTATTATCTATGTAGTGAAGTATGGCATATACATTATGACCGAGTGTGTTGCTTTTGAATTCAAAGTTGGCGGGTGCAGTTTCTCTTGATTTGAAAATTCTTGAAGCAATAATAATTACACATTTCAAAAGAGATGCTATTACGGTGTAGGAAAGTTTTGATTCATTGTACCATTCATTTATGAGCATTCTTATGTGTGCATACACGTTTCCGTTATCTTTTGCAATGTGTGACGAACATCCTGAATAGAATTTTTTGGTGGCATTCATTTCCTCATCTGTGTCTTCATCGTCAAAATCAAAGCCTATGTATGCGAAGCGGAATCCTTGTTTACAATCTGTTGTAATCTCGTGGATTCTGCCGGGTGCAAGAAGATGAACATCTCCTTCTGAAACATCAATCCTTTCACCGTCTATGACAAATGTTCCTTCCCCAAAGATTACGTACACAAGTTCATAGAAATTCTGTTCATGGGATTTTATGGCTCCTGCATCTTCAAGCATACATTCTCCGAGTTGATGGAGATGTATGTTATCGAACTGAACAGGACAGCCGAGAAAATCTCTTGTGAATTCGAAACTTTTCTTGTTTATTATGTAGTTCATGGTTAATCACTCCTTAAGCAGTTGCGTTAGTATCCGAACTCGTTTTGGGTGCGTGTTTTTACGCCACTGCATCGTTAAAATACTCGCAAATGCGTCAGCATTAGCTGTGTTTTTGCCTCGCATTGACGCAAAAACACTGCA
>SVJK01000025.1 GCA_015069015.1 Oscillospiraceae bacterium
GATGGTTTCTTCTTCGGTTTCTTCATCGTCACTGCCTTTGATGGTCTGCTCGGTTTCAATCTCATATCCTGCTTCAATATCTATGTTTATATCAAATAGTTCTTCAATTTCTTCTTCTTCGTCTTTAAGCTCATCTTTGTCTATTTTTTCTTTGTCAAGAATTTTAACATCTATTTTGAGATTGTCACCATACTGATCTTCCATTGATTCTACTACTTGTTCAAGATATTCCTCAAGTTTTTCTTTCATTTCACTCTTTGTCATATCGTTCATTTCAAGTTGTGCTTTCAGTATTTTTTCAGGGTAAACAGCTTCTATAAATTCGTCAACATCACCCTTTATCATAGCTTCTGCATACTTATCAATTACTGCTTCGGGGCTGCCTTGTCCGCCGGCAAAAACAAAGAAATATATAAGAACCGCTGCAATTGCCGCTACAACTATGGCTGCAATGGTAATTATAAGGCCCTTCTTTTTGGGTTTCGGCCCCTGATTATATACGGGATAATACTGTGGAATCTGTTCCGGTGCATACTGAGGTGCCTGCTGCTGAGGCTGCTCAGGCACATATTGTGGTGCCTGCTGAGGCTGCTCAGGCACATATTGTGGTGCCTGTTGAGGCGCTTCATTACCTACTCTGTTACCGCAATTTGCGCAGAAAGCAACGCCTTCTGCCATCTGACTTCCGCATTTACTACAAAAACTCATAAAAATTCCTCCTTAGTTTACTTGTTTTCAAGGTTTTTCTTAAATCTTCTTTATTATATCATACAACCGTCAATATTTCAAGGTTGATTTGTCGGGATATTAACAAAGTTTTCTTTCAATATAAAAAATTACTTGTGCCAAAATACCTGCTGAAGAAGAGCTGAACCGTTTTCGTCCTTTTCCATTACCATTATACCTTCCATGCTTTTGTCCCATCTTGCAACAACAGGACTTTCTGCCTGAACTTTCAGGGCGTATTCAAGGTTTTCACATTCATAGTATCCGAAAAGATGGTCACCTGTATTCCAGATTGTGTAATTATGCACACCTGCATCATTTAAAACCTGAGTCATTTCAGGCCATATTTCATCGTGTCTTTTTATATATTCTGCTTTTTTTCCGGGGCAGAGAACCGCGTGCCATGCAAATCTTTCCATAGTAATTACCTCCAAGATTTATATATTTACAATATTATAGCATTAATCTCTCATTTTTTCAATAGCACTTTTGTGTTTTTCCTTGCCACAAAGCCGTTTTTGTGTTATTATTTTTCTGGTGATATAAATGCTTAAGATTTCAAATGTTAAAATTCCATATAAAGCAAATGAAAAACAATGGAAAAAATATATCTTTAGGAAAATCAGAGTGAAAGATATAGATATTTCCGATATTAAACTCATAAGGAAATCTCTTGATTCAAGAGAGAGTCCCGATATTAAGTATGTGTGCAGTTTTTCTTTTTGTGCAAAGAACGAAGACATCATATTAAAAAAGTGCAAAGATGTTTCTGTTTTCAAAAGCAAAAAATACAGTTTTGAATATGAAGACAAACTCACTTATCTTTCAGGCACAGTATCACCCGTAATTGTGGGAACAGGTCCATCGGGGCTTTTTTGTGCTCTTATGCTTTCAAAGGCAGGTCTATGCCCTACCCTTATTGAGCGAGGGGAAAAGGTTGACCAAAGGAAAAAAAGCATAGAGAACTTCTGGGACGGAAAGGCTTTGGATGACAATTCAAATGTGCAGTTTGGTGAAGGCGGAGCAGGAACATTTTCTGACGGGAAACTCACTTGCGGAGTAAATGACATCAGAATGGATTATATCAAAGAAGAATTTGTCCGCTTTGGCTCACCTGAAGATATCCTCACAAATGCCAAACCTCATATAGGTACTGACTATCTTTATGTGACGGTAAAAAACATAAGAGAAGAACTTCAAAAAAGAGGCTGCAAAGTTTTATTCGATACAAAAATGTGTGATATGGATATAGAAAACGGCCAGATAAAGGGCATATATACAGAAAATTCAAAAACGGGTGAGGAAAGTTATATCAGCTGTTCCCATCTTATCTGCGCAACAGGTCACAGTTCAAGAGAAACCTATGAAATGATGAAAGAAAAAGGGTTTTTAATGGAAAGGAAACCTTTTTCCGTGGGTGTGAGAATTGAACATAAAAGAGAAGATATAAACAAAATTCAGTATAAGAGTGCTTTTGAAGATAACTTCCTCCCTACTGCAGATTATAAACTTTCATCCCATCCCGACTGTCGCGGAGTGTACACTTTTTGTATGTGTCCCGGTGGATATGTGGTTGCAAGTGCTTCGGAAAAGGAAGGCGTTGTTACAAACGGAATGAGTTACTACAGGCGTGATGCCGAAAATTCCAACAGTGCAATTTTGGTTTCTGTTCTCCCTGATGACATTGAAGGTGATGATGTTCTCGGAGGAATGTATTTTCAAAGAGACCTTGAAAAAAAGGCATTTATCCTTGGTGGGAAAAACTATTATGCCCCGTGTCAGAGACTTGGAGATTTTCTTGAATCAAAGGCAAGTATGAAAAGCGGAAAAGTTTTACCAAGTTATATGCCGGGGGTAAGGTATGCTGATTTAAATTCCATTTTGCCCACCTTTGTGTCAGATGCCATGAGAAAAGCATTTTATGATTTTGACAAAAAGATGAAAGGATTTCTCCAATCCGATGCTCTTCTTACAGGAGTTGAAACAAGGAGCAGCGCACCTGTCAGAATAATCAGAGACGAAAACGGAGAAAGCAACATAAAAGGCGTGTATCCTGTGGGAGAAGGTGCGGGATATGCGGGAGGAATTATGTCTTCGGCGTGTGACGGAATAAAATGTGCTGAAAATATTTGCAGGAAACTGATTATGCAATGAGTTTGCAGATCAAACTCATCTAATGAAATGCGTCATAAGACGCATGAAATGAAACCGAAGGTTTCATGATATACTGCTTCGCAGCATGATATGTCAGCAAAGCTGACATTATGGAACAAACTAGCCAAAGGCGAGTTTGAACTTTAATGAATTCCAAAGGAATTCATATCATGACAACTTCGTTGTCATTTCATGGCGGAGCCATTTCATGTACTATAGGCACATTTCATGTCGAATATTTATATTCGACATTTATAAGAATACCTTCATAAATTTTCTAATATACTCTATCATAGAGGTGAGAGAATTTATGAAGGTTTTTGTTTTGGATAAAAAAAGTATTGTTTTTTATTCTGTGATGCTTATAGCCGCAATATGTATAGTTTCAGCAAACTGGCCGGGTAGTCTTTCGGTGTTCAGCGAAAACGTCGAGAACAGAGGGCTTCCCATATACTGTGTTGACAAAGGTGAGGAAAAGATTTGTGCAATAAGTTTTGATGCTGCGTGGGGAAATGAAGACACCGAGGTTCTGATTGACATTCTGAACGAATATGACATTAAGACAACATTTTTTGTTGTGGGAAGTTGGGTGGACAAATATCCGGAATCTGTAAAGGCTCTTCACGATGCAGGACACGAGATTATGAATCACTCAGATTCCCATCCTCATATGACTCATTTATCGGTAGAAAGTATGAAAAAAGAAGTTTCAGGGTGCGATGAAAAAATCGAGAAAATAACAGGTGAAAAACCTTTCCTGTTCAGACCTCCCTACGGAGATTATGACTCAAAGGTTATAGAAACCCTGGCCGATTGCGGACACTATACCATTCAATGGTCAGTTGATTCTCTTGACTGGAAAGATCTTACATCTGATCAGATTGTCCAAAGAGTCACATCAAACATTCACCCCGGTGCAATTGTGCTTTTTCATAATGCTGCTAAAAACACCCCTGAAGCACTTCCAAAAATCCTTGAAAAACTCAAAAGCGACGGATACAAAATCGTTCCCGTATCAGATATTATTATGAAAGATAATTATAAAATTGACCATACGGGAAAGCAGATAGAGAAAACTTAAAAAATGGTTTGACGTACGAAAAAAAGGCATTTTCCGGATGTGAAAAATGCCTTTTTTCTTATTAAAACTTATTTAGTTATACTTTAATCGGTCGCTCCCTGAATTTTATCAGTTCATGAAGTCGCTTTCGGCAATGGGCAGAAGATTTGAAATGCTGTCTAAAAGCATTATTTTGACATATCCACCCTCGCTGATGGGCTCACCGGTATTGCGAACGGGATTGTTATAGGCGTATAAATCAATTTCTTCCAATTCCACATCAACAAGTTTCCCTTTTGAATCATAGTTTGCAACAACGAAACATGCTTTTCTGTCTTCGCCTGTACAGTTTTCCACATACACGTCATACGGATTTTCATCATCCCATTCAGATCCTGCAAAGTAGATATAATACATTGCATCTTCGTAGAAGTCTGCGGTGAATATGATGTCTTTTTCAACACAATACGTATTACCGTCCCCCTGCCAACCGTTAAATTCACATATGTGAAGAGGTTTAGCGGGTTTGGTGGGTTCAGGTCCGTCATAGTTTACGCTTTCACCGTGGTTTACTGTGTAGGTTTTGAGAACTGTGCCGTCATAGTTTTTGAACACAACTGTGTGAGTTTTTGACTCGGTTATGCTCTCTATTGCAAAACCGTAAGCCTGAGAGTAACCATTTGATTCAAAAACAATTTCAAATCCGCTGTCATTTACGACAAATGTATGAGATGAGAGATCATCGTAATAATTGAACCCATCCACATAATTTCCAAGTGTATCATATACGTTAATATAATCTCCATATTCAAGTTCAGATTCTTCATTGAAAGTTACATAAAGTTTTGATACAGATGAATCGGGATGATTATATGTATATGTCTCATTGGTGTTGGGACTGTATGGATGCTCAGATTCAATCTCATATTTAGGAATGCGGCTGTCATCGTCTTTAATGGGTGTATAGGACACTTCGTTTATCAACGCAACTGTAAACGGAGTTGCATTACTTCTTCCAAACGTCAGAGTGCCATCAGGGTTAATGTACACTTTAGAGCGGTAGATTGGGTCGTCATCATTATAGGAATCACTTTCAATATAAAGGTAGAGTTTTTCCCCTATGCAGTCTTGACTTACAACGATATTCGCCTGAGTCTTGCCTTCATACTCCGACATATAGAAGGTTTTAAATCCAACTTCATCTCCTCCTTCATCAACAAGAGTAACATAGCCGTTGAGCGTTCCGTTTGCAAATGAAGGATAGTTTATTTCTACCTCAAACACAGCACCTGTTTTGAGATAGATATCTATTCCGCTGACATTGCCATTTACTACTATATCTGTTGCCTCTGAACTGTCAACGGTAGATGAAGTTTTTGATACATAGTATACTCTATCTTCCGAAACGTTGGTGCTATAGGGCATATCTTCATCATATTCATATACTTCTACGTCTGCCCATACAGGGAACTTTGTTGCCTTTTTTTCTACAGCAAACATATAGTCTATGGAACTATCTTCCTTGCTGATTTCACCTGCTTCTCCGCCATACCAATGGTCAAAGTGACCACGAACTCTTACATCTATTATTGCATTGTCAACAATGGCATCAGAGGGAAGATATACTGTTCCTGATATTGCCCAGCCGGTTTCAACATTAACATTTACTCCGGTGATGTCACCGGTATCTGTAACAGTTACTTTCTTGTTGTTGCCGTTTGCATCCTGATAATAATATTCTTTGTCTTTCAGTATATTATTCTGCTGATTGGATTCCACGTATACATATACCTCGTAGTCACCGTTTTCAAGATAACTATCAGTAATATGGGCAGAATAATTCAGGTTTTCATCCACATAGCCGTCAAACCAATATGTGTTTGAATCTTCATCAACAAGGACAACAGAAACCTTTGAAAGAGGAGTTGCGTATATATAATCCGACGGAACTGTTATTTTTCCTGTGATTTCTCGGTATTTTGAAATGGTAAGATCAATGCCTGATGAAGGTAAAACTTCTTCTGCTTCTCCTTCATTTCTTACCATGCCCTGTGAGGTATAATAACGGTCCTCATATCTTTCAATATTGGTTACGGTTTCATCACTATCATAATATGCATAGACATATACAATATATTTTTCATCTTCACCGCCGGGAACTTTGATACTGTAATTTACGGGTTCGGTTGAGTCTATATCTTCAATATTATCATAATAATATGCGTTTCTACTCCTTGAATATGCACACACCTCCAAACCGATTGTTCCGCTTGTTATGGTGCATCCATTGCCAAAATTTACTGTTCCTGAAATAAGTTCACAAACAGGGAATGTGAGTTTAAACGGACCATCATCTATAGAAACAGAAGTTGCTTGTGAATATGAGGAACTCATTGCGGTGTCAGATACATAGTAATTATAACTGTATTCAAGAATCGAACTGTTTCCAGAATTACGCACATAAACACTTATGATATATTCGCTGTCTTCTTCATCTACGATAATGCTGAATTCATTTTCTTCAAAGGGAGTTGTGGTTTCAAAATTTTTCGAATACTCTGTTCCGGTTGAAAGACTTGCACAAGTAATCCTATAAGATACTTCTCCATCAATATACTCTCCGTTTTCAGGAAGAGTAACCGTTCCTTTTATTGAGACAGAGTCGGGATATGCAATATTAATTACCATATCATCATCAACGTCAATTCTGGTTTCTGTCCAGGATGAAACCAGTTTTCCACCGGAAGAATAGTAATAATTTCTGC
This sequence comes from Oscillospiraceae bacterium, assembly GCA_015069015.1. GTDB lineage: Bacteria > Bacillota > Clostridia > UMGS1810 > UMGS1810 > RGIG1828. The sequence goes on from SVJK01000025.1 coordinate 6,706, forward strand.
CAATAGGAATATCGTTTCTCTGATGATATACACAAATCTGACGTATTGTTGAATCCTTATCTACCTTTACTGCATAATCTGCAGATGTGGTTCCCGGAAAAATTGTCGCACAACCATATTCCCAGAATGAGTTTCCGTTTACCTGAATCTCAACGGTAAAACTTGAATCAAGAGTTCCGACACTATTTGGGAGAAATATTTTTCCTGACAGGGTAACTGTTTCAGAAAACCACAAATCTTCATTATCTTCCAAAGCCATGGAATATGCCATCTGAGAGATGTTTATCGGTTCCATAGCCTCAATTTCTGCCTCAAGGCATCCACTTTCGGTTGGAATGCTGTTTGGAACAAGTGCAACAAAGTCCCGGGAAGTTTCTCCGGGGGCTATGTAACATGTTCCGGCGCTGCCATAGACATCATTATCATAATCATTGTATTCTATTGTAACAACCAAACCGCTCCTTGGTGCAGCAGAGGGAAGGTATATCACGCCTGTTATTTTTCTTGCTCCATCTGTTGTAACATTTGCGTCTGTCTTATTCCCTGAAAGAGTGTAGGTTGATCCGTACTCTTTTGAATCGGAATTCATACATCCGTATGTTCCTGTTGCTGTGAAGAGTCTGTATTGCTGATTTTTAAAATCTCTCGGAACATATATTTTGTACGATCCTGAAGATTCACTCACATATGTGTAGAAGATGTCATCATCAAACTCTGCACCAATGTATATGTATGAACCTCCGGCAATTCCGGTTTCGGGATTAATGCTACCTGAAATTGTGTATGTTGCCGGATATTCAACTGTAAATTCTGTCATATCCGCAACATTTGTGGCATATTCAATATTTCCTGTTATGCCTCTGTCTTCAGAATAGAACCGCATACTTTCATCAATATCGTATGACACACCTTCATTTGGATTGACTTCTTTAAAGAAGAAATAGAGTTCTTCGCCATAATCATCATAGGGAGTCAATCCGACTGTAACCGTGTCTGTCTCTTCGAAATAGATCCACTCGTCTGCAAGAATATCCTCACCGTCTGTTAAACCGCAGAAGAATTCACTATCTTCCGGAGTATATGGTAATGTGACAGTGACTGCATAGTCATTTTCAGCACCTGTAGATTTTGGATATGCTACCACATCAAGACCTGTTTTGTGTTCTGATTTCAGGTTGAAAAATGTTCTTTTTCCCCATGTGTTATCAAGTTTTCCGTCAAAATAGTATCCTGCTTTAAAGGCACTTGAAGTATATCTGACATATTGGTTTCCGTTGGAAAGTCCCATTTCATAGTTGACTGATTTTGCACCTGCCTTTACAGGAACGTCTATGTACTGATAGTTATATGTTGATCCTTCTTCAATGCATGCTGACACATTTACTGTTGTATCAGCATCCGGAACACAGTTTGAAAGGTCTATTGTGCCTGAAATTGATGATTCTGATTTTAAAAGAGGCAATGTGACAGTTTTATTGCTTGACGAAAACTTAAATGCTCCTGCACCGGCTTCGCTGATAACTGTGCCGGATGAGGAATAATATTGAATATTTGACAAAACATTCTTATTACCTGCTCTTAATTTGGCACCGACAACATAGGAACCGTATTCAACCGAAGAAATACTTACGGTTACGGAAGATTCATTTCCTGTTAAAGTGGCTTTACCTGATTTGTACCACTGGGCTTCTGAAACAACCATTTCATCTTCTATTGTGGGAGGAGTATAGAGATATACATATACTATATCACCGTTTTTGGTTGTTGTGCCTGTCGGGAATGTTACTTTAACCTTCATTGTACTTGTTGTCGCCATAAGGTTAAAATCGCCTTCTGACACGGCAACATCTTCAAAATCATTTGTCTTTTCACTCTCGGCTAAAGACATTTGTCTCTTTGCAAGTGATTCTTCTCTCTGAAGTCTTGCAAAACTTTCATCTGAAGAATTTTTTGTGTTTGCTTCCATTGTATCCTGAATTATATCTGCATCTGTGTTTTCTGCTGAAAACCCTGTCAGGGGGATGCAGGAAACCATAAGCATCATACACAGGAAAATGCTGATTAATTTTTTCATAACCAATCTCCTCTATAATTAAACTTGATAGATTTATTATATCACTTCATTATGTTAAAGTCAATTTCTTACAAGAAAAAACAGGTGATAAAAACTTATTAGAATTCGACAGAATTATTTTACACCTATTTTTTTGCAGATAAAAGTTTAAGAGGATGTAAAATCGAATCATTTTACATCCTCTGTTTTTGTTAATTTCAAGTAAAGTGGCAGCCTGTTTTTTATTGTATACTATAAAACTAATTAAAGAATTTCTACATATTTTGTATATGCTTCATCTGAGGTTTTGAGGTTCGCATCTGTTTGTGTTTCTGCCAATTTCACGTCTACACTTTCAGTTAAGAAAGCGGTCATTTATGATATCACATTATCACAGCACGCTTACCTTAAAGAGTTTAGTGAATCTATTGTATTACCAACATATACAAATGGCACATTTGATTCATAGTCTTTATATCCAAAAAGCAAAACACTTTTAAAATTATCTGTACTACCAATAACTAATGTAATATATTTTTCGGCTGACACTTCTTCATAACCATATATCAATGGTGGACAATAAACCTCTATTTCCAATTTTCCATCATCACGTTGCTTAACAGTTAAAACTTCTCCAAACTCACCGGAATCAGTTCCGTATAATCCAAACATATACTCCCTTTCTTGAAAACTAACTATTTCAGCTCCATCGATTTTATTATTTTGGAAATTATGGTAATTAATCCATACACCCTGTATCTTTTGTAATAATTCTGTCGAATTATAATTAGGATTTGTTTGAATTATATTGCTTTTTTTCGTATCTGTTTCTAATTTATTATATATAATTTCTGCATATATTAAAGCATCATCATTTGTAGGAGACAATCCATAGTTATTATCAAATATCCACGATATATAACATTTATCCAAAAAGGATTCAGCACCAAGAACAGATTGATTATCTAATGGTATCTTTTGTCCTATCGTTCCTCTTGTGTCGCCAATATGTACACCATCAATTATCTCTATATCATCGTGCATTTGGACAAATACCCCTGTAATAATATCCGTTGGTTCGGGCTCCACATTAGCCTTATATTCATCGTAAAGAGCCTCCTCGGCGCTTGTATATTCATCTGTAAAGTAGAAAACAGGTGAACCATCATAATATATCGCCAAGTGATTATTCATTGTTGTCACTTCGTAATCATACCCATATACATCAAAAATACCCTGAATGGGGTTACCTAAAAAATCCATTACGCTGTGTTTTTCATCGAGGTTATCTTCATAAATATAGCTTGTATTTTTTTCATAAACATCGTCAGTATTATGATATAAACCCAATTCGGACTCATTAAAATCATTACCTTTGTTGCAAGAACATAACAAACAAATACACATTACTGTAAAAAGTAATTTTGAAAATTTTGTCATTTTAGTAATTCCTCTTTTATTGAAACATACTTTTAATATATCAAATTTACTGTTTTTATCATCATATTGTCACTTTGCCGAAAGCTAACCGTTTTCGGTATTTTTTCAATTTAAAATATTAACATATCTTTCGTATGCTTCATCCCAATCTACGGGATTTACCGGTGTATATTCCTGAATATCAAATGAGTCTCTGATAATGCTTCTTGCTTCTTTAATATCCTTTATGTCGCCGGATGCCATAAACTGAACTGCAACATTACCAAGGGCAGTTGCTTCAACGGGTCCTGCATAAACATTTGTGTTGCAGGCACTTGCTGTCATCTGACAGAAAAGTGTTGCATTGGTACCGCCACCTACAATGTGAATACCTTTGAAGTCTTTGCCTGTGATTTTTCCGAGGTTAATGAATGCGTGTCTGTATTTGAGAGCAAGACTTTCATAGATACAGCGTGCAATCTCCCCTATTGTCTCGGGAACATACTGACCTGTTTTTTTGCAGAATTCCTGTATTTTCCCTATCATATTGCCGGGCTTTCCGAATTCAGGATAGTCTGGATCAACAAAACACTTGAAACCTTCTGCTTTGAGCGCTTCATCGGCAATTTCGCCAAAGGAAAGGTCATTACCCTGCTTCTGCCAATCGCGGCGTGCTTCCTGAATGAGCCACAGTCCCATAATGTTTGTAAGATAGCGGATTGTGCCGCCATAGCCACCCTCATTGGTGTAGGAAGATTTGAGACCTTCTTCGCTGATGAGAGGTTCTTTTAGTTCTGTTCCGAAAAGTGACCATGTACCGCAGGATACATATACAAAATCGTCTTCTGTTGTGGGAACGGAAACCACGGCAGAGGCTGTATCGTGACCGCCTACTGCAATAACATCCACAGGATCAACAGAAAGTTCTTCGCAAATTTCAGGACTGAGTTTTCCGAGAACTTTCCCTGTTTCTATTATGTCACAGAGAATGTCTGTGGGAATTGCGAGACTTGTCAAAAGGTCTTTGTCCCATGTGCGTGTGTGGGGATTTAGCATCTGTGAAGTTGATGCAATTGTATATTCACTCTTTTTAACGCCTGTTAAAAAATAGTTTAAAAGGTCGGGAATGAAAATAAATTTATCTGCCCTTTTTAAGAGGTCAGATTTATACTTTGCAAGATAGTAAAGCTGGAAAATGGTGTTGAAATTAAGAATCTGAATGCCTGTTTTTTCGTAGAGTTCATCTTTTGAAATTTCTTTGAAAACTTCCTCGGGGATGTTATCTGTGCGGGCATCACGATAGTGAACGGGGTTTGCCAAAAGGTCACCACACTCATCAACAAGACCAAAGTCTACTCCCCAAGTGTCAATTCCGATTGTGTCAAATCCACCTGCAAGGCGTGCTTTTACTATGCCCTGCTTTATCTGGTCGAAAAGATATATAATATCCCAGTATAGTGTATTTCTTACATTAACGCCGTTATTTGGAAAACGGTGAATTTCATCAAGTGTGATTTTGCCGTTATCAAGGGTGGCAATTATGCCTCTTCCGCTTGATGCGCCAAGGTCAAAAGCAAGTACTTTTTTCATGATTTATGTCCTTTCAAAAATATATTATTGGGTTACAACTTTAACGTTATTATCCTCAAGGGCTGACATAAATTCTTCGTCAGGTTCCTTCTCGGTGATAAGATAGTCTATGTCACCAAGGGATGCAAGTTTTGCAAAACTTACTCTGCCAAACTTTGCACTGTCACAAAGGAAATATTTATTTTCTGAGTTTATGAGCATATTCTGTTTTATGCCGCATTCCTGCTCATTGCTTTCAAGGATTCCTATTTCTTTTGTCACGCCTTTTGCAGAAAAGAACATCTTGTTTGCAAAATAACAGTCCTTTATGCTTTTTTCTGCCAGACTTCCGACAAATGACTGATTGGAACTTACAATTCCCCCAACTGCTATGAGTTTTATGTGTTCACAGGAACTGAGTTCTGCCACAACTCTCAAAGAGTTTGTTATTATTGTTATGTTTTTGAGTTTTTTCAGTTCCTTGGCAAGGAAAAATGTTGTGGTTGATGCATCAAGGAAAATTGTGTCTCCTGAGAATACAAAATTTGCGGCAATTGATGCAATCTTTTGTTTTTGTTCAACATTTGTGGACTTTCTTTTTTCCAGGGAAAGTTCATAGGTTGTTCCGTCGATTGGGACCGCACCACCGTGTGTTCTTCTCAGAGCCTCTTGCTTTTCAAGTTTTTCAAGGTCACGTCTTATGGTTTCCTCGGTAACATTGAGTTCAGTTGCAAGGCGGCTTACTGTTACGGCACCGTCTTTGTGCATTTCGTCCATTATGAATTTCTGTCTTTCGGGTGCAAGCATTATATCACCTCTTCAATTTAAAATAACGCGGAAGCCAGACTATATAATTTGCAGGTTTCCGCGTATGAATTTTATTTTCTGATTATACGGACATTTGCTCCGTTTTTGAGTGCTGCAGAGTTGGCATCATCTGTGTCGATGTGCATTTCCACATTAAAATCATCTCTCACTCTCACCTGAACATCATAGAATCTTGTTGGTTTGATACCTTCCACTTCTACGTCCACATAATCGTTATCTTTAATGCCGTGCTTTTGGGCATATTCGGGTGTGAGATGGATATGTCTGTTTGCAATGATAACGCCTTCTTTAAGATACACAGTTCCTTTGGGACCAACTAAAACAAGGCTTGCACTTCCTTTGAGTTCGCCTGACGGTCTAACCGGAGGACTAACCTTTAATACAAAGGTATCTGTACGGGAGATTTCAACCTGAGTCTGTTTTCTCACAGGGCCGAGGACTCTCACCTTTTCAATGGCTTTAAGAGAGGGACCTACGAGAGTTACAAATTCATCTGATGCAAACTCTCTTCCCATAAGATATTTTTTTACAGTAAGTTCATAGCCTTTGCCGAAAAGTGTGTCTAAATCTTCTCTTGAAAGGTGAACGTGCCGCTGAGAAACTCCGACTTTGATTTCGGAATTTGCTTTTTCTTCTTTAGTTTTTAATTCTGATATTACAAGTTTTATTGCTTCCTGAATAGTATTTGTATCGTACAACTTTAGTTACCGCCTTTCGTCGTTATATAAAAGACTTAACTTTCCATATCAAAGAACTTTGTGACCTCTGTATGGGGATTTGCAATTACTTCACTTCCATAGAGTGTGCCAAGGTCATTGGCTGCCACTTCTCCTGCTTCAATTGCAGAACTTACAGAGGAAACGCTTCCTGCGATTATAAGTGTAACAAGTCTTCCGCCAAGTCTTTTTTCGGTGTGAACAAGTCTGACATCAGCTGCTTTTACCATAACATCAAGACTATTGATTGCGGCAACAAGACCTTCTACTTCCAAAAGTCCGATAGCTTCTGTCATTATTCTTCCTCCTTACCTAAAAAACTCTTAGGGAGTTTCTTGTTATATTTATCTCTGTTGATATCAAGAAGATACGCCATCTTTTCCACAGTTTCTGCAGGACGGGGAATTATGTGATGTACTATGTATCTGTCTTTTGATTTTGCATAAGCCACTGCTGCGTCAAGAGCTGCTTCAACTGCCGCAACTTCGCCTTCCATTTTCACTTCCATGATAAGCGGAACAGGAAATCCGGGGTTAAAGGGACGGTTACGGTCAAAGGCTATGATTTTCACATCTGCCGCTTTTGCCGCAACGTCAGCAACTTTAACTGCTGTTGTGAAACTATATACTTCTATCATTCCAAGTGCTTTCATGTGAACACCTCAATCAATTTTGTATTATACAATGTGAAGTCCGTCTGCCATTACGCATCTTCTCTGACGTGTAAAGGAATGTGCCGCTGTGATGCCTTCACCTGTGGGGCCTGCGATTGTAAAGGTTGTATATCCTTCACCACCTGCACCGATACCTGCATAGGAAGGAGCATTTTTAACAAAAATTGTTGTTTCAACTGCTCTTGCAAATGCTGTGAGTCTGTCCACGTTTTTGGAGTGGATGTGTGCTGAGTGTCTGCATCCGTGTTCTGCCTTTACTGCCATTTCAATTGCTTCGTCAATGTTTGATACCCTGACGATGGGAAGAATGGGCATCATCATTTCAACCTGAACAAAAGGATGGTTTTCTTTTGTTTCACAAATGATGAGTCTGGGATCTGCATTTATTCCAAGTTCTCTTAAGAAAAGACCTGCATCTTTACCAACCCATTTTTTGTTGATTGAGAATTTGCCGTCTTTTTCAACGAGAGCAACTTTAACGAGTTTATCAATCATATCTCCTTTTATGAGATATGCACCGTTTTTGGTCATATTGTCAATAAGTTCATCTGCAATTGAGTCAAAAGCAAAGCATTCTTTCTCTGCAATACAGGGAAGGTTATTGTCAAAACTTGAACCGTTTACGATGTCAATTGCAGCTTTTTTGATGTCTGCTGTATCATCTACTATAACAGGGGGGTTACCTGCACCTGCACCGATTGCTTTTTTACCGGAAGAAAGAAGAGTTTTTACAACTCCGGGGCCGCCTGTTGCAACAAGCATTTTAACATCGGGACATTCCATCATCATTTTTGATGTGTCCATTGTGGGTTTTTTAACTGAAACAACAAGATTGTCAGGTCCGCCTGCTTCACGGATTGCTCTGTTTACAAGGTCTACTGCATAGTTTGCAACTTTGCAGGCATTTGGATGAGGATTGAAAACTACTGCATTTCCACCTGCGATCATACCCATTGAGTTACAGATAACTGTTTCGCTGGGGTTTGTGGAAGGTGTGATACTTCCGATTATGCCATAGGGTGCCATTTCAACCAAAGTGAGTCCCTGATCGCCTGTCATAACCTGAGGGCGGAGGTCTTCTGTGCCGGGGGTTTTGTTGGCAACGAGCTGATGTTTTATGATTTTATCGGAAACTCTGCCCATGCCTGTTTCTTCAACACCCATACGAGCCATCACCTCTGCCTCTTCAAGGGTGAGACGGCGGATGTTTGAAATCATTTTTTCTCTCTGCTCTACGCTATAGCCTCTATAGAGTTTATATGCTTTTTTAACTGCTTCGAGTGCCTCCTCCATTGTGTCAAAAACACCAAGTTGATTTTTGCCCGGTGCTAATGCATTATCGGAGGAAATATTCTTAATTACGCTTTCAACTAACTGACTGATATACTTTTCGTCTAACATAATTACACCTCTTAAATATATAGTATAGAAAATTTATTACATAATATTGTGCCAAGTTTCCTTATCAGGATTTGCGATTACGGAACTGTCAAGATACATTCCTGAGTCTTTGAGTCTTTCACGGACTGTATCAATTGATGATTGAACCGCTGATACCTCACCTGTTATGAGCATATATGATTTTCCGCACATTCCTTTGGCAATTCTCAGTTCAACAAGTTCTACCTCTGCGGTTTTTGAAGCAATATCTGCCGCAACGATAATTGATGCTGCACTATAGGTTTCAAAAACGCCAAGAGCCGATGGATTTTTAACATCGGTTGAACCGTAGATTGCAGGGAATATGGATTCATCAGGATTTCCCAACACAAATGAGTCAACAAGTTTTGAACCGTACATGGTTTTTGCATTGTCAACTGCGGCGGTTACTGCACTGAGTTCTCCCTGAATGAGGGCTATGTATTTTCCGGGGCAGACAACATGAGCCTCAATAAGTTCTACATTTGCGGTTTTTACCATTGAGTCTGCTGCAGTTATTCCCGTGGATACTGTGAGGTATTCCACCATTGCAAGTGCTTTACTCATTATTTATCTGTCCTCCTTTTGATTATAACATACATATCTGTGACCGCTATGACTTTTCCGTCTATTGAAGAGTGAATGTCGCTTCCAAGTTTCCCTTCGGTTGAACCGATAAGTTGTCCTTTTGCAACCACATCACCTTTTTTTACAACCGGAACAGCCGGCGGACCTATGTGTTGATTCATCGGTATTTTAACTTCTTTGAATTTGACTTCTTTTTCTGTTAAGGTTGCCGGTACATAATAGTTTGTAACGCCGAGACGTGAACGAAGACGTCCCATCTGTACCAGTTTGTACTCTCTGTCAGAAGCAACACCTGTGTATGAAGGTGTCTCAGGTGTGGGAACTTTGTTTTTTCTGAGTTCATCTCTCACCTTTCCTATAAGCGCCCTTGGTGACAGATCCTGAGGGCAGGAATAGAGTTCGCAAAGACCGCATTGTGAACAATACATTGAGTTTATGACTGCTTCTGTGTCAGATGTCATACCCTTTGAAACTGCTCTCATAAAAAGATGAGGCTCTATGGGGTATCCGAGAAGATGTCTTGAGCAAAGGTCGGTGCATGAACGGCACTGACAGCAACTGCTCATTGCTCTTTGAAGATTTATGTTTGATTTTGCAAGTCTTTTCTGAATTATGGGACTGTTTTTTGGAAGAACTAAGATGGCATTGAGTTTTTTTGTCACCACGTCATTTGGCATTACGATGTTTCCGGTCATAAGACCGCCGCCAAGATACATACAGTCCTCGTGTTTTTCGCCGCCTGTCAAGGCAACTGCTTCTTTAACTGTGATACCTACGGGAACTTTGAATGTGCCGGGATTTTCTATTTCACCTGTTATGGTGATATATTTATCCGTTACATTCTTATCTTCCTCTATTGCATAGTAGGTATTGAGCATTGTTTCTACGTTATATACTATGACACCTTCGGTAATCGGGAGTTTTCCCGGTTTTACCACTTTGCCGGTTGTCTCGTATATAAGAATTATTTCATCTCCCACCGGATAGATTTTAGGCAGGAGGGATATTCTGAAATCATTGAATGAGGGAAGATAATAGTTAACCTTATCTATTGCTTCTTTATATGAAGGTTTAAGGGCTATTATCACCTGTTTTGCTCCAACGGCTTCCTTCACATGGGAAAGTGCCGTCATAATTTCAAAAGTGTAGGTTGCGAGAAGTTGCCTGTGAAGTTTGAACAGAGGTTCACATTCCGCGCAGTTTAAGATTATGGTGTCAGCATCACTATTAAGTTTTGTTCCAGATGGAAATCCTGCACCACCGGCACCGATTATGCCGTGAGATTTCATTATCCCGGAAAGTTTCTCTATTGTCAAATCAATCCTTCTCCTTTCCCACTTTGTCGTATCTTTTTATTAAAGTTCGTCAACTATACCGACAATTGCTGCATCTACTGGTGATGTGGACTGACCGCAGCCGATTCTTGCCGCACTTCCTGTTGCCACAAGAACGATTTCGCCAATTCCTGCACCAACATTGTCTATTGCTACTATTGTGTGATCAATACCCATTTCTTCTATGGGTTTTACAATCATAAATTTGTTGCCAACGAGGTTTTCATTCTTTCTTGTGGAAACCACGCTGCCGGTAACCTTACCTATGATCATGGAAAGTTCTCCTTTCAAAAAATCTGCACCCGGACAGCCCCGAAAGGGACTGCCCCGGCGTGATTCTTTTCGCTAATTTGCTTTTTTCTGTCTATTATTTAAGAGTAGGCAGAATTTTTTCAACATCAGCGTGAGGTCTGGGAATAACGTGTGTAGCGATGATTTCGCCAAGTTTAGCAGCGGTTGTGCCACCAGCCTGAACTGCAGCGTTAACTGCTCCAACGTCTCCTCTTACCATTACGCTTACGAGTCCGGAACCGATTTTTTCTGTTCCAACAAGTACAACGTTTGCAGCTTTGAGCATTGCATCGGCAGCTTCAATTGCAGCCACCAAACCTCTTGTTTCTACCATACCTAATGCTTCCTGTGCCATTTTTACTTCCTCCTTTTTTTCTACTTTAACTTCTTTAATTGGGTTTTCTTTTTTTACTGTTTCTTTTGCTGTAACTTCCTTTGTTGCTTTAGCACTTGTTTTTGAGTTTGTTTTTTTCTGTGCCATATATATCACCTATTAACCTAATGTAGGTAATATTTTTTCAACATCTGTGTGAGGTCTGGGAATAACGTGTGTAGCGATGATTTCGCCAAGTTTAGCAGCGGTTGCGCCACCTGCCTGAACTGCAGCGTTAACTGCTCCAACGTCTCCTCTTACCATAACACTTACGAGTCCGGAACCGATTTTTTCTGTTCCAACGAGTACTACATTTGCTGCTTTGAGCATTGCATCGGCAGCTTCAATTGCTGCTACCAAACCTCTTGTTTCTACCATACCTAATGCTTCCTGAGCCATGATTAAAACCTCCAATAATTATAATTATTTTTTATTCATTTATGATTGCTATTTTAAGACCTTCCATCTTAAGGTTAGTCTCGTGTGCTTCGTTAATCTTTGAAAGGGGGAATCTGTGAGTGATGAGTTTCGCCAGAGGAATTCCGATTCCTTTTGCACGTTTGAGGAAATCAAATGTTGTTGCATAGTCTCTCAAGGTGTATACCCATGAGCCTACGGTTGTGATTTCCTTGGAGCAAATATCAAAGTGAGGATTGATTGTTGCATCTCCACCGTTGATAAAGAATCCGAGTTCGCAAAGACCGCCGCCTTTTCTGATGAACTTGTAGATGTTTGCGTGAGCAACAGGTGAACCTGTGCACTGGAATGCAAAATCTGCTTCATATCCGCCAAAAGCATCTTTAACTGCCTGAGCGAGTGCTTCAATGCCTTTGTGCTGTGTGAAGTTAACGCTTCTGTCTGCACCCATTTCCTTTGCAAAGGAAAGACGCATTTCCTGACCGTCAACTGCAACAATGTTTTCAATACCCATTGTGCGAAGAATCGCTATACAGATAAGACCTATGGGACCGCAACCCTGAACAACAACTCTTGAATTGAATTTGAGAATTCCTGTTGTTTTTGCTCTTTCAACTGCGTGAATAAGCACTGCACAGGGTTCTATGAGAATACGGCTGTCAAGGTCAAGATCACTTACGTTGAACACAGTTGAGCCGCCTCTTATTACTATGTAATCAGCGAACCATCCGTTGAGATGAATGTCATCATCGGGGATGAGTCCGTATACATCTGCGCCTTCGCCAACATTCTGTTTGTTAAGGTCATACATTGTGATGTTGGGATCGTCTTTGAAAATCATACAGGTAACAACTTTGTCACCGATGTTAAGTGGTTTACCTGCGCTGTCTTTCTTAACGTTCTTACCCATTTTAACAATTTCACCGGTTCCTTCGTGACCGAGAACTACGGGGATGAGACCGAAAGGATCGCGTTTGAATTCGTGAGCGTCTGTTCCGCAAACGCCACAGCCTTCAACTTTGACTAAGATGTCATCGTCGCCAAGTTCAGGGATGGGGAACTGTTTTATGTCATAATGTTCAAGAGCGGTAAGCATTGCAGCATTTGCTGTTGCAGGAATTGGACCTGCTGATTTTGAAGCCTTTGGAGCATCGCCGTTTGCAAGACCTGCAATGACCTGCTTTACAATAGCTTCGATTTCATTACTGTTCATGCTTGTCATCTCCTTTATTAATTTATTATGTCACAAAGAACTTTTGCGCCGTAGGCAGAAAGCATGGTGTCCTGCTCTTCTGTTCCTCCGCTTACGCCAAGTCCTCCGATAAGTTGTGAACCGAGATACAATGGATCTCCGCCGCCAAAAATTACAATCTGTCCGTTGTTGGTGAACTGTATGCCATAGAGAGATTCGCCCGGCTGACTAAGACCTTTTAATGTTATGGTTGACATTTTCAGAGCAACCACGGTGTAGGCTTTGTTGAGAGCCACATCATAACTTGCTATATAGGAATCATCCATACATTCAACAAGGATTGGTCTGCCTGACACATCTGACACGGCAACCACTGCATTCACTCCTATTTCTCTTGCTTTATCCTCAACCATTTGGGCAAGTTTCTTTGCCTGAGAAAGAGTGATGGAACGTTTGTAATTTGACTTGGATACTTCATTTACAATTTGGGAAACGATTGAATCAATATTATCTTTCAAATTCATCCCCGCCTTATTTTCCGAGTTTTTCCATTACTTTACGTGTGATTTCTGCCACCATATCAGCATCGGGAGCATCTGCAGTAATTGGTGTTTTAACACCGGCTGCTGCACAACTTGGAACTCCGCAGGTGTGGCAACTCATACCGCCATTTTTTGCACTTGGGCAAAGGTCTGCAGGATGTTTGCCGGGAAGACCAAACTGTCTTCTGATTTCATAAAGTCTCTTGATTTGTTCTTTATCAAATTCCTTGGGACCGCCAAGTTGTCTTGAATGGAAGAGGAGTTCTGCATAGAATTCGAGAGATTCCATCTTGTGGTATGCCGCAAGAAGTGAATCGGAATATGCAAGCGCTCCGTGGTTTTCAAGAAGAACTGCATCGAAATAAGGAAGATATTTTTCAACATTATCAGGAATTTCCATTGTTGAAGGTGTACCATATTCTGCAATCGGCACACAGCCGAGAGCAATTACTGCTTCAGGCATGATGGGTTGTGTGAGGGGAATACCTGCAATTGCAAAACTTGTTGCATAGATGGGGTGAGCGTGTACAACCGCTTTCACATCAGGTCTTTTCTGATAAACTCTGAGATGCATTTTGATTTCAGATGAGGGTTTGAACTTGCCGTTTGACTGCAACACATTTCCTTCACCGTCAATTTTACAAATGTACTCAGGAGTCATAAAGCCTTTACTTACACCTGTGGGTGTGCAAAGGTATTCATTATCGCTGATTTTCACGGAAATGTTTCCGTCATTTGCGGCAACCATTCTTCTGTCATAAATTCTTTTGCCTATGTCGCAAATTTGTTTTTTGATTTCGAATTCTGATACCATTTGACATTCTCCTTTTTTATTTTTGTGTTTCATTTGTTTGTTTTTTTGATTTTTTGTTTTATTTTGTTTTGATTAATTATATAATACCACATAATTAGTCAAAAGTCAATCAAATTCTGTGGGAATTTCTTTGTTTTTCTTCGATTTAATTGGTTAAATAGTCCAAAAGTTCCTTTATTCCCTCTCCCGTCTTTGCACTTGTAAGAAAAATCTTGTCGCATCCCGCAAGTTCAAGCCAGTTCGATGCCATATCAGGACGGGCATCGGGATGGTCAATCTTTGTTACAATTCCTATAACTTCTCTGTTTGCCATACAGGTGATGTTGGGACTGAAAAGACAATAGGGCTCTGTGGCGGAAACAAGAAGTCCGCACACATCGGATTCATATGCATAGAGAGCAAGGGCTCTTCCAAGTTCTCTGTTTTCTGCATATTCTCCGGGAGTGTCTATGAGAGAATCATAGTAGTTTATGTATTGCGTTTTCTCATATATTATCTTTTCGCCTTTTAAAACCTGAGTGAGAGTGGTTTTCCCGCTTTCACTTCTGCCGAGAAGTATCAACTTTTTCATGTGCGTGTTATGGGGCATACGGTGAAGCCCAAAGTCTCCTTCACATAATCAGTAAGTGCTCTGAGGGAAGATTCAACCTCTGAAACGGTTCCGGTTATTATAAGAGTTCCGCTGAAACGGTCAAGGAAGCCAAGCTCTGCACCTGATGCTTTTATTGCAATGTCTCCTGCTATGATTGCAGTTTCTGCCGGTGACATTGTAACGATTCCAATTGCCGCCTTTGAATAATCAATTGCAGGATCAAGGCCGAGTTTTTTGTAGAGGATGCGATCAGGATTTGCAATTATGTGAGCAAGAGTTATCTGTTTACCGGGAACAAGTTCCTGAATTATTCTCATTTTATCTACAAAATCATGAGTGTTCTTATTTGTAAAATCTTGTATGTCCACCATATCATCCTCCAATCTTAACAATTAGTCCGCTATGGGTTGCGGCATGTTTCAAAACATCAATCTTTTCAGGGCTGAGAAGTTCAACATCGCCAATTGAATATTCTCTGCCAAGGCCCATATATTTGTCATACCCAAGTCTGTGATAAGGAAGAAGATGAATTTCTTCAACTCCGGGAAGAGTGGCGGCAAACTTTGCAATTTCGCCGATTTCTTCGGGAGTATCATTGAATGTGGGAATAACAGGCACTCTTATAATGAGTTTTTTTGCTTTTTTTGCAATGAGTTTTGCATTCTCTTTTATGAGTTCATTTGGCACGCCGGTAAATTCCTTGTGCTTGAAACTGTTTGTGTGCTTTATATCCATAAGGCATACATCGAGATATTCAAGGATTGGTTCAATGTTTTTGAAATCGGAAAAGCCGGTGGTTTCTATGGCTGTGCTGATTCCCTTTTCTTTACATCCTCTGAGAAGTGCCAGGGTGAAATCTTTCTGATAGAGACATTCACCGCCGGAAAGGGTGACACCACCGCCTGAACGGGAATAATATATTCTGTCTTTTTCGGCAATTTCCAGAAGTTCTCTGACAGTTACATCCCTGCCGATTGTTTTGGTCTTGCCTGCCACCGTCATTTGTTCAATTTCGTGACTCTGGGACTCGGGGTTGCAGCACCATCTGCAACGAAGGAAACATCCTTTCAAAAAGAATATTGTCCTGATTCCCGGACCGTCGTGAACCGAAAATCTCTGAATATCAAATATACGACCTTTGGTATCTAAATAGTCATACATTTCCATATTGATTTTCCTTTAAAATCCGCCCTGCTGAGTACGGTTTATAATATCATCCTGCAAGGATTTTGAAAGAGTTGTGAAAAGTGCGCTGTAGCCTGCAACTCTGACAACAAGTCCCTGATAGTTTTCGGGATGCTTTTGTGCGTCAAGAAGTGTTTCACGGCTTACAACGTTAAACTGAACGTGACTTCCTTTTCTGTCAAAATATCCTCTTACAAGAGCGACAAAACTTTCAAGGCCGGAATCCCCCTCAAGGGCTGACGGATGGAATTTCATGTTGAAAAGTGTTCCGTTTGATGCAATTCCGTGGTCGAGTTTTGAAACCGAGTTTGCAGATGCAGTAGGTCCGCTTACGTCTCTGCCTGCAGTTGGTGATACACCGTCTGCAACGGGAGTGTAGGCATAGCGTCCGTCAGGTGTTGCACCTGTTTGTGCTCCGAGGGGAACGTTTGCAGATACAGGATAGAGACCTGCCTGATATGTACCGCCTCTGGGGTTTTTATATTTTTCTACAGGTTTTGTGTAGGAATATGCCGCTTCTCTTGCAATCAGGTCAACTTCGTCAATGTCATTGCCGAATTTGTCGAGGGCTTCAATTTCACCAAGAATTTTCTGATATTTTGAATCGGATGCAGGAAGTTTGGCTTTAACACTATTATAGATTGCAGCAATGCTTTCAGCATTGATTTCTTCACCTTTTGCTGCAAGAACTTTTGCAATGCTCTCTGTGAGAGATGCCGCATCCTGAGAGGATGTGCCTTTGCCAAAGTTTGCATCAAGGGCTTCTTTGAGTTCTGAAAGTGTGAATTTGCCCTGTTCAAACACAAGTTTTTTGATTGTGTAGAGTGAGTCTGCAACGTTTGCAATACCAAATCCCTGAGGACCTGTGAAGTTATAGATTGCTCCGCCTTCCTGTGCGCTCTTTCCTCTGCCTATGCAGTCTTCAATCATTGATGAAAGGAAAGGAAGCGGACAACGCTGAGCGTGAGCCATATCTATGGCATTGTCTGCATTTACCATAAGTGCAATGAAGTATTTCATCTGCTTTTTGTATGCATTGAAGAAATCTTCATAGGTTTTCATATCTTTTATGTCGCCGGTTTCGATGCTTATGAGTTTGCCGTTTTCATAACCGTTTGTGAAAACAAGTTCTAATGGACGGCACATATTGAAGAATGCCGCATCGTGCCAACCGTCAGTTTTTCCTGATTTTTGAGGCTCAACACATCCGATGATATTGTAGTCTCTTGCATCAGCCATTGTGAGGCCTCTGCTTACAAGGGCAGGGATTATAACCTCGTCGTTATAATAAGCAGGGAGACCGATACCTGTGCGGGTGAGTTTTGCAGCCCAGATTAAAAGATCGTGAGGTGAGCCGTTCCACACTCTGATGGAAAGCGAGGGCTGAGGAAGATTTGTGTGAAGAGATGCTGTGATACACATAAATGAAAGATCATTTGTTGCATCTCTTCCATCAGGTGTCTGACCGCCGCAGATGAGGTTTTGGAACATACTGTAGCCTGCAAAACCTTCTGCAGATGCAAGGTCTCTCACTTTGCTGAGGTCATTTAATTTTATCCATACACAATCAACAAGTTCCTGTGCATATTCTCTTGTGATTTTACCCGAATCCAGATCCTTCTTATAATATGGATACATATACTGGTCGAAACGTCCGGGGGAGATGGAGTGTCCGCTTGATTCTGTCTGAATGAGAAGTTGAACAAACCAGAAAGACTGACAAGCCTCATAGAAACTTTCCGCTCCGTTTTCGGGAACTTTGCGACAGTTTTTAGCAATTTCAAGAAGTTCGCTTTTTCTTACAGAATCTGTACACTCTGATGCAAGGCGTTCTGCTTCGTCAGCATAGCGGTTTGCAAAAATGATTGCCGCGTCGCAAACTTCAATTACCGCTCTTAAAAATGCGGATTTACTGCAGTATTCTTCATTTGCTATGCAAAGGTTTGAAAGTGCACATTCTGCTTCTTTTCTGATGCCTTTATAGCCCATTTTCAAAACTTTGCCGTAATCTACCGTTACATGGCCTACGCCATTATAATAGTAGTTACCGGGAGTGAAGATGTTATGTTCAATTGCAAGAGCAGCCTCATCACACATATATGATGAAGCAAGTTCGGATGTGGTTTTTCCGCCCCAGTATTTGTATGCCTCTTTAAGTTTTGCCTTTGTTTCTTCTGAAATATCAAAAGGATCGGCTGAACGGGTTGCAATTGTCTCAAATTCGTCCTCTAACCACTGGAAAGAATATTCAGGGAAAGTCTGACAACTTCTGGGCATAACGGTGTTTGCGCCTACCACAAGTTCATTTTCTCTTATGGTAACCGGAAGATTCTTCAGTATGTGAGAGAAAGCCTTTGCTCTTCTTTCGATTATGGGAAGACCTTCAGTCGCTTTGTAACTCTCAGTTAAAAGTACCGCTCTGTCGCTTTCGATTCTTGGTTTATTGGCGAAAAGTGACTTTTTGAGCACATCAATTCTCGGTGACTTTGGTATTTCCTTGTTATAGTATTTTGCCATATTCATTCATCTCCTGACAATTATAAATGAAATTATCAAAAACAAAAATAAAAACAAATTTAGTTATATTAAATATACAACATTTCCAACAAAAAGTCAATAGTTTCAGAGAAAAAAATAAAAATTCCAACAATAACAAACAACAAATCGCAGAAAAACGGATAGAGTTATCAACATTTTCAGGGTAAATCTTGTTTTAAAAAGAAAAAACAAAGTTTTATAATAAATTGTCAACATTAAAACATTTACTATAAAACTTTGTTTATATTAAATATGGAAATTCTCTACTTTTCAAAAGCAAAATCCGGAGTATTTTTAAAATGTTTTTCTCCGTATTTCTTTTTTAGTTCATCTGATTTTTTTCTCAGAGGGTTAAAAAAATATGTCAAAAGGTCTGTTATCTGTTCCTGAGGTACTCCGTATCTTTCAAGGTCTCTCATAATTATTTCCATACAATCACAAATTTCGAGTTTATCGATTGTTCTCGGTTTTCTCATTGGATATCCACACATTGTCATAATAAAACCCTCCAAATTTAAAAAATGCGCCAGCCGAAGCCGACGCATAAAAAACGCAAACTCCAACTGTCGCTAAACAATTCTCAACAAATGAGGATAAACTCCCACAATCACCAAGAGGAATCTGCATTTTTATCAAATTCGCATAGTGATTATGGAAGCATAGAAAAAAATCCCTATATTACATAAAAGTATAGAGTTCATCCATTATTTTGTTGAATTATTGTTTAGCATAATTATATTACCACATTTCAAAGATTTTTTCAAGAGTTAATGTTACACAATTAACTTAAAACAAGTCAGTTATTTAACACAATTAAAAGTTAAACAACTGACCTGAAGTTTTGATTTTCTAAAAGTTCTGCCGTCCAATCGCACTATGTGCTCTTGGGGCATCACTTACACCTCATCCACCGCTCACGCGGTTCCCCTTCTCCTAAAGGAGAAGGCTACGGTGCCGGCAATTAGTTCATTTATGCATATGAGTTAAGAATGGATAACAACTTCAATATCTTCATTTCCATATTCTTTTGGCAAATCTTCAAATATTTCTTTATTTTATCACCATAACCATCAAATTTATCGTTTAAATATCTGATTCCACTAATCTCTATATAAGCATCCAATGGACAATACTCACCATCTAAACAATCCCATAATGCATCAAGATTTTACTTTCAATTACTTCACTTAAATTTGAATTGAATATTTGGACAATTAATTGATACTCTTTTAAAAACTTCTTTTATTTTCGAAGCATAATCATCGAACCGGTTTTCTATTATCTGAAATCCTGAAATTTCAACAATCAAATCATCGTTTGTATAATAGTCGAGACAATCCCAAAGTGCATCGAGATTTGCTCCATAGTATTGTGGGAATTCAAATTTGTTTTTAAATTCCTCATGTATTTCGCTTATATAATTACAATTTGAAAAATCAAGATCTATAATATTCATATATCCTCCTCATCTGATTTCTATAAATGTTTCATAATGATTATATGTAACAAAAATCAATACGTCATTTGAATATAATATTCGTTTTGATTTCCTATATCCATACTTATAATCAATATCTGCTTCATACCATATTCTATTTTTGGATTGAGGCAATTTACCTTCTGTATTGAAAAAAACATCTCCACCAATTAAACGGTTTGGCAAAATTTCTTGAAGATTTCCTTTTTTATTTTCCCAACCTTTTGAATATGCATACTTTTTTGAAACATAATAATTCGGGAGTTTACCTTTATACTTCAAGTGCCAATCCGCACCGTCCGTTCCTTTGTCTGTTGCTTCACCGGCAAAGAGAGATTTTAATCTTTTTATAGTACATCAGCAATGGGGATGAAGTGGCGGAGAGGAGGTAACTTTTTCTGATATTTCATAAATTTTACCGTGGTTATCTTCGCAAGGTTTGCAATTCTTCCGGTCCAGTATTGAAACCCAATTTTTCCATTTATTGCTTATTTTTATGTTTTAATTCCTTTCTTAGTCTGATAATTCAATTATATCAAAAACAAGAAAGACTTACAGAACAAAAATGGTTAAAAATGAAATATAAACAAATATGCACGGCACAATTGTTTGAGGTATGCTGGTGGTATAAATGTGAAATATGGGTATTTTGCAAATACTACATTTGTGCTAAAAAGTAAACGCAAAATCTGTTTCTTATAGATAAAATATATTAACACAATAAATTTAATGTGTTAATATTATTATATCAAAGATGTCAATTTACGTCAAACCAAATCAAACCCAATATAAAACAAAAAGATTTATAATAATCTGTCAACATAACATATTTATTACAAACCTTTG
Organism: Oscillospiraceae bacterium; assembly: GCA_015069015.1. Lineage (GTDB taxonomy): Bacteria > Bacillota > Clostridia > UMGS1810 > UMGS1810 > RGIG1828. Next base: position 27,572 of record SVJK01000025.1, read on the forward strand.
TTTACATTAAACATGAAGGTCTTCTACTTTTCAAAAGCAAAATCCGGAGTGTTCTTAAAATGTTTTTCTCCGTATTTCTTTTTCAGTTCATCTGATTTTTTTCTCAGAGGGTCAAGAAAAGCGGCTTCGCCGCACCGCCTACGGCGGGAGTGCGGAGCATTATCGCTTTTCTTAAGCCATGTGCATTTTTGAAAAGCAAATTTGCTTTTCAAAAAAATTTGCACGGCAATATAATTGTTTTTTACTGTATAGGAACGAAGTTTCCTATACAGTAAAAAAATATGTCAAAAGGTCTGTTATCTGTTCCTGAGGCACTCCGTATCTTTCAAGATCTCTCATAATTATTTCCATACAATCACAAATTTCGAGTTTATCGATTGTTCTCGGTTTTCTCATTGGATATCCACACATTGTCATAATAAAACCCTCCAAATTTAAAAAATGCGCCAGCCGAAGTTAGATGATGATAAGGAAGAAAGGGGAAATGTGTTATACAGTCGGATTGATAGGATATTGTAGAATATAAAATTTTGGAGGATTTTACAATGAAATCAATTTTTGAACAAAACGGTGGAACTTACAGACAAGAGGGCGATTATTTAATACCTAATCTTGAATTGCCTGAAAATGAGGACAAAAGAGAACTTGGCAATTATGGCAGACAGCATTTAGAGTATATCAAAAAGCATAGTTACAGCTTTTATTATCAAATGCTGACATCAGGCAAATTACACTCCTATATTGCAGATATTAACGAGCAGGCTTTAGAAATGGAACAAAACATTATTCAAAGAATGGCAAAAGCTGAAGGTGTTGATGAAAAGTTAAAAGCAGAGAATCAGCTAAAATGGGTTGGTCTTATGAATAACTTTCGCCACTCGGCAAGAGAAATTATAAATTCAACCATTATTTATGTAAAATGATTGTATTTCACAGTTGTATTAGCAAGCACGGCATTTGGTACCCCAAACGCCACTTGTTAGTGCTTTGCCCTAAAACCTAAATTATGAATGGAGAGTTTTCTAATGAAAAGAATTGTAATAAGTTTAATAATTTCAATGACTATTTTATCTACAGTAAGTGCCGCAGAGGTTCCGAGAGAATCAGCACCGCTGTGTGCAACAGCCGAACAAATCATACTGACCGAAAATCTTGTAGCCGATGTCTTATCAGAAGTGCAAAAGGGCATGGGATATGCAGAAGCTAAAGCAAAGGCAAGCAGAATAATTTTCAATGCTGTTATATCAAATCAAACAAATGGGAACGGATTTGGTATTCTGTCAGCAATAGCAAACAATGCAATTTTTCAATATCGAGATATGTACTTGCGACCTGACTTTTATGCCGAAAATGTTGAAAAGGTAAGAGCTATAATCGCACCTGTGATTGAAGATTATAAATCCGGTAAGATTACCTATGCAGAAGCAGAATTTAATGCTCGAAACAAAATCTATCAATCCATCAATCCTAATTTCGATCCTGGTGTTGAATATATAAAAGATCCAATATACAGAGATATTCCGCCTGTAGATAATAGCTTGTTCAGGATAGCAAGGAAGCTATTGATTGAATGATTTAAAATAATATGCAATCCCCTCTATATTCACCGATATAGAGGGGATTAATGTGTATTACCTTATAAGTTTCTTTTGAATTGTTTCGTAACATAAATCTGATATCTTCGCTATTCCAAACAAACATAAC
>SVJK01000090.1 GCA_015069015.1 Oscillospiraceae bacterium
AATTTTTATCTTTATGCTATATTTTACTATAAATAGAAAAAATATGCAAGATATTCTGTTAAAAAATTAACACAAAAATTACCTCTTAATATACACTTTTTTCATAACTATTGGCAAAACAGGTCTGCCTGACGAGTCTGTTTCAACTCCTGCAATTTTATCAATTATCTGTGTGCCTTCAACTACTTTTGCAAAACCCGCATACTTTCCATCCAAATCATGATTGGATGAAAGAAAAATCATGAACTGACTCATACCGGAATTATAGTCCGACGGAATGTGATTCAAAGCAAGTGTATATCTGTCCAGTTTCAAAGCGTTGCTTCTGCCGTTTGCAGAAAACTCACCGCTGACTGTGTTGTTAAACTGTGCCGCACTGTCGGATGTGAGCTCATGTGAATGGTCGGAAGAAAGGATTGCCAACCCGGGATTTATCTTTTCCACTGTATAACCATTATAACATCCGTTATCTACGAGTTCAAGAAAGTGATTCACAGTATCAGGCGCATGTTCAGAATACGTTTCGACAACAAATTCACCGTAATTCTCCACATCAAAACCAATCCTTACCCTTTCCGGTTCACCTTCTGAAGTCACGACTGAATCCATGGCAATGGGGTCAAGGTTAACTTTCTCTTCTTTTTTTTCTTCGTTTGAACAAGCTGCCAGCGAAAATGCCATAGTAAAAATAAGTATAAAAGAGATTATCTTTATGTATTTCATGTTTTTTCTCCTTGGTATTTATTATGACAAATACACACCTCTGTCATGATAACATTATAACCGCTTTTCCCCAAAAAATCAACACAAAAATATTTGACAAAACAATCTACGCCATTTATAATAAACAAAAGTGGGTGAAGTGAATTATGGAAACAAAAATCGCAACAGAAAACGATCTAATAAAACTGTACGCTGAAAAAATGAAGGAAAATCCTTCTGATGCGTATCTTGCAAGGAATCTAAATAAAAGATTGGACAGTATGAAAAAAGGTACAAGAATATTTTTTATAGGAACCGAAAATGATAAATACATTTGCGAAATGGCGGCTTGTGTATCTCCCGATGATGAGTACACCCAAAACATCGCACACATTACAGACTTCGAAACATTCTATCTTTTTTCCTTTCTTACAAAACCGGAATACAGAGGACAAGGTTATTTTTCTCTTCTTTTTCGCTATGCACAAAAGATTCTTACGGATATGGGCGCAAAATATCTTACTTTAGGTGTTGAACCTGATGATTATGAAAACAAAGCAAGGTACAAAAAATGGGGATTTGGTGAACTTATATATACCGGTACGGAAGAATTTGACGGAATGAAAATCAAAGTTGAATATTACAGAAAAACTATAAAAGGTGATGTGAATTAATCATAAAGATTATTCATATCACCTTTTTAATATTATTTATAATGTAATCTTATATTATAATTTATTTTCCCGCCTGCATTTCAGCAACTGATTCAAGCACTGCATCTGCCATATACTCAAGTTGCTCCTGACTCAAGCCATAGAGTGGAAGATGTGTGAAGCGTTTATGGAACACTTCTTCACAGTTGGGACAAGTTTTTGCAATTTCATCAGAATCATAACCCATATCCTGAACAACCTTGAAACGGTAGATTGGTCCGAAGTGAGGAATCTGTGTTACACTCTTTTCTTCAAGTTTCTTTTTGAGAATCTGAATGTCTCCTCCTGCAAGAGATGGATCAATCTGGAGAAGATAGAGATGGAATGTGGGTTTAATATCATCATTTCCCATATCCTGACAAATAATAGCAGGATTTTCGGCAAAACGGCTGTTGAGATATTCAGCGGCTTTGCGACGCTCTTCTATGATTGCATCATTACGTGCAACCTGAAGTTTAAGACCAAGTCCCTGAATTTCAGTGGGAGAATAGTTAAGAGCAACAAAGGGTTTTTCTTTTCCGGGGATGGGTGTTACATTATAGAGCCAGTCTTTTATAGGTTCTGTGCCAAAATTCAGTCCGAGGAAACGGGCACGTTTCATATCATCGCCAAATCCGGGGATGTTGGTTGTTGCAATACCACCTTCGCCAAAGGATGTGATATTTTTAACTTCGTGGAAACTGAATGCGGCAAAGTCACCTATTGTACCAACTTTTTTTCCTTTATATTCTGCACCAAAACCGTGAGCAGCATCTTCAAGAACAAGGATGTTGTTTTCTTTTGCAAGTTTCATAATAGGCTCAAGGTCTACAGGGTATCCACCTATATGTACGGGAACTATCATTTTTGTTTTCGGTGTAATTTTTCTTGCAACATCTTCCGGATCCATGTTGAGAGTTCTGGGATTAACATCTGCAAAAACAAGTTTTGCCCCAACTGCCAGAGGATATGCCATTGTTGCAACAAAGGTTATTGCAGGAACAATTACCTCGTCGCCTTCTTTGATGCCTGCATATTTGTATGCAATTTCAAAACCTGCAGTACAGTTTGTAAGGAATGTTGATGTTTCTGTGCCAAGATATTCATTACACGCTTCTTCTGCCAAAGCAACCTGCTTGTCTGTTGTAAGTTTTCCGGGCGGTGTTGAGATGGCATCGAGTTTTTTTATCTGTTCATATACTGCTTCTAAAGCTGCATCATATTCAGGGCCGTCTCCCTGCATAAGAAAACTGATTACTTCCATAAGGTCAGCGGCGTTATAGTTTTCACCAACTGCTGCCCAGGGTACCTTTGTGGCACCTGTGTTATAGCGAAAATCTGTGGATTTACCCATAATTTAAAACCTCCGTTTTTCATTTTATAATTATTTTATTGTTTAAATTATATCATGTATCTTTTAAAAAGTCAAATAAAACAGGTGTTAAAATCTCGTATTTTTTCATGACAAACCTCTGAAAACTACCTGTTGACAAAAAAATTCTTTTCTGTTATAATTTATTTATTCATTAAATTAATTAATCGTATTGTTTTTAACTCCTAAAAATCAAAAATGGATTCGCCAATAGCGAATCCATTTTTGATTTTTAGAGTCAGGATAAAAGATTTTGTTTTTATCCTGTTTTTTTACTTTTTCTATTCACTAATTATCTGATACATCTTGTGTTGCAGGAAGATCTGCAAAGAATGTGGCAGGAAACCGATGTGAATATGAGTGTAAGAAAACCGAGCAAAAGACCGGATATCAATGCACCTATGACACTTGTTGCGGCAAAAGTTATACCAAGGAGAACAAGGGAAGTTATTATTGTTCCGAGTATCCCCACTATGATTGCATAAAGAGAGGTACACACGCAATCATTTGTTATTTCTCCCCTGTCATTTGTTGAATTAATATAGGTTATTGCAAGGTATAAGACTGCTATTCCAAGAGTTACCCAAAGGAATGCAGGTGTTACGGTAATTGTGGCAGAGAATGTTAGAAAGGCTGTTATTATTGCTACAACTATTGAAGCAACAACGCTGAGCGCCACACATCCAAAACCATTATTACATCCGCAGTTTGACATTTGTTTCACCCCCCGGATATATTATATTCATACATATGCCTGAGGGTGAAAAATGAACTTTCAGAATTTTTATGCTTAAGCAGACGCGTCAATATCCGAACCCGTTTTGGGTGTGGATTTTTACGCCACTGCTTCGTTAAAATATTCTCAAATACGTCAGTATTATCGGATATTTTGCCTCCCATTGACGCAAAAATCCCACACCGAAAATTCTCTGAACCTGAATTGAGATAAAATTGTTGGTTACCGAGGCGGAAGGTTGAAGGAATCCTGACGGATTTCAAGACCGACAACGAC
>SVJK01000026.1 GCA_015069015.1 Oscillospiraceae bacterium
CTTGCGGCGTGTGATATAAGGATTTATTTTATTTCACTTGATGCATTAGCATCAAATTTCACAATTTCTGCAAGAAATTATTTCACATCAACGGAGTTGATATTTCACTTATAGACAAAAGAAATCTCCTATGTTATAATGGTTAGGGAGTTGATGTAATATGGCAGAATCAAAGTTAAGAAATTTATCTGTCGAATTTTCCGTTAAAATAATTAAACTATGCGAAAACATTAAAGGACATTATTCACTTACCAATCAGCTTGAGCGCAGCGGAACATCCATAGGTGCAAATATACACGAGGCAAATTATGCACATAGCAAGAACGATTTTATTTCAAAATTACAAATAGCACTGAAAGAATGCTACGAAACAGAATATTGGTTAGAACTTTTCGTTAAATCCGATTTACTCAATAGAGAAACTTCCAAAGAAATATATAATGAATGCGGAACAATCCGCAAAATGCTCATTTCATCCATCAACACAGCTAAACAAAACGCCGAAAAATCAAATAACTAACTTTTACCGTCACAATTGTGGCGGTTTTCTTTTTTGTGTATTTTGCTATTTTTTTGAAAGTATCTTGATAAATTATAAAAAATGTGTATTATAATTATGCCAAACTAAATTTAATATGTTATACAGTTTTGAGGTATATTTTTCTTTTGGGATAAATATGCTTATTCCTGCATACAATCGTTTTTGAATTTGATAAAAATGCAAAACCTCTGTTACATAAATAACCACCAAACATGATTAAATCATATCATATTTGGTGGTTGTTTTCATTTGCTTAAAATATCTGAAAGATTTGACTGTATTTTCTCTGCAACATCAGGTTTATTCATGGAATACACATGAACATTTGTGATGTTATTTGCATAAAGGTCAATAATCTGGTCTATTGCATACGCAATCCCTGCCTGCTTCATTGCATCGGGAAATGAACCGAATTTATCAACAAGGCTTTTGAATCTCTGAGGCATAAACGAGCCGGAAAGTTTTATTGCACGTTCAACCTGATTGGCATTTGTAATCGGCATAATTCCCGGAATTACAGGAACTGTTATGCCTGCCTCACGAATTTTGTAGAGAAAATTATACAAAAGATTATTGTCAAAAAACATCTGAGTGGTGATAAAATCGCACCCTGCATCAACTTTTTCCTTAAGACGTCTGATATCTTCTTTCTGATTTTCACTTTCAGGATGAATTTCAGGATAGCAGGCACATCCAATGCAAAAATCCCTGTTTGCATCTTTAAGTTCACGAATAAGATCGATGGCATACTGATAGTCCCACTTACTTCTGTCATCATTTTGGAGGGTTTCGGGAATATCTCCTCTTAATGCCATTATATTCTGAATTCCCGCATTTTTGATATCTTCGATCTTCTGACGTACAGTTTCTTTTGTTGAAGAAACGCAAGTAAGGTGTGCCAATGTGGGAACATTATAGAGTTCCTTTATGTTTTTTGCAATATCAAGAGTATATTTACTTGTACCTCCCCCTGCACCGTATGTAACACTCATAAATGAGGGTTTGAGTTTTGCAATTTCTTCTGTTGCTGTTTTCACCGAATCAAAACCCATTTCGGTTTTCGGCGGAAAAACCTCAAAGGAAAGGGATAGTTTTTCACTTTTCAAAAGGTCTATGATTTTCATAATAATCACCCAGATATATTATTCTTCACCCAAAGTGCCGAGACTCATCTTTTTCAGGTACTCATTTATAAATCCGTCAAGGTCTCCGTCCATAACTGCACCGATATTGCCCATTTCATAATTGGTACGGTGATCTTTTGCAAGATTATAGGGATGGAAAACGTAGGAACGAATCTGACTTCCCCATGCAATGTCTTTTTGTTCACCCTTAATGTCATCGAGTTTTGCCTGATTTTCTTTTTCTTTCAGTTCAACCAATTTTGCTTTGAGCATTTTCATGGCATAATCTCTGTTTTTATGCTGAGAACGTTCATTCTGGCAGGCAACAACAATTCCTGTGGGAATGTGGGTTATGCGGATTGCGGATGAAGTTTTGTTAACATGCTGACCGCCTGCACCGCTTGCTCTGTAGGTGTCAATTCTGAGTTCGTCGGGATTGATATCAACGTCAACATCATCATCTATTTCAGGCATTACTTCTGCTGAACAAAAAGATGTGTGTCTTCTGCCTGATGAATCAAACGGAGAAATGCGGACAAGTCTGTGTACGCCCTTTTCGCATTTGAGATATCCGTAGGCATTTTCGCCTGAAATAAGAAGGGTTACACTTTTTACGCCTGCTTCATCACCGGGGAGATAGTCCATTGTTTCAACCGTGAAATTTCGTCTTTCTGCCCATCGGGTGTACATTCTCAGAAGCATATCTGCCCAGTCCTGAGCCTCTGTTCCTCCTGCACCGGGATGAAGTGTCAGAATTGCATTATTCTTGTCGTATTCTCCCGAAAGAAGTGTTTCAAGAGTCATTTCCTCTGTTTTTTTGGTTATTTCTTTGACCGATTCTGTGATTTCGGGAAGAAATGATTCATCCTCTTCCATATTTGCCATATCAATCAGAACAAGAGTATCATCAAAAAGTGTGCGAAGTTTTTCATATTTTTCAACCTTGTTTTTTAATGCCTTTGTTTTTTGGAGCACTTTCTGACTCTGCTCGGGATCATCCCAGAATCCCGGCTCTGCCGCCATGTTTTCAAGTTCTTCAATTTTCTTTATCGCTTGAGCGATGTCAAAGTGAATCCCTCAAATCATTTATACTGCCTTCCATATTCTGAAGTTCTATTTTGTATTCATCATACTGTAACAATATAAGTCACCTCTTTCAAATTGTTTTATATTTTGTTATTATTTACCGCAACATTTTTTATATTTGAGTCCTGAACCGCAAGGACACGGGTCGTTTCTTCCGACCTTTGCCTCTTTTCTTACGACAGGCTTTTTCTCTATAGTTCCGTCTGAGCCTCCGCCCGATGCAGATGTGGGTTTTGCAACCTGCTCACGTTCCATTTTCCTTTCGGCTCTCACATGGAAAAGAAGTCTTATTATGTCTTCGGTTATTGCCTGAAGCATAGCCTCATACATAATGTAACCCTCTTCTTTATATTCAATGATGGGATCTCTCTGTGCATAGGCTCTGAGTCCTATTCCCTGACGGAGTCTTTCCATATCATCTATGTGATCCATCCATTTTGAGTCAACTGCACGAAGGAGAATTATTCTTTCAATTTCTCTTAATGCATCTGATCCGAATTCTTCCTCTTTAAGGGCATATTGTTCCATGGCAATGTCTGTTAAATCACCGACAAGGTCTGCTCTTTTTAAATCCTCAATCTGCTCTTTGGTGTAGGATAGAGAATCCTTTGGCAGGAAAAACTGCTCCATAAATTCGATAAGACCTGTGATGTTCCAGTTTTCGGGATATTCCTCCCCTGCTATATACTGATCTACTGTAAGTTCAATGAATTCTTCAATTCTGCGTGTGAAACTCTGCTTGAAGTCGCCGCCGTCTAAAACTTTGTTTCTTTCGGCATAAATTACTTTACGCTGAACATTCATTACATCATCATATTCAAGAACGTGTTTTCTTGACTTGAAGTTATTTCCTTCAACTGTGCGTTGTGCTCTTTCTATGGCAGATGTAAGCATTGATGCTTCAATTGCTTCGTTATCGGGAAGACCGAGAGCATTAACCATTGAGCGAAGACGATCTGAACCGAATTTTCTTAAAAGATCATCATCAAGAGAAAGGTAGAACCTTGATTCACCCACATCTCCCTGACGGCCTGAACGACCTCGGAGCTGATTGTCTATACGGCGTGATTCGTGGCGTTCAGTACCAATTATGAAAAGTCCGCCTGCATCAATAACTTCCTGTCTTTCAGAAAAGATTTCATTTTTATACTTTTCGTTTAGTTCCTTATACTTTTCTCTTGCATCAAGAATTTCAGGATTATCTGTTTCGGAAAAGCCTGTTGATTCCAGAATAAGTTCAGGACTATATCCAAGTTTTTCCATTTCTTTTTTTGCAAGAAATTCCGCATTACCGCCAAGCATAATATCAGTTCCACGACCTGCCATATTGGTAGCGATGGTTACGGCACCTTTTTTACCTGCCTGAGCAATAATTTCTGCTTCTTTTTCGTGATATTTTGCATTTAAGACTTCATGTTTTATGCCGTTTTTGGAAAGTATGCGGCTTAAAAGTTCTGACTTTTCAATTGTTACCGTTCCTACAAGTACCGGTTGTCCTTTTTCGTGACATGCTATTATCTGATTTATAACAGCTGCATATTTTCCACCTTCGGATTTATACACACTGTCAGGATGGTCTTTTCGTACCATTGGTTCATTTGTGGGAATCACCACAACATCAAGATTATATATAGCATTGAACTCTTCCTGCTCAGTTTCTGCAGTACCGGTCATACCCGAAAGTTTTTTGTACAGGCGGAAGAAATTCTGGAATGTAATTGTGGCAAGAGTTTTGCTTTCTCTTGCAATCTCCACTCCTTCTTTTGCTTCTATTGCCTGATGAAGTCCGTCATTATAGCGTCTTCCGTGCATAAGACGACCTGTGAATTCATCAACTATGATTACTTCACCATCTTTTACGACATAGTCAACATCTCTGTGCATTACGCCATGGGCTCTGATTGCCTGATTGATGTGATGAAGGAGTGTGAGATTTTCGGGATCTGAAAGATTTTCCACATTAAATGCTGTTTCTGCCTTTTTAACACCTGATGCAGTAAGAGTTGCCGTATTTGCTTTTTCGTCAACAATATAATCAGCATCAACATCATCGTCGTTCTGCTTATCGTCGGCTTCAACAATTTTAAGCATTTTAAGTCTCTTTGCAAAATGGTTTGCAACAGAATACAAATCTGTTGATTTCTCACCCATTCCCGAAATTATGAGAGGTGTTCTTGCTTCATCAATCAATATGGAGTCAACTTCGTCAACCACAACGAAATTATGACCTTTGCATTGTACCACATCTTTTTTGTAGATGACCATGTTGTCACGAAGATAGTCAAATCCAAATTCATTGTTTGTTCCATAGGTTATATCCGCACTGTAGGCTTCCTGTCTTTGAGCAGAGGTTTTGTCGTGAATAATGAGACCTACCGTGAGACCGAGAAACTTATATATTTTTCCCATCTGCTCGCTGTCACGCTTTGCAAGATAGTCATTGACGGTTACAACATGAACGCCTTCGCCTGTGAGGGCATTCAGGTAACAAGGCAAAGTTGCAACCAAAGTTTTACCTTCTCCTGTTTTCATTTCGGCAATTCTGCCCTGATGAAGAACTATTCCGCCAATCAACTGAACATCAAAGTGTCTCATGCCCAAAACCCTTTTTGATGCTTCTCTCACAACAGCAAATGCTTCGGGCAAAATATCATCAAGAGTTTCCCCTTTTGAAAGGCGGGATTTAAACTCATTTGTTTTTTCTTTCAGTTCGCTATCTGTTAATTTCTGAATTTCGGGTTCAAGATCATTTATTCTTTTCACAATCGGCATTATGCGTTTTATTTCTCTTGAACTGTGCGTTCCGAAAATCTTTTCAATTAATCGCAATTTTTTCACTTCCTGACTTATATTCTGAATCTTTTAAAGATACAAATTACTACAGTATATATTATAGCAAAAAAAAGATGCAATAACAATAGTATTTTAAAAATTTTTACCTTTCTTAACCAAAAATTTACCGATTATTAAAATTTAAAGTACCGTATTGACAAAATTCCCCCCTTTAGGTATCATATTCATATATTAAATTTTGGAGATGAGAGTTATGATAGGCATTATAGGTGCAATGGAAATAGAAACAAGAGGAATTAAAAATCTTATGGAAAATCCGTCCTCTGAAACATTTTCGTCAATGGAATTTGTGTCGGGAAAGATTTACGGAAAAGATGTTGTCTGTGCAATGTGCAATCCTGGAAAAGTGAATGCTGCCCTTTGTGCAGAGGCTATGATTTTAAAATACAATCCGGATATTATAATAAATTCCGGAGTTGCAGGTTCACTCACAGAAAAACTTGACGTCCTCTCAGTTGCAATCGGCTCTGACTGTGTTCAGCACGACTTTGACTTGTCCCCGCTCGGAAGTCCCGTCGGAATGGTTGACGGTGTTAATACCATATATTTTAAATCCGATGAAAAAGCCGTTGAACTTTTTGAAAAGATTTGCAGAGATGATAACACTCTGACAGGAACAATTGCAACAGGAGATGTTTTTGTTTGTAAAGATGAAATGAAAAAGAATCTTGTATCAACATTTGGTGCAATCGCCTGCGAAATGGAAGGCGGCGCAATTGCACATGTTTGTATGGTGAACAATGTGAAATTTGCACTGCTAAGAACCATCTCAGACGGAGCAAACGAAATGGATTTCAACACCTTCAAAGTTAAGGCAAGTGACAAATCTGTTGATATTATAGAAAAATTTGTGAAAGAATATTGATATTCGTAAATTTATATATAGCAAAAAAACAAGGGCAAACAGCCCTTGTTTTTTTCGTGTCGATATAATCGACACGCTGGGAGACTTTTGAAAATGGTCGCAGGCGAGGAATGGCGAAGCAGACAGTACGAGGGTACGGCAATGAGCCATGACGAAGCAAGCAAAGTGCCTAAAATCGTAGCTTTTGGCTGTCTTATTGACAAAAGCGTCATAAATATTTGTTCGATTATTAAACACTTTTATATTACAGAGAAAGCCCGGCACTTTGCAGTGCGGGCTTTTTCGAAAGTCTGAAACAAGGGCAAACAGCCCTTGTTTTTTTTGTATGTATTAAAAACTTTGTGATATTAATTTTGCCGCTTTCATAACAACATTTGAATGCTTTTTATTGAAATCTTCATCAGAGCATACTCTTTTTACTGTCCAGAGGCGTTCACACATTGCCGGAAGATTTTCAATTGCTCTTCCCATGCAAAGTTCATAGAAGCATCCCCAGGATGAAATCTGTGCACCGAGGACTTTTTCCGTGGGGGTAAGGTGAACAGGGTTGAGTTTGGCTCTTGATTCTGACCAGAAATGCTGAAGATTGTATACATCCCATTTCATAATGTCAAGGGGTGTCCATCTTTCTGTCTGACTCTGAACAATATAGAGAGGCTGCCATGAGCCGTTTATAATTCTGAAACCTGCATCTAAAAGGTCTTCAGGCTGATGATAGTAACATTCCCATGCACAAACAATTGTTTCTTTCGGAATTCTTTCAATACCTTTTTTGGGGAATCCTTCCCAGACAATGGGAGTGCGTCCGTTTTCAAAAACCCTCTTACACACTCTGCCTATAAAATCGCTGTAGAGTTCGTGAACATCTTCTATGTTTTCGTCTTTTCTGTACTGACGGCACACAGGGCAGTTATCCCATGCTTCGATGTCTGCCTCATCTCCTCCAAGGTGGATGTAGGGAGAATCGGGGAACATTTCACAGATTTCGTCAATAAGTTTAAACACGTGTTCCATTGAATTTTTGCTTCCCACGCAAATAAGTTCATCACCTGATATGATAGCACCTGCCTCAGAGTACATAACTCTTTCCTCGCCGCCCTCATACTGATTTGCAAAAATTTCAGGACATCTTGTTGTGATTGCTGCAGCATGACCGGGCAGGTCAAGTTCGGGAACAAGAGTAATTCCTCTCACCTTTGCGTAGGCGTTAAGCTCCGCTATTTCTTCAAAACTGAAAGAAGTTTCAGGTGTAGGAAGCTGGGGAAGAACTTTTGACGGATAATAATAGTATATATTATCGCTTAAATGAAGATGCAAATAGTTCACTTTAAAAATAAAACAAATGTCAACAAAATTCTTTACTTTTGCAAGACTCATTCCGCCCTGGGGCATACTGAGCATAAAAGAGCGGTAGCCTTTGTCTGCATAATCTTCAATTGTTAATGTTTTTGTATATGCTACTCCTTTTTTCACATCAACAAGAAAAAGTGCTGATGCAATGGCGTATCCCATGCCTTCGTCATCCGATGCATAAAGACACATTTTTTTGTCGGACACAATTTTATATGCACCCTTTTCAATAGCGGAATCAAAGTAAAGTTCTATACCGCCTTCTCCATTTTCAAGGTCTTTATCATACATTTTTTTAAAACAAAGGCTTAAAAGTTGTGCTTTGTCTTCAAATTCTTGGTGATTAGATATTATACTTGTTTTTAATTCATATTCTTCACCGTTACCCATAACGGATTTCGGGGATGGGAAAATCGGAACTTCTGATACTTTCATTATTTTACCTCCTTAACAAACACTAAGTAATTATTAATTTTTTAAATATTAGCATAACTCTTTATATAAATCAATAGGATTACTTAATATACTTAATATATGTCCCAAAAAGTTATTTATTGCTATCATTTTCTGACATATATTTTACCTTTGATGCTCATGTTAAAAAGACTGTTTCTTTTTTATTTTTATCAAGAAACAGTCTTTTATGATTTTAACTATTTAACACTCTTGTCCAGATTTCAGTTAATTTTGCATTTCTTTCTTTGTTATATGCAAAGATTTCCATTTTTGACATAAACTCTTCATCAAGTTCGGGATAGCGGAGTTTATCATTTTTAACGCTATCTTCAAGCATATCCCTTGCTGACGCATTTGCCGTTGAATAACCAATGTATTCGGCATTGAGTTTTGCAATGTCAGGGCGAGACATAAAATCTATGAACATTTCAGCTTCTGCCTGATGAGTTGATGTTGTGGGAATTACCATGCAGTCAAACCATAGATTTGTTCCCTCTTTCGGGATTGCAAATGCAAGGTCGGGATTTTGTTCAATGCAGAAATATGCATCTCCTGACCACACTATTGCAAGTGCACCGTTGCCGTTTATCATATTGTCTTTTATTTCGTCACCGCAATATGCTTTTACGAGAGGGTTTTGTTCTTTTAAGATTTTTTCTGCTTCTTTAAGTTCACTGTCATTATCGGAATTCATGGAGTATCCGCATTTTTTGAGAGCAATGGAAACCATATCTCTTTCCTGATTGAGCATAAAGATTTCACCTTTATACTTTTCATTCCACAAAATGTCCCAACTGTCAACAGGATCGTCCACCATGGTTTTGTTGTAGAGAATTCCTATTGTACCCCACATATAGGGAACTGCGTATTCATTGGTGGGATCAAAGTCAAGATTTCTCATACTGGAATCTATGTTTTCATAGTTAGGAACATTTTCAAAATTGATTTTGTTGAGCATTCCCTCTTCTCTCATCTGTTCTATCATATAATCAGAAGGAATGACAACATCATAAGGAGATGTGCCGTTTGAAACTTTCATATACATTTCTTCAACAGAATCAAAAAGTTCATAGACAACTTTTATATCCGGATGTTCCTTTTCAAACATTTCTATAACATCAGGGTGAATATAGTCTCCCACGTTATATACAAAAAGTTTGGTTTTGGAGGAGCATCCGCCAAAGGTTAAAGCGATTGAAAGTGTGAAAATGAGGCAAACAAAAATTGAAATAATTCTTTTCATAATTTTAATCTCCTTTAATTTATCAGATTTATGGTATGATGGACGGTGCATTGTTTTTGTTACCTGAGCGTTTATTTATCATAAAAAGAAGCAATGCAACCAGAACAAACATTATTGTTGAAAGGGCGTTATACATTGGATTTACGCCTCTTCTTACGCTGGAATATATGTAAATTGAAAGGTTACTTACGCCGTTTCCTGTTGTGAAGAAACTAATCACAAAATCGTCTATAGAAAGGGTGAATGATATTAGAAGTCCGGAAATCACACCGGGTTTTATCTCAGGAATAACAACTTTCCTGAATGCATAAAAGGGTTTTGCACCAAGGTCAAGGGCAGCCTCATACAGTCCGGTGTCAAGTTGCACGAGTTTGGGCAATACCGAAACTATAACATACGGTACACAAAAAGTTATGTGAGACATCAGAAGTGTTGCGTATCCAAGTGGGATTTTCACATAAAGGAAAAGTATCATCATTGACACACCCATAACAAGTTCCGAACTTACCATAGGAAGATTTGTGAGAGCATTTATGAGTCCTTTTGCCTTTTTTGAACGGTATCCCTGAATCCCAATGGCAGCAGCAGTTCCTATTATACATGAAATTACAGCCGCCAAAATTCCTATGGTTATCGTATTTGCAAAGGCTTCCAAAAGAGCATCATCCGAAAACATCTGTTCATACCATCTGAGTGAAAAGCCTTCCCAGTTTGATGTTGACTTGACACTATTGAAGGAAAATATCATAAGCATCACTATGGGAAAATATAAAAACAGAAACATCAGAAATAAATATGTATTTTCAAAAAGACTTTTGAAGATATTCTTTTTCATCTTATCCTCCTTAGTATTCTATTTGAGATTTCTCCTGCTTAAAACATATCCATCTGTCGGTTTGATTTGTTGAAGAGTTTCATAATGTGCATCGAAAGAAATGCAAATCCCATTAAGATTATGGAAAGGGATGAGCCAAAGTTTCTGCCAACGGGATTTTTGAAGTTCTTTTCAATGAGGTTTCCAATTAACATGAACTGTCCGCCGCTGAAAAAGTCTGAAATGTAGAAAGATGTGAGAGCAGGCAGAAATACCATTGTTATTCCAGACACTATCCCCGGAAGTGACAAAGGCAAAATGACTTTCAGAAAAACTCTGCTTTTGTTTGCACCAAGATCCTCTGCAGCTTCTATGAGGCTATCATCTATTTTTATGAGAACCGAATATATGGGCATTATCATAAATGGAATGAAATCGTACACCGTTCCGAGGACTACCGCAGTCCGGGTGTACATTATATCTATTTCAGGAAGATTCAGTATTCCCAAAAAGCTGTTTAACACTCCGTTTGGCTGAAGGATAGTTAACCATGAATAGAGCCTGAGCATTACATTCATCCACATGGGCATTACAAAAAGCATCATAAGTCCGCTCGCCTTTTTTCCTGCTGCCATTCTGCGTCTGTCTTTATCTGCAAGAATTTTTGCTGCAGGGTAGCCGAGAATAAGACAAAAAACCACACTCAGAAATGCAATCCATATGGAATTGGCATATATTTTAAGATACATGGGATCTATGCACTTTTTGAAGTTATCAAATGTGAAAGAAATATTCCCATCTGTTGTGTTGGATGTAAAGGCATATAAAAATATTAAAAACATCGGCACTATTACAAATGCTACCATCCACACAAGATGCGGATAGGACAAAGATTTTTTATACATTTTATCTCACCGTCTGTTAAGATTTTTTCATAATGTGAATATCGAAAGGTTTTACAAAAAGGCTTACCTGACTCCCCACTTCATACTTTGCAGTGTCGTGAACAAGCCATTTGAAACTGCCGGTGTCAATTACCATTTCATAATGAACACCTTTAAAGATGACAGATTCGACTGTTCCGGGGATTTTACCTTTGTCAGGTTCTAAAATATATATATCTTCAGGTCTTATAACAACATCAACGTCTTCATTTTCCGAAAATCCCGTGTCAACACATTCAAAATCTGTGTCGAGAATATTTACAAGGCAGTCTTTTTTCATAATGCCGTCTATGATGTTACTTTCACCGATAAAATCAGCAACGTAGGCATTTTTGGGTTCGTTGTATATGTCTGTGGGAGTGCCGATTTGCTGAATTGTTCCCTCTTTCATTACAACAACCGTGTCTGACATTGTGAGGGCTTCTTCCTGATCGTGAGTTACATATATGAATGTGATTCCAAGTTCTCTTTGCATATTTTTAAGTTCGAGTTGCATTCCCTGTCTCAGTTTCAGGTCAAGAGCTGCCAAAGGTTCATCAAGAAGAAGAACTTTTGGTTCGTTAACTATTGCTCTTGCAATGGCAATACGCTGTTGCTGACCGCCTGAGAGCGAACTGATGGTACGGTTTTCAAAACCTTTCAAGTTAACGAGTTCGAGAACTTTTCTGACCTTTTGTTCAATCTCTTTTTTTGGAAGTTTTTTTATGTTAAGACCAAAGGCTATGTTATCAAAAACATCAAGATGAGGGAAAAGTGCATAACGCTGAAAAACCGTGTTGACTTTTCTTTCATATGCAGGAACTCCCGAAAGGTCTTTTCCTTCAAAACTAACTGTTCCCGATGTTGGTGTTTCAAAACCTGCAATTATACGAAGAAGTGTTGATTTACCGCATCCTGAAGGTCCGAGAAGAGTTAAGAATTCATTTTCATTTATGTATAGGTTTATGTCTTTTAAAACTTCGTTATCATCAAAAGTTTTGCAAAGACCTGTAAGTTCTATAAGATGTTTTGCCAATTTTATCACCTCAAATCAGAATGTGGGCGGTGTGGATACCCACAGCACCTTTGAATTTGTTTTGGTTTTGTTCTCTATGTAGTGAATAGCATTGGGTTTAAAATAGAAACTTTCATTTTTCTTTACCCTGTATTTTTTCCCGCCAATGTGAAGAACAACACTTCCTGACAGGACATATCCGAATTCTTCACCATCGTGAGGATCGTCAACATATGATTTTCCGCCCGGAAGAAGTTCTATTATTATGGGTTCCATATCGTTTTTCTGAGAATTTGGAACAATCCAGTTTATGATGCTTCCCTCGTCCTTATATTCTTTTACAAACACATCCTCGGATTTGAAAACAACTTCTTCATCGGCAGCACTGTTAAAAAAGTTTTTAAGATCTGTTCCAAGACACTGCAAAAGATCGGACAATGTTGAAATTGACGGCGATGCAAGGTCTCTTTCCACCTGAGATATGAATCCTTTTGAAAGTTCACATCTGTCAGCAAGTTCTTCCTGTGTGAGACCGTTTTTTATTCTTAGCCTTTTAATTTCATTGCCTATGTTCATAAAAACACCTCCGCGGCAATTTCATAATATTAACTACAAAGTTTAATGGTTCTAAACCGATTGTATTTAATAGTAAGTTTTTTGTTTAGAAACACTAAACTTGATTATATTCTTTTGTACGTGTTTTGTCAATAGTTTTGCAGTATTTTTTATATTTTTTAGTCACAATATTTTTTGTGTTTATTTCAGGTGTTTTTGTATATTTGCAACAACAGGATAATCTGCTTAAATTTCGCATTTTCAGAAATTGGAACGATTTTTTTGTTTTTTAATAAAAAAGACTTGAAAGAATCTCTGTTTTCTATTATAATATAGTAGTATTTGTATTTTTACATATAGAAGCGAGGAATTAAGATGAGATTATCAAAATATTTATTACCCACATTGAGAGAGGTTCCCTCTGAGGCTGAAATTCCCAGCCATCAGTTGATGCTCAGGGCAGGTCTTATAAGAAAACTTGCATCAGGCATATATTCATATCTGCCACTTGGACTTAAGGCTTTAAAGAAAATTGAAAATATAGTAAGAGATTCCATGGACTCACACGATGCTCAGGAACTTTTAATGTCTGCTGTTCTTCCAAAGGAATATTTTGAAGATTCCGGAAGATGGACTGTGTTTGGCCCTGAAATGTTCAGACTCAAAGACAGAGCAGACAGAGATTTTTGCCTCGGACCGACACATGAGGAAATTTTCACAGATACTGTTAAAAATACAGTGAAGTCATACAAACAACTTCCCATGACTCTCTATCAGATTCAGACCAAATACAGGGATGAAAGAAGACCGAGATTCGGTGTTATAAGAAGCAGAGAATTTATTATGAAAGATGCATACAGTTTTGATACTGACGAAAAAGGTCTTGATGTATCCTATCAGAATATGTATGATGCATACAAAGAAGCATTTGACAAGATGGGACTTGAATATCTTATTGTTGATGCAGATTCCGGTGCAATGGGCGGTTCCGGTTCACAGGAATTTATGGTTAAATCAGACGTTGGTGAAGACACAATTGCATTTTGCTCCTGCGGTTTTTGCTCAAACATTGAAAAGGCTGCATGTGTGGCTGAGGATTTAAATTCCAAAGATGATGAAAAAGAAATGGAGAAAATCTACACTCCAAATTCAAGAACCATTGAAGAACTTGTTGAATTTTTAGGCACTGATGCAAAATCTTTTGCAAAAACTCTTCTTTATAATGCTGACGGCAAAATTGTCGCTGTTATGGTGAGAGGCGACAGAGAAGTTAATGAAACAAAACTTGCAAACTATCTTGGTGCAATAGATCTTGAAATGGCATCTCCCGAAGAAGTGTTTGAGGCAACAAATGCTCAGGTTGGCTTTGCAGGACCTGTGGGAATCAAGGTTGATGTTTTGGTGGATTCAGAAGTCAGCCTTATGAAAAACTTCGTTGTGGGTGCAAACGAAACAATGTATCACTACAGAAATGTTAACATGGGCAGAGATTTTAGTCCCACATTCGTTGGTGATTTCAGAAATATTGAAGTTGGCGATGTATGTCCCAAATGTAAAAATGACAAAATTCAGACCTGTCAGGGTATTGAAGTTGGTCACATATTTAAACTCGGCACAAAATATACCGATGCTTTAAAATGTACATATCTTGATGAAAACGGAAAAGAACAGACTCCTATTATGGGTTGTTACGGCATTGGTGTAAGCAGATGTATGGCGGCTATAATCGAACAATCATCCGATGAAAACGGTATTGTATGGCCTGTATCTGTTGCCCCCTATCACGTTATTGTTGTTCCTGTTAACACCAAAAATGAAGAGCAGGTTGAACTTGCCGAAAAAATCTATGATGAATTAAAGAAAAAAGGTATTGATGTTCTCATTGATGACAGAAACGAGCGTGCAGGTGTTAAATTCAAGGATGCAGACCTTATCGGTATCCCTGTAAGAATAAACGTTGGTAAAGGTGCTTCGGAAAACAAAGTTGAATTCATAAAGAGAAAAGGTTATGAAATGACCGAAATGAGTTCGCAAGAAGCAATAGATGCTGCAATATCTTATATCAACGAAAACAGATAAATTTCAGTTAAGAATTCATGGGATGTAAAAAACCGACTGATTTTTTACATCCCGTATATTTTTTGAAAACATACCATAAAAACGGATGGTGAACTATGTTTTATATATTCGGTGCAATATTATTATTTGTTCTTGATCAGATTACAAAACTTCTGACTGTTAAAAGTTTCAATCTCTATGAATCTTCAACCGTTATAAAAGGTGTGCTTGATTTTACAAGACATCACAACACAGGAGGTCCCTGGAGTCTTTTTGACAGTCACATTGAGGTTTTTGTCATAATCACTTTTATTATTTTTGCAATAGAATTTTGGTATTTCAAAAAGCATCCGATGAAACATAATCTTGAAAAGACTTCTATGATGCTTATAAATGCAGGAGCAATCGGTAACCTCTTTGACAGAATTTTCAGGGGATATGTGGTTGATATGATTGAAGTGACATTTATTGATTATCCTGTTTTTAACTTCGCAGACTGCTGTATTGTTGTGGGATGCATTTTACTTTGCATATATGTCGTATTTTTTGACAAAGACGAAAAGAACATAAAAATTTCTGAAAAGGAAAATGATGATGGAAAAGATAATCCTTGTGTGTGAAGAAGGCGGAACAAGAATAGATAAATATATATCTGTTGACGGTCTCACCCGTGCAATGATTCAGAAACTCATAGAATCAGGTAACATCACAGTTGACGGAAAGAGTGTGAAAACAAATTACAAACTGAAAAAAGGTGAAACCATAGAAATTGAAGTTCCCGAGCCTGAAAGTGCAAATATTGTTCCTGAAGATATTTTTCTTGATATTGTTTATGAAGATGAAAGCCTAATTGTTGTAAACAAGCCTCAGGGAATGGTCGTTCACCCCGCACCGGGAAACTATTCAGGAACTTTGGTGAATGCCATTATGTTTCACTGCGGTGAAAATTTGAGCGGAATAAACGGTGTTATGCGTCCCGGTATTGTTCACAGAATTGACAAAGACACATCAGGCCTTTTGCTTGTTGCAAAAACAAACGAAGCCCATCTTTCTTTGTCTGAACAAATCAGCGAAAAGACAGTTAAAAGAGAATACATTTGTGTGTGCGACGGAATCATTAAAACAAAAAAAGGTATTATTGATGCTCCCATTGGAAGAGATCCGTCAAACAGACTTAAAATGGCAGTGACACCCACAAATTCCAAAAAGGCAATTACTCATTTTGAAGTCCTTGAGTATTTTGAAAAAGCAACATTGGTAAAATGTGTTTTAGAGACAGGAAGAACTCATCAGATAAGAGTGCATATGAAATATATCGGACATCCTGTTATGGGAGATCCTTTGTATGCATCGTCAGACCCTTTGAAACTTGGAGGTCAGGCACTTCACGCAAGAGTCATCGGATTTGTCCATCCAAAGAGCGGAGAATATATGGAATTTTCAAAAGAACCTCCGGAAAAGTTTTTGAGCCTGCTTGATGATTTGAGAATGAAAACAGAATAATATATTTGGGGATTTTTTATGATTAAAATTATGTTTATATGCCACGGCAACATTTGCAGAAGTCCAATGGCAGAGTTTGTTATGAAAGATATGATAGAAAAAGAAGGACTGTCAGACAGGATTTTTGTTTCCTCTTCTGCAACAAGCACAGAAGAAATCGGAAATCCTCCCCACAGAGGGACAAGGAAAATTCTGGACAGTCTCGGGATTTCTTATGACGGAAAATATGCCGTACAGTTAAAAAAGAGCGATTATGACGATTATGATTATCTTGTTTGCATGGATTCTTACAACATAAGAAATGCCGCAAGAATCATCGGTGATGACCCTTGCGGCAAATTATGTAAGTTGCTTGACTTTGCAGGCGGCGGTGACATAAGCGATCCCTGGTATACGGGAGATTTTGACCTAACGTATGAAGATGTAAAAAGAGGCTGTGAAGGTCTTTTGAAGGTTTTAAAAAAATGAAAAATTAAGGTTTGTTTTGATGATACATCATTTGATATGTTCACGAAGCAAACCTTTTTTATATGCTTCTAAAAGCTCTGTTAAAACTCCTATTCTTCCTGTTATATTCTTTCCGATATCCGTATCTTTCACTTGTCTGCGTTTTGCCTTTATGTCTATTATGGTTCTTGAAGAGTGAAGATCAAAATCTTTTTCCAAAACATCTGAAAGTCCTGTGAAAGGCTCGTGCGCCGTGATTGAAAACCCATAGGAATTATTTATCAGTGTGTAGCCTGCAATTCCGGTTGTTATCTGATATGGTCTTGAAAATCCTCCGTCTATAACAAAGAGTCTGCCATCTGCTTTTATGGGGCTTTCTCCCTTTCCTGTCCGCACGGGAACGTGTCCGTTGATTATGTGTGAGACATCTTTCGCAAGTTCGAAATCGTCAAAAACCTTTTGACATACAGAAACTTTTTCAATATGTTCATAGTAGTTATTCTTTTTTTCTTTATGAGTATTTTCATCATCTATAAAATATCTCTCAAAAATCCTGTAGGAATCTTTTCCGTACAAAGGCGAATTTTTTCCGCACCACAGATACCACAAAAAATCAGATTCGGAATCTTCTGAACCTGAAAGATATATATTTCTTACGATTTTATCGGCATGGTCAAGGTAATCCCGTCCTTTAAGCGGCACATCAAAAAAACTGACAGTTTCAAACTCGCCGGTTTCATCCATAGGAATGCATCCGTGAAACAGAAGATTGTCATTATATACTTTATACATTCCGCCTTTTGTAATGAGGAATCTTATGTGTTTCCGGAGTTTTTCCGAATGAAGAAAGGAACGTCTTAATGAAGAAATCACCTTTTGTTCTTCATCTGTCAACATCGCAGGATTGCCCACGTCAACAGTTGGAAAATGTGTATCTGAAAGCGGATATGTTTTTCCGTCTGTACAAACCGTATTTTTTTCGTAATCAATGTGAGTTATGAGGGCTCTTTCATCCATTTCATATTCAGGATGCGATTCAATTATATGTGCTTCAAGTTTAAACTGGATGATGCTTATTGCCTTATGCATTTTTGCCGTGAGAAGTGTATCTCTTGTTTTTATGCTCTTTCTTTGCCAGTCAATGGGCAGAAAGTTTTCGCAAGGATCGTCACCATATGTTTTATTTGCAAAATTTGCAAGAGTTCTTGTGTTAATTCCATACCCGATTTCCAAAACATCAAGATTGTTATAGCGAAGAGAGTTTCTTACCACATTTGCAATCAAAGCATCATTTCCCGATGCTGCCCCTATCCACTCTATATCATGATTGCCCCACTGAATGTCAATGGAGTGATGATTCATAAGTTCTTCCATTATGATATCAGGTCTTGGACCTCTGTCAAATATGTCTCCAAGGATGTGCAGATGGTCTATGGAAAGGCGTCTGATAAGATTCGCAAGGGCAATGACAAAAGCATCTGCCCTGCCTATTTCTATGATTGAACTTATGATTCTCATGTAATAGTCATGCTTATTTATCTCAGTATCTTCTGTGTGAAGAAGTTCGTCAAGTATATAGGCAAAGTCTTCAGGCATTGCTTTTCTGACCTTGGAGCGGGTATATTTTGATGATGCCATGCGGCATAATTCAACAAGTCTTAAAAGAGTGAGAGAATACCATTCATCAGTAAGTTCACCCTTCTGTTTAAGGTAATACAATTTTTGCTCAGGATAATACACTATCGTTGCAAGAAGTTTTCGTTCTGATTCAGACAAAGTGTTGACATAAAGATCATCAATTTTATTTTTTATAACCCCTGATGCACTTTTTATTACATGCAACACTGACTCATATTCTCCGTGAAGGTCGCTTATGAAATGTTCAGTCCCTTTCGGAAGATTTAAGATTGCTTTAAGGTTTATTATTTCAGTTGAAACCGACTGAATTGTGGGATAATCCTTTGCAAGAAGTTCAAGATAGTCCAATGCATATGTTTTGCCTGTCAAATAGCGACACCCTTTCTGTTGCATATATTTACAATAATTTTACACTATTTTCCAAAGGGTGTCAATATCCCAATCACGCTTTAATTTCAACAAAACTGTCTGCTTCAATAGATTCAGGGGTAACTTTGCAATCTAATGCAAATATTTTTACGTCTGCATCAATAGCATCGGATAGAGCAGTCGCAAATTCGGGATGGGTGATTTTGTTGGGCGAAAGATATGACACACCTTTCATCTGAATTATAAAAAATACATATGCCCCGTGTCCGTCTTTTATGCAGGATATAAGTTCTCTTAAATGTTTCACTCCCCTATCTGTTGGAGCATCGGGGAAAAGAGCAGCTTCTCCCTCTTTCAAAGTTACACCTTTTACTTCAACAAAAGTTTTTTTGCCGTCTTTTTCAATGCAAAAATCAAAACGTGAATTTTTAAATTTCACTTCACTTCTGATTGTTGCACCATTCCCGAAATACCCGCTATTTTCTGCCCATTGTCTGAAAATCTTGTTGGGTGCCTGACTGTCTATGTTGATAAACTCTCCGTCTTTTTCAACGCATATAAGGTCATATTCCGTTTTGCGAAGAGGACTTTTAATGTGCTGAACCCAGACATTTACGCCCGGAATTAAAAGTTCTTTGCATCTGCCCGTGTTTTTAACGTGGCAGATCTTTTTTTCACCGTCAATTTCAACATAGGCAATGAAACGGTTTGGTCTTTCCATGAATTTTGCTGATTTTATGTTTTTGTATTCCATATTCAAATTCACTTATCTTTCGTAAAGTTTCATTATGTCGTCATATGTTGCAAGTCCTTTTGAAAATGCTGTCGCAGATCCTGTACAAAGTGCCATATGAAGTGATTTTTTATAGTCTCCTGTATCTTCATAGCAAGAGATAAATCCTGCAACCATTGAGTCTCCTGCACCGTTAGTATCAACAACTTTTCCTTTTGGAGCCTCTTCATATATTTCATCCCCTGAATCTGTCAGAAGAAGTGCACCGTCTTTTCCAAGAGATACAAGAACATTTTTTGCTCCCTTATCTTTTAATTTTTTTGCATATAAAACAAGCGTGTCATAATCTTTTATTTTCACATTGAAAAGTTCTTCAAGTTCAAAATTGTTAGGCTTTACCAAAAACGGATTATGAACAAGAGTATTCATAAGATTTCCACCACACGCATCAACAACGGTTTTGACTCCTTTTACCGCAATCATCTCTAAGATTTCAGCATAAAAGGTATCTTCGCACCCACGAGGAAGAGAGCCTGACAAAACAAGCCAGTCTCCCTCTTTCAAAAGTTTAAGTTTTTCAAAAAGTTTATCTTTTGAGTCTTTATCAACTGATGGACCTTTAGCATTGATATCTGTCTCTTTTTCTGATTTGATTTTAACATTAATCCTGGTGTTGCCCTTTGGCAATTGGATAAAACTTGATTTAAGCGACATGGATTCAATCATATCTTTAAAGATTTTTCCTGTATCTCCCGCTATATAGCCAAGGGCTATATTTTCTTTTCCGAGATTATTTAATACAAGAGAAACATTTATTCCTTTTCCTCCGGCAACTATCCGTTCTTCTTTGGCACGGTTTATTATCCCCTCTTTGAAACTGTCAACATCCAGATAATAGTCACAAGATGGGTTGAGCGTAACTGTGTATATCATATGTTGCCTCCCTGTATCTTCCCTCGTTTTTAAGTATCAGAAAACTTTGTAGCCCTGATCTGTGATAGTTTTTACCAAAACATCATCTGCCACATCCTTTGAAAGGGTGATTCTTACAGTTTTATTTTCGTGACTTGCATCTACAGTTTCCACACCGTCAAGTGCTTCAAGAACCTGTTTTACTCTTGCCTCGCAATGAGGACACATCATTCCTTCAACATTAAATAATTTTTCCATTTTTTTGCTCTCCTTTATATTTTTTGTTTTATTATTCTCTTTTGCTTTGAAAAGATTTAGCCTCAGGGCATTTGTAACGACACAAACGCTTGACAGACTCATTGCAAATGCTCCAAACATGGGGTTCAGTTCCCATCCGAAGAGAGGAATCCACACACCCATTGCAAGGGGTATTCCTATGATGTTATAGATAAATGCCCAGAAAAGGTTTTCCTTTATGTTTTGGTATGTTTTTCTGCTGAGTTTTATCGCAGTTTTAACATCAGAAAGAGTGTTTCCCATAACAACAACGTCGGCGGCATCTATGGCAATGTCAGTACCTGCGCCAATTGCTATGCCAACATCTGCCGATGTGAGCGCGGGAGCATCATTAATTCCGTCACCCACCATTGCAACCATTGATTTCTTTTGAAACTCCCTCACGGTCTTTTCTTTATCACCGGGGGCAACTCCCCATATTATTTCATCAAAACCGCAAAGATTTCCTATTGCCTTGGCACATCTTTCATTGTCACCTGTGAGCATAACGGTTTTTATGCCCATTTTTTTAATATCTTCTATCGCCTGTATGCTGTCGGGCTTTATTGTATCAGAGACAGCAATTATTCCGCAAATTTTGTCATTTAATGCAAAATACAGAGGTGTTTTTCCTTTGTCTGAAAGTTCGTCTGCCATTTTTTTCAAAGAGGAATTAACTGTTATAACGGAAGATATATATTCATAATTCCCTCCATACAAAGACTCCTCATCCAATTTGCACTTTACTCCCTTTCCGGGAAGTGCTTCAAATTCAGTTATGTCCAAAGGCAGGATTCCTTTTTCAGATGCATATTTTTTTACGGCATATGACAAAGGATGCTCGCTTTTGTTTTCGATTGAAAAAGCATATTTCAAAAGTTCGTCTTCGGTAAATCCATTTGCAGTGACAACATCTGTGACAACAGGCGTTCCCTCGGTTACGGTGCCTGTTTTATCAAATATGCAAGTCTTTATTTTCCCGCACTCTTCCAATGATCTTGCAGTTTTATAGAGTATGCCGTTTTTTGCTCCTACTCCGCTTCCGACCATTATGGCAACAGGAGTTGCAAGACCGAGAGCGCAGGGGCAACTGATGACAAGAACGGATACTGCTCTTGCAAGGGAAAAACCAAAACTTTTCCCAAGAATGAGCCAGACAATTGCCGTGAAAAGAGACAAGGCAATTACAACAGGAACAAAAACAGAAGACACTTTATCTGCCACTCTTGCAACAGGTGCTTTCCCCGATGTTGCATCCTGTACAAGTTTTATGATTTTTGAAAGGCTTGTTTCTTCTCCGGATGCAGTGACTTTGCATTTCAGATATCCGAATTTATTAACTGTGGCGGTGCTTACCCTGTCGCCTTTTTTCTTGTCTACAGGAATGCTTTCACCGGTGAGTGCAGATTCATCTACACTCGAAAATCCTTCAATTACAATTCCATCTGCTCCAAAACTCTCACCGGGGCGGACAATTAAAATATCACCGGGTATGATATCTTTTGAATCAATAATAACCTCTTTTCCGTCTCTTTCAACAGTTGATTTTTTCGGTGCAAGATTCATAAGACCTTTCAGGGCATTTGTTGTTTTTCCTTTGGAGTAGGACTCCAGAAGTTTTCCGAAGGTTATGAGTGTAAGAATCATTGCGGCAGATTCAAAATAGAGTTCATGGAGAAGATAATGAACATTTTCACCTTTTAAAAAGGCATTATGGCTCATTTCAAACACTTTGATAACGCTATAGAAAAATGATGCGCCGGAGCCGATTGATACAAGAGAGTCCATATTTGGCGCTCTGTTTAAAATTCCTTTAAATCCGTTTATAAAAAACTTCTGATTTATTATCATAACCCCAAGAGCAAGGAGCATCTGACAAAGGGAGAGGGACAAAGGGTTTGATGAAAGAAACTTTGCAAGGGGGAAACCCCACATCATATGCCCCATTGAAATATACATAAGAATCAAAGTCAGCACCGATGAAGCAATAAGTCTTAATCTAATGGTTTTGAAATCACCTGTGTTTTCTTTCTCATTGTCTTCCTTTTCGTTATGGTCTGAACCTTTTATTGCATATCCTGCTTTTACAACGGCATTTTCTATTTCAGAATCTGTCGCATCGCCTGTGACAGTCATTGAATTTGTTAAAAGGTTTACACTGCAATTTGTTACACCGTCAAGAGAAGAAACTGCCTTTTCAACTCTTGCACTGCAAGCGGCGCAGGTCATTCCCGTAACATTATATTTTCTTTCCATTATCTCACCTTCACTTTATAAGTTTTTTTAGGATGTCTGAAAGTTCATCAATTCTTTCCGTGTTGCCCTTTATTATATCATCTGCAACGCACGTTCTTATATGCTCATTCAAAAGTTCTTTTGAAAAAGAGCCTATAGCAGACGAAACGGCACTCACCTGATTTAAGACATCAATGCAATATGCATCTTCTTCAATCATTTTTTTGATTCCTCTTATCTGCCCTTCAATGCGGCTTAGTCTGTTTGTCAAAAGCCTTCTTTCTTCATCGTTTCTTATTTTTTTGTGGGAACAACATTCATTCATATAAATTGCCTCCGTAAAAAGCAGGCTGAGCCTGCACCCAAGTCGCGGGCGTAATTTGATATACATCTTGTCTCGCGAACTAAATTCTGCGTAATTTCCTATACAGTAAAAAATAGAAATACCCCTGGGGGGTATTTCTATTTTAACATTAACTTAATTTTTTGTCAACTATATTCGTTTTGTGTGATAATATTTTTTTGATATGAAATTATACAAAAGATAATATACATATCCTGTGCCGAGGCATACTAAAAGACTGATACTCATACCAAAAAAATCGTTTATCACATTATTGTCAGACAGATTCCACAAAATCGGTGCAAGAAAATTATAGTATAATATCTGCACCATAAAAATGTGATATGAGGCTTTTCCGAGTTTTTCCAGAAATAAACATCTGATTTTCCCAAGATTCTTAATACCAAGTAAAAACAAAGGGGTTATATAGAGCATTGATATCATGGAATTACGGAATCTGTAGGTGAAAATCTGTCTTTCTAAGGATGTGTAATTCACCATATATGTATATATCGTTCCAAGCAAAAAGAAAACAAGCCATTTTTGCCACTTTTCGGACTTCTCCCGATATGTGTATAAATAACACCCCATTGAAAGAGCAAATATGTATCTGAAAGCAAGGATTCTGTACACTTCCGCAGTCATGCCAAGAGAAGTTTTCAGAATTTCAAATATTAAATTTATTCCGAAACACAGATATATCCCCCATTCATACTTTCTGACAATTGTATATATCAGAGGAATGATGATTGCAACCTGAAGTATTATGGGAAAATAGTACGTCCCATGAATTCCTCTGCCTCCTTCAAAAAAATATTTTACAGTCTCCAAAAAAGTGAGTTTTTCTTCGTATGCATCGCTGAATACAAAACCGAGGTCTGAAAGGTATCCGATATAGCCCAATTTCTGAAAAGCAAAGGTTAAAACAGTTTCTATAACATAAAACCAGAAAAAGGGCATTATATAGCGAAAAAGTTTTGAAAATATTCTTTTTGGCGAATATGCCGTTTTAATGGTATCCCCTTTTTTCTCAAATGACAGTGCGGTTACATAACCTGTGCACAACATAAATAACGGTACTGCCATACTGACGATCCAGTAATAGAGGTGAGTGTTAAAAATGCTTGTTTTTTCCCATACATAGTGGTTAAAAAGAACAAGGATGATTGCAATTCCTTTTGATATGTCGATAAAGTTGTTTCTTTCTGTCATATTTTGCCTCCGTAAAAATTTCCCAAGACAGAATAACACAATATCCCATTTTAGTCAATATATTATGACCTGACAATTTGACATTTTTGTCTCAGGCATATAATAAATATGGGCGTGGCTCAATAAGTGATTTTAAAACCTGAACCTTTCTTTTTCCATAAATGACCTCTTTAGTTAATTGACTACATATTGTTTAGGATAATAAGAAAGTTGGTTGCACTCACTTTTTTATTAAAGACCATTGGCTTGATTTATAATCTGAATTACTTGGTCAGAAAAATTCTGAATATATGCACAAGACCATTCACCCGTATCAGCATTCCAAATCCAGTTCTTATCTGATGATAATTGGAAATCAAATGTACCACTTGTTTTTGGTGCTGAAGTCATTACCTGCCATTCTGCACCCCAATGCCCCTCACCTGTTAATTCATTTACATGATATGCTTGATTATTTATTGTAAAACCTGTTGAATCTAAATGAGTACTTTTACCTGAAAAATTAACTTTTGATTCATTTTTATTTGTTACAGTCCAAGTAGCACCATCATTTGTCTGAACACCTAAATCTGGTGCAACACCTTGACCCTCGCCTAAAATTCCATGAGGACCTTTCTTAAGAACAACAGAAGTACCATCTGCCTTGATTACTGTATCTCCCTCACGAGCAAATCTTCTAAAGCCTACTTCACCCTCTTTTATTGTTATAGGTGCTGTTGATTCAGAAGTACCATCATATATTACGTGAGAGGGTTTACTACTTTGAGTTTGAGTATCAGAAGTAAGGCTATTAAAATCTATACTGGCTCTTGCTGATTTTTCAATTATCCTGTATAAAACTGTGCTTGCCTCTGCTCTTGTTAAGGTGCTTTGTGGGTTAAAGTTTCCTTTTTCATCACCCATGATAATACCTGAACCATAGGCTTTACAAACATAATCTCTATAATATGTACCAACAGTATTTATATCAGGTATATATGTATATGGCTTTATATCAGTTTCACCCATAGTATTTAATGCTCTTACAGAAATCATAGCCATCATTTGCCTTTGAATTGGCTGGTCTAAGTTAATGGTTTGTTTTTTTGCAGAGCCAAGAGCAGTTTTACCACTTCCTGATGATGCAACCTCATTTTCCAATACAAGACCTTTTTCTACAGCCACTTCATATGCCCCTTGCCACCATTTCTCACCTGTATCAGAAGAAATATCAATGTTAGGATACAAGGCTCTTACAACTACTGTGATAAACTCTGCTCTTGTCATGGTGTCATCAGGACAAAAGAGGTTATTACCCTTTCCTACAAGAAGACCTTTTTCTGTCATAGCCATTACTTGACTATAATACCAATCTGTCTCCTTGACATCTGAAAAGTTTGCACTTGCTGATACAGACAGGGATGATATAAACATAACACCTATTAAAATACTAACTAAAATCTTTTTCATTTTTACACACTCTCTTTTTGTTCTTTTTGTATACAGTCTAACATTAAATTTAATTTTTATTGCAGAGTACTCTGTTTATTTATTAAAGACCATTGGCTTGATTTACTATTTGTATAACGGAATCAGAAAAATTCTGAATATATGCACAAGACCATTCACCCGTATCAGCATTCCAAATCCAGTTCTTATCTGATGATAATTGGAAATCAAATGTACCACTTGTTTTTGGTGCTGAAGTCATTACCTCCCATTCTACACTCCAATGACCCTCACCTGTTAACTCATTTATAAAATAATTTTGATTCTTTATTACAAATCCTGTGGAATCATAAAAACCTGAACCACCTGCATATGAATAACCTGTTATATTCTTTGCAGTAACAGTGAAGCCCTCATTGATTACACCTAAATCTGGTGCAACACCCTGTCCTTCACCTAAAATACCATGAGCACCCTTTTTAAGAGTTACTTGTGTGCCATCTGCCTTGATTACGATGTCACCCTCTTTGGCAAAACGTCTTTCAGACTTTTCACCCTCTTTTATGGTGATTGCACCCTGAGTATCATTAGGCTTTACTACAACTGGAGCTGAGAAATCTTTCTTTTCTCTTACAGAAGGTTCTACAATTCTATATAATACTGTGGCTGCTTCTGCTCTGGTTAAAGTCTGCAAAGGGGCAAAAGTACCACTACTGTCAACACCACAAAGAATGCCCATTGAGTATGCCATTTCAACATACATTGTGTATTCCTTGCCTACCTGATTGTAGTCAGGTATTTTTTTATGTAAATCTTCAGTTATGAAAAATGTTTCTCCCCTCATCATAAGTGCCTTTGAAGAAACAAGTGCCATTTCCTGTCTTGAAATTGTTTGCTCTATTTCAGAAACAGGGAACTCACTTTTTGTGATAAGTCCTGCCAATGCCATATCATAAGCACTCTGCCACCAAGGTTGTCCTTCCTTTGAGGTAAAGTCTGTATCAGGGTACAGTATTCTCATAACTACTGTGATAAACTCTGCCTTTGTCATAGTATCATTAGGGCAGAACATATTATTTCCCTTACCTTTAAACAAACCTTTGTCTGTCATTTCTGTAACAGTATCATAATACCAGTCACTCTGTTTAACATCTGAAAAGTTTGCACTTGCTGATACAGAAAGGGAAGATATAAACATAACACCTATTAAAATACTAACTAAAATCTTTTTCATTTTTTGCACACTCTCTTTTGTTCTTTTTTATTAAAGACCATTGGCTTGATTTATAATCTGAATTACTTGGTCAGAAATATTATTTGCATAACCACACATCCACTCACCTGAATCTGCATTCCAAATCCAATTCTTGTCTGAGGATAATTGGAAATCAAAGGAACCCTTTGTTGTAGGTTTTGGTGAAATTACCTGCCATTCACCGTCCCAATGACCCTCTCCTGTTAATTTGTTTACATAATAAGAGCCATTCATTACAGGTGTACCTGAACCGTCTTTATAACTTGTGGCACCTGTAAAATTCATACCACCCTCACTGTTTTTTGCTCTTACAACCTCTGAATACATAGCATTTTCTGATAATTTAACACCTAAATCTGGTGCAACACCTTGACCCTCACCTACTATACCATGAACACCTTTCTTCAATACTACTTGTGTACCATCTGCCTTGATTACAATGTCACCCTCTTTGGCAAAACGTCTTACACTTTCTTGACCCTCTTTTATGGTGATTGCACCTTGAGTTTGTGTTTCAGGTGTAACTGTTCCACCATCATAATTTACAAGACTTACTGGATTTCTTGACTCTGTATTTATAATTCTATATAATACTGTAGCTGCCTCTGCTCTTGTTAAAGTCTGCAAAGGGGCAAAGGTGCCTTTATCGTCAACCCCACAAAGAATACCCATTGAATAAGCCATTTCAACATACATTGTGTATTCCTTGCCTACCTGATTGTAGTCAGGTATTTTTTTATGTAAATCTTCAGTTATGAAAAATGTTTCTCCCCTCATCATAAGTGCCTTTGAAGAAACAAGTGCCA
>SVJK01000091.1 GCA_015069015.1 Oscillospiraceae bacterium
ATTGCAAACTCTCCTTATAGTATATAATCTATACCCCTATTATATAATTCCGCTTTTTGACTGTCAATGAAATAAAGAGACCAAAAACCGTGATTTTTAACTCTTTCAATTCACCAAAACATCATTTGTTCGGATTAAACTCAAAAATTTCTATGCCAAGAACTCTTACTGTTCCGTCATCTTCCGGAGCACAAAGCAGTTTTGCGTACATTCCGTCTTTTAAAGCTACAAGGGGTACTGTACGTTTGTTGATATACACGTAAGTGGATGAATCAACTGTGTATACAGGAGATTCCGCCTTCTTTTCATCTTTAAAGGTGTATGTACCGTCTTTTTGGGAAAGACCTGTAACCTCAACATCTTCATAGGAATATATTGATTCAAGAAAGTCAATTCCGTCAAATTCACTTTTGTTTTCTTTTTCACTGTACACATAATCCGGGTGGAGTTCAAGTCTTAAGGTGCGCTTATCGGTTCCGTTCTCTCCGTTCATAATCTGATATTCAACCTGGGAACCGAAGCCTGTCTGTGCCATTAAGGGAATATCCAGAGCTCTGTAGGTCATAAGAGCAACATCTCCTCTTTTTGCACTGACATTTACCATGAATTGCATATCCTTGGTTAAACCGTTACTATTTGCAACAGCAATATATCCTGCAGGGAATCCACCACGCTGCTCGGCAAGAGGCTGATACCCAAGAGAAGTCACCAGCATCTTAATGTACTCTTCGTTGGTAACAGAATCATAAGGTCTGAAGTTTCCCTCATCATCTCCACTAACAATACCCGCTATTTTCCCAAGCTCTATCCACCCTTCAGCCCAATGACCGGGAGCAACATCGGGGAACGAACACTTTGAGGTGGGGTCTGGCTTAAGACACAAAAGTGTGCATATCATCTTTACAGCCTCTGCCCTGTTGATATCGTCTTCAAGACGAAGATTGCCTTCAGAATCTCCGGTAAAAATTTCATATGTTTTCAATTCTTCCAGCTCTTCCGCTGTGATTGTTGATGCCATGCAGGGAAAGCCCATAACCACGCACAATGACAATGTTAATATAATTGCAAATAATTTTTTCATAATATTTTTCCTTTCTTTCAATTCTGTTTTGTAAGTCGCTTTACTTCAAATCAATACAGCAGATAATCACTTTCAATCATCCAGGTACCTCCGGTGGAGGTGGATATTTCAATGTCATATTCTTCTCCCGGGTCAAATCCCCCAAAAACATAAGTCGTTTCACTGTCGGGGATTATCCCGTATCCGGCAATTTGTTCACCATCCTTGTTAAAGGTAATATTAACATGTTGATCGTACTCGGATTCCATATAAAATGTAATATGACCTTTTTCATCGGATTTGATATTATCATGGGTTGCCACGCCATCATTTTTGTACGAGAGCTTCCCGGGGATATAACCGTTATCAAGTCCGGAATTGTCGGAATACAAGGCTTTACCTCCATTCATGTCAATTTCCGAAGTTATTTTTTCGAATGTCAAACCGTCAAATTTTATCTGACCGCTGTAAGGATACTTTTCATATGACATATCTGCAGATTCATCTTCAAGTGGCTTTTCAGATTCTGTATCAACAGTTCTGTCGGCATATTCTTCCTGAGATGATGTTTTATCACCAACATCAGTTTTGCTGCCAACCTCGCTTTTATCTGTTTCAAAAGCAGATTCAACAACAAAAGAACTGTCGTCTGTATATTTCCAATTCTTTTCAGAAACCCTTCCCGACACGGGATGCGACAGAGAATTTGTAATGGCCATTGATGTTGTGCTCTCAGATTTTGTCCGACCGTTTACATTACTGTTGTCATTCCCACAGATTTCAGAAAGAGCTTCATTATCTTTATTCTCGACAAAGTCTTCCAAAAGAACCTCATTATTCCTTTCATGCACAGGCTGCCCGGACTTTGTGAAATCAGACCTCCCCGGCATCATATCTTCCGCCTCTTCTGTATGTCTCATAATCGAGTTTGAAAAGCCTGCTTCTCTCGCATTCTGAGTTCGTACAAACCTGTTCAACTCCAAAGTTACATTGAATGGATTATCCTTGCAAAGTATACCACAGGCTATTGCTGAACCTCCAACGGACAGAGCTGTTACAGCAACCATAAAAAAAACAGCTGGCTTCTTCAACTTTTTTTCCTGTTCATCACAATAAATAATAGCTGCAAATCGCTCAATAATACAATTTTTTGCATTTGCCATGTTGGTTGTAAGTTCAGACGTGCTCCTTAATGAAAAGGATGCCAAAGACAAAATGGTATTCATATAAGATTTGCGTTCTGAATCATCCATATTTTTTGCAACGTCAATATCACAGACAATTTCACAAAGTTGCTCAGTTTCTTTTGCCAAAAAGTACACTACAGGATTAAACCAATGGACACATTTTAATAACATACAAACCCACCTGAAGAATATGTCTCCGTGTTTTATATGTGTTCTTTCATGAAGAAGTATGCAATCAAGGGTTTTTTCGTCTTCAATGCCCTGAGGAATAAGAATCTTTTTTTTGACCAGTCCAAGTGTTAGAGGAGCTGAAATCAAAGAAGTGTACCATATTTGAATTTGTCCCTTTTTTCTAAATCTTACGGATTTTTTGCGTACAATATGCAGGTAAAAAAAATACTGACCAATTTTAAAAATAAAAACAGAACTTCCGTATATCAGCCATATATAAGCCATTGTTTTGAACAGCGTGTCACGGTTTATAATCATTTTTTGTTCCGACTGTATGTTGAGGTTATTGACATTCATTGTTGATAACGAAAAATATTCAGATGAAGTCCTGTCAATACTTTCGCAGGAACTCATTGTCAACGATTCATTGACCGGAACAATGTTTACCGAAAATGGAAAAAGCATCACCACGAAAACAACATACCATATGTAATACTGCCATTTGAAGCCAAACAATTTTTGAGTAAGGGGCTTTGCCAGCATTATTAGTGCCGACAGTACTGATCCAATCAACGACATATAGAGTACAGTTTTAAAAATTGACTCTACCATAAGAACCACCTCACAGATTAAAGAGTTTTCTTATTTCCTCAATGTCATCCTCTGACATTTCATCGGACTGAAAAAGTGAAACCGCAAGTTCTTTTACCGACCCGTTATACATTCGTTTGATAAAATCAAAAGTTTTTTCTTTTTTGTATTCCCCCTCATCAAGCAAAGGAGTGTATAGAATGACTCTTCCTTCTTTTTCAGATTTTACCGCGCCTTTGGATTCAAGCCTCAAAAGTAACGTTCCGACGGTATTATACTTCCACAAACTTTTTTCAAGACAGTCAAGCACCTCCTGAATTTTCATTGCTTTTTTTTTACGCCACAGAACCTGCATAACCTCAAGCTCTGCTTCTGTTATTACCGGTAATTTGTTCATCTCTTTTTCTCCTTTATTTCTCTTACAGCTGTAGGATAATTTAATCTTACACCTGTAAGAGAAAAATGTCAAGGAAATGAATATAATGAAATATTCTTGTAATATTAGTGTTTTATATTGGGTTTATCGGGGAGTTGAGATTGGGCTGAAGCGTTGCCTTCGCCTCATGGAGAAGGGGGACCGCGTGAGCGGTGGATGAGGTGTAGGCT
>SVJK01000027.1 GCA_015069015.1 Oscillospiraceae bacterium
TCCTGCTCTTGTAGCCTTTTCATTAATGTTACTAACCTTATAGAAAAAGTTTTCTGTTATTATTCCGTGGTCTTTGGCATAATCAACATAAATTTGATACCAAGGATCTTTGCCGGGTACAAGATATACGCTTCCGTCTTTGTAAAGTTGATACATACAAGATGCAAGTTTGATTGCTTCAGCATATGTAAGGTTATCATCGGGAGCGAAGGTTGTTTCGGTTTTTCCGTTGATAATACCAAGCCTCACGGCATTATCAACATCTTCGTAATACCAACTGTCAGGGTTAACATCGGTAAAGTTGGAATAATGCTCTGCAAATGCAACAGATGTCAAACTCAAAATCATTGTTATACATAAAATAACTGATAGTATTCTTTTCATTTTTTACCTCCTAAAAACTTCCGCCTCGTCCGCCGTGAGTTCTGCCGGAGGATGAGGTATGTGTGCCGGAACTTGATTTTGGCTTTTCAGTTTTTGTAATCCTTGAATATAGGAACAAATCTCTCGAAACAGCTATATTCATACTTCCGGGTTTTACATAATTTTTTGCATAATTATTTTTTACTGCTGTTTTCATTTTTTTAAGCTTTTTATTCATCAGCCAAAAAGCTATCAAAAGCGGCGTGATAAGGCACAGGGCAATAACACCAATTAAATATTTTGTGTCATATTGCTTCTCGTTATATGGCTTACCGCTTTTTGCCATTTTAAGGAGTTCTTCTGAAGTTTCTATGTAGGTCTCAAACGCCTCATAATAGTCATTTTCCGAAAGGTGATTGAGTACCTTGCTTTCCAGATACTTTAGTCCGTTTGAATTAAAATATTCGATGCCCTTGCCATGGGTTGTAAAGTGATATTCCCTGGTGTCCGAGCATATGTAAAGCATAATGCCGTCATCATTTTCGCCTGCGCCGTAGCCTTGGTAGTCATAAATGTCATCTGCACTTTCTTCTGCACTATCCGATGTCATATCATCTTCGGTATATATTGCCACTTCAAAATCATATTTTTCACGGACTTTATGAAGCTTTTTATTTAATTCTCTCAATTCTGATTTCATCAGATATCCCGCATTGTCAACAATTGGCGGATTTTCAAATGATGCACACACAGGAAGGAGCAAGCTTAGCAAGAGCAGAGTAAGAAATATTAAGAAAAATGCTTTTTTCATATACAGACCACCCCCCTGTTAATGCAGAAGAACCCAGCCAATGATTGCCGCCAGTACATACGAAATGAGTGCAATCTTGCCGAAATACTTCCACTTTTTGCCTTTGTCAACAGGATACTCCCCCACCACTTTACCGGTCTGACCGTTTACCATAAATTTATACATCTTATCCATATATCGGATATTAAGCATCCACACCGGCAAAAGAGAATACCGTATTTTTCCGTTTGAAAAGCCGACTTTTGACGTTTCGGGGAAAACCGTACTATAGCGTCCGGTTGTATCTGCAAAAGCATCTGTTGCGGAATTTTTCACTCTTTCGTTTGCTCTCTTAACACTTTCTTGTGCCGTAACATCATATTTATCAGCCAGATATCCCGAAAGATATGCTCCCGAAAAGTTTACGGCATCATCATAATTGTAGGGCTCTATGGCTTCCATATAGGTATCATCTGTTTTTTTAGATCCGTCAACGGGTATGTTTTCAAAGCCTATATGACCACTTCTGAAAAGTTTGTAGTAGTCGGTTTTTGTATAGTTATAATTTGCATCGCTCCACGCAGTTACCATTTCTGCATTATATGTAATTGCGGCATCACAGTCGCAGTCAAACATCCAAAACGGCACATAGACACCCGCCATTTCCTCGATCTTATTTTTATCTTTAAAAGCATCGGGTAAAAAAGGTGCATTTTTGAAATCATCTTCAAAAATCTTTACGGATTGCTTTTTGTCAATTTTGAACGGAATTATGAAATCCGGTCTGAGGCTGTTTTCAAACTGCCTTTTCACTATCGTTGAGTTTCCGCAATATGGGCATACGGTTGCTCCCAAAGTGTCATCACCCGAAACCTCTGCACCACAGGAGGGGCAGGAATAATCTGCAAGACTGAGTGTGTTTTCGTCTTCATAGTTTCTGGGTTCATATTGTTCCCAGTCAAATTTAGATTCTCCTCCTGATTCCCGTGTGCTTTCATCCATTTGCATTATTGTGTCAAGAGGGAATTTGTTGTCACATGAATCACAACTGAGATTTTGACTTTGAGGGTCAAATACCAATGGTGCAGTGCAACACGGACATTTATAATTTTTAATTGCATCCATATTTGTTTTCCTCCTTGCTTGGTACTTTTATTGGCTTAAGCAGTTGCGTTAGTATTTGAACCCGTTTTGGGTGTGTGTTTTTACTCAACTGCTTAGAACTATATCAAAGACTATGTTAACACGGAACATATTTTCAAAAAACATTGACCGAACTTATGTTTTGTGATAATATAATTATATATACATCACATAAAGCCTACTTAATATTTTTATATATATATATTTTATTATATATTGTCTTTTCATGTCACTACTCTTTTTTGTGTTTTAGTGTGGGAAAAAGCAAAAAAAGTGTGGTTTTTGGTGTGGGTTATGGTTGAAAATCCATAAAAAAGCAGGCTGAGCCTGCAGCCTGAGTCGCGAGCGTAATTTGATATACATCTTATCTCGCGAACTAAATTCTGCGTAATTTCCTATACAGTAAAAAAGTTGGAACGTTTGTTCAAAATTTAGCAGGAGTACATAAATATGAAGAATAAATCTTTTTTTACAGCTTTATTGTGTTTTATAACACTTCTGTTTTTATCGGGATGCTCATCTGTCGGTGATAAGACCGCAAGCATCTCTGTTGTGTATGCCATAACTGCGATTGTGTCTTTTTTGCTTGTTATGGGATACTTTCTTAATATCAAAAAGAAAGATGTATGGTTTATAATACTTTTTATTTCCGTGTCAGTTGTGAATACGGGGTATTATTGGTTGTCTGTTTCAAAGAGTCTTCCCGAAGCACTTTGGGCAAACCGTCTTTCGTATCTTGGCTCCGTGTTCCTTCCCCTTTCAATGACTATGGCAATTTTAAAAATCTGTTTTATTGAATATAAAAAATGGATATCCGCAATACTTTTTTCAATTTCTGTCATTGTTTTTATTATTGCTGCAAGCCCGGGATATGTTGACATATATTACAAATCAGCCAACCTTGAATTTGTTGACGGTGTCTCTGTTCTTGTAAAAGAATACGGTCCCTGGCACTGCATATATCTTTTTTATCTTGTAGGTTATTTTTTGACCATGTCCATATCAGCAATATATGCTGTTGTAAAAAAGAAAATTGAGTCGCCTACTCATGCAATAATCATAATCATTGCTGTATTTGTTAATTTTTGCGTTTGGCTTTTGGAACAGTTTGTTAAAATTGATTTTGAAATCCTCTCTGTTTCCTACATAATTAGTGAACTGTTTTTGCTCGTTGTGTATGTTATGGTTCAAAAACAGGAAGTGATGATTGAATCTTTAAAAGCAAAGCTTTCCCGTCAAAACCCAAAACGCACAGAAGTTATTTCAAAGGATTCAGAAGAATTCAGAGAGATTTGCAAGCATATTTCAGACCAGCTTCCGACACTCACCCCATCCGAAAGGTGCATATATAACTGCTACCTTGGAGGAATGTCGACAAAAGAGGTTATGCATGAGTTGTCAATTTCAGAGAACACTTTGAAGTTCCATAACAAAAATATATATGGTAAGCTTGGTGTTTCATCGAGAAAACAGCTCGTTGAATATGCAAGATATATTGAATCAGAGCAGTCGGATATACAATAAGAAAAACAAAGAGTCAGATGTCATAACCGATGCGGTTTATTGTGCAATAATAATCACGCCATGGAACGCTTGGTTTGAATATGTTAACAAATGAACAAAAAATAAGGAGAGAGGATTATGGATAACAACACACACGTGCATAATTTCACAAGCACGAAGGTTGAAGCCACCTGCAAAGAAAACGGATATACTCTGCACAAATGCAGCTGCGGATATGAACACAAGGACAGTTTTACACCATTGAGCGATCACAGATTTGAAATTGTTGAACAAACCCAGCCAACATGTCTGGAACAGGGTTCCGTAACCTTGCGATGTACAGTTTGCGGTGAGATGAAAACAGAAGCTATAAAGCCTTTGGGACACACATTCGGGAATTGGAACATTCAAGATTTCCCAACATGCACTGAAAGCGGACGCAGAATGCACATATGTACAGTTTGCGGATACAGAGAGGATGAGGAAGTTAGTGCAACGGGGCATAAATTAACAAATCCCAAACCCTCAGCCACCTGCAAAGGATATGTGGACTATTTCTGCGAAAACTGCGGTCAAACGGTTTCTGTTATGTCCCGAAAGGGAAAATTGTCAACCTTTATCAAAGCACATAAAAAAGGGATTATTGCATGGATAGTTTCGATTCTTCTTCTGGCTTGCATTGGAGTTGCTTCTTTTGAATATCTTATGCCTGTATATCGCTATCATCGTGCTCTTTCCCAGATAAAAGATGGTGAATATACCGAAGCATACTACAATCTGAAGGCTTGCAAGGAATATAAAGACAGCGAAGAATTGCTAGGCGATTTTGTTGTTTGTTATGAAAAAGTTGCTTATACATATTACGATGAAAAAGGTAAGATTTCCTACAAAGAAGAATATGAATATGACAAGAACGGAAATAAGACTTCTGAAATTCATTATGATGAAAAAGGGAAGATTTCCTACAAACGGGAACATGAATATGAATATGACAAGAACGGAAACATGACTTCTGAAATTTGTTATGATGAAAAAGGGAAGATTTCCGACAAATGGGAATATGAATATGAATATGACAAGAACGGAAATAAGACTTCTAAAATTTGTTGTGATGAAAAAGGAAAGATTTCCTACAAATGGGAATATGACAAGTACGGAAACATGACTTCTGAAATTTGTTATGATGAAAAAGGGAAGATTTCCTACAAATGGGAATATGAATATGAATATGACAAGAACGGAAACATGACTTCTGAAATTTGTTATTATGAAAAAGGGGAGATTTCCGACAAATGGGAATATGAATATGAATATGACAAGTACGGAAATAAGACTTCTGAAATTCGTTATGATGAAAAAGGGAAGATTTTCTACAAAACAGAATATGAATATGACAAGAACGGAAACATGACTTCTGAAATTCATTATGATGAAAAAGGGAAGATTTTCTACAAATGGGAATATGAATATGACAAGAACGGAAATAAGACTTCTGAAATTCGTTATGATGAAAAAGGAAAGATTTCCGGCAAATTGGAATATGACAAGAACGGAAACAAGACTTCTAAAATTCATTATGATGAAAAAGGGAAGATTTCCTACAAAGAAGAATACGAAAATCCCATAATACTATACAAGCCAAAGGATAATGCATAATTATATTACAAAAACCATGTTCTGCGATTATGAATCTGATAAAAAAGCAGGCTGAGCCTGCACCCAAGTCGCGGGCGTAATTTGATATACATCTTGTCACGCGAACTAAATTCTGCGTAATTTCCTATACAGAAATAAAAAATGCCAACCAACCGTACACACGGTTGGATGGCATTTTTGTTATACACATATTCATTATTAATTCTGCTATCTTATTTTTCTATTCTATTTTTTCACAACTTTACTGCTTTGAAGGATGTAGGCAGCTTTTGCAAGAAGTTTGTCAGAAAGAATATGTCTCATAAAGACTGCAACTTTCATGAGAAAACCGGGAATGATGACTTCTTTTCCGGATAGCATCTTTTTTATGGCATACTCTGCCACGTCCTTGCTTTCAAGTACAATGAGGCTTTTGCCCTTTTCATTGCCTGAGCCAAAAGACACCTTTGCCACATCACCAAACTCTGTGTTGACAGGTCCGGGGCATAGGACAGATATTTTCGCTTTGCTTTTTGCCTGTCTGAGTTCTTCTTGAATTGACTGGGAAAACCTTAAGACATATGATTTTGTGCCATAATAGGAGGCAAACAAGGGACCGGGGAAAAATGATGCAAGTGATGCAACATTTAAAATTCTACCTGAGTTTTTCTTTTTGAATTCTTTTGCAAAAAGTTTGGTCAGGATATGTACGGATTTGATATTGGTGTCTATCATTTTAAGTTCTGATTCAAGGTCTGTTTCGTCAAAATTCCCAAAAACACCAAAACCTGCATTGTTAATGAAAATATCAACCTCTCCTGCCCTCTTTGAAAGCTTAAGGCAGTTTTCCCTGTCTGTTATGTCCATGCAGACAATTTCAACATTTGTTTCAAGTTCTTTTTGGAGTTCAATGAGTCTTTCTTCTCTCCTTGCAACGGCTATGATATCATAGCCTTTTTTTGAAAGTACCCTTGCCATATCTCTTCCAAGTCCCGAACTTGCACCTGTAACAATCGCTTTCATAGATTCTCTCCTTATTCAACAAAGGTGAATGTGAGTTTTTTCACTTTTTCTTCGCCTGATTTGAGAAAATCAAGAAGTCCTTTTTCTCTCATATCTGCTCTGCCGTCGGGGTATGCGTTGCCGGGTTCAAGTCCCATAACATATTCTCTCTCTCCCATCATTTTCCACTGGGTAAAGAACGGGAGTTCATTTGCATCATATGAAAGTTTAACACCTTTTTTGATGGAATTGTTATATATGGAAACCTCGGTGTTTCCCGAAAGTTTGTGATAGTAACACTTTTCTTTATATCCGTTTTGGGGAGATTCCACTTTGAGACATTCTTCAATGCCTTCTTTTGCGTGGTCGTTTCTTGGAAGAACCTGTGTTGATGGAATTTTGATTTCGGCATCCTCAGACAAAAGCGGGTATCCCATATTGCAATGATAGAGAATTTCAAATGGTGCGGTTCGTGAACCGATATTTTTAACTTTATCAATCATTTTGATTTCATTTTTACCTATGGGGCATATGTATTCTCTTTCAAGAACAAGTTGATGAGAAATTGGATATGCATCTCTCACAAGAACTTTTATATGAATTTCGTCATTTTCAATCCAATGAGATGCATTTTCGCAAGGTGTGTTTGAAATTGTTCCGTGAAGAGGAAGTTCTTCACCGTCATCTGTGCAAGGATTTCCAACGGCTGTGAGTCCGCAAGTTGTTACAAAACCTGCAGTGAATGATTTTAAGAATCCTGCACCAACGTGGTCATAGTATGTGGGGGCAACATAGCCTGTGGGTGAAAAATATCCCATATTAACGCCTTTGAATGAAATGCGTGAAATGTCTGCGCATCTGTCAAGAGAAACGGAAAATTCAAGTCCCGCCCCGTTTCTGACATTATAAAGACGCATTCCGTCTCCTTTTCCACCTACAAGTCTTACTTCTTCAACTCCGTAAAGTTGGCTTTCGTTTCCTATGTACATATTCATAATTATCTCTCCTTTTATAATTCAACAGATGTGTTGTCTTTTGCAATAAAAACATTTTTTCCGAAAATATTTTTCATTTTTTTCTCCGATTCTATGGGACGGTTCAGAATTTCTCTTGAATTATGTGAAAAACAAAGAGTTTTTACATTTTTCTCCTTTGCATAGGCACATACATCTTCAAATCCGTTATGCCCTGTTTCGCATATGAGCATATCAC
This sequence comes from Oscillospiraceae bacterium, assembly GCA_015069015.1. Taxonomy (GTDB): domain Bacteria; phylum Bacillota; class Clostridia; order UMGS1810; family UMGS1810; genus RGIG1828. The sequence goes on from SVJK01000027.1 coordinate 7,649, forward strand.
AACCTGAGCCAATTGCACCGTCGAGTTCACAAAGAGATGCAAGGTCTCCCGAATATACTATCCTCTTTCCTTCTGCTTCAATGCGGAAAGAATAGGACTTTGCAGGATTTCCCATATGAGAGTTTGGAAATGCTGCTGTGCACATATTGAAATCTTTATATATTTCGCCTTCGCCGTATTCCTTTCCTGAAATTGCAAAGGGAATATCAAATCCGCCCTCAGTATTTTTTAATATGGTCATAAAAGCGTCGTAAGTTTCGATGTTTGGTATATATACTTCCTTGGGGCAAACAAAACCGTTATGACCGGGCTTTGAATGAATTCTTCTCATATTCCACAAAAGATTTCCAAGACCTCCCACATGGTCCATATGGGTGTGGGAAATGAAAACGGCTTTTGTTTTTAAAAGATCTATTCCCTTGAGGTGTGCCCTTCTTGAGCATCCTTCACCGCAATCATAAAAATATATATTCTTATTTATTTCAAGACAGAGACTCTGATGGTACACTCCATAGAGTGGCTCTGTTCCGGCACCTGTACCGAGAAAATGTATTTCCATTGTTTTCACCTCTTTTTGCATTATACCATTTTCTCTTATCAATGTCAAAGGCTTTTATGACACAAAAAATGTTTCTGTCAACGCAGTAGACAATGAAAATATTATCAGAGTGATAACCACTATTGACTGAAGACGGTTTTTGTTTTTTCATAGGTAAATCGAGCAAAGCGGGACACACATTAATTGTCACATTTTCTTATAAAACACCCAAGGTGTCAAAAAATGTACGTCCCCATTTGTCTCAAAAGCTGCCCCGTCCCCTAAACTGTTCCCGACAGTATGACGTCCATATTTGTCCCATTTTTCAATGTTTCTCACTAATCTTTGTATGTAAAAAAACTAATAACCAAGTTGCTAATAGCTCTATAAACTGTATTCGTATCTTCAGTTTTATTATTCCCCCCCAACGAATAGAAGAGAGATAATTTTCAATAGAAGACCAGTTAAAGCCATTATACATCATATGAATCATCACTTTAGCTAAATCTGTTAAAATGTGGTAACATCCCATTATTAAAAATAATCTTACACAACCTTTTACAAAATCAAAAAAATTTCTTTTTGGCTGACCTCGTGAGTTTACACCTACCAAATACATTGGCACTATCATCTCAATAAATATATATGTCATTATTGAAAAAAGTGTATCGTAACCAGGATAACAAAAAACCTCATATATTATGTATATAATAACAGGGATGCAATTTAAAAATATTATTTTCATATGAAAACTCCTCTATGGGACATTTAGGGACGTACATTAATCGTCATCTTTTCTTATAAAACACCCAAGGTGTCAAAAAATGTACGTCCCCTTTTGTCCCCTAAAAATGTACGTCCCCTTTTGTCCCCATGCGTTATCATAGGTGTATTCTGTTATTGCATCAGGATATGTGGCTTTGATGAGATTGCCGCTTGGGGAATAGTCATATCAAGCCATTTGTACACCATCTTTTTTAGGTGGGGACGGAGCATAAAATGTTCAACTATTCATTTGGCACAATGGAACATAAGTTGCCCGTCCCCAAATTATTATAAAATCAAATATTGTTAGTCAGATAGCGATTTATTCGACAGTCTGACGTCTCCGTTTGTCCCATCCGAAAAATATTTTTGCTAATTTCCAAACACAAAACTATATTTTTTTTTGGTATGATGTCGTTTTCGTCATATATGCAAAAAACATATCCTTTACTAAACAGCTTGCTGTTGGATACTTCGCCAACAAAAACATCATCATTTATTCTTACACCTGTTTCACATTTGGTTGCATATCCATATATATAACTTAACCCGTGAAACCGTTCCAAAGCACACGGAACCGATATATAATAATAGTCATTATAAAGTTTCGTGCCGTCTAATTCTACTGTTTCGACAAAAAGACTATTGAAGATAATTCGAGAAATAATCCGACTTATATTCCCGTCTGCCGTGATAAAATCTTCATCAAAAAGTCCTATTTCTTCAGCAACCTTAACATATCCTTCGGGAAATCCTCCGTACCCTTTGGCTTCCGCCAATGGCGTCCAACCAATTGCACGTACAATGAAAGTTATTGCTTCTTCAATGGTGCACGCATCATTTGGTCTGAAAATATTGTTGGTACAACCTTTAATTATTCCGCATTCATATAAACGCTTCACCAATTTTTCCTTTTCATCTTTGAGTTGCCAATCAAGAAAAGATGTGTATGTAATAGCCCCCTGCGAGAATCTGGACTGTCGTTTAATTCCGTATATTTCATCTTTCTGAATTTGTGTTATGTTGATGATAATATCAACCATTTCACTGCGTGTAATTACATCATCTTCAGTAATATCAGCAATTTTCAAGCCATTGTTTCCAATTACTGTTTGAAGTAATGTTAAGTCATTATCAATAACATCAGCATAAGCTACATTGGTAAGTATTAAAATAACAATCAAAACCGAACATACTAATTTCATCATATTCACTCCTATCCATGTAATCTATACCATTCTGCTATTCCTGGTCCTAATGATCTTATAATTGCGGAATTTCCGTTAGAGTATTCAAATGGAAATGCTCCATAAACCTGCGGTCCATCATCATATAAATAGTATTCTCCGTTCATGTAATAACCATCACGCGTATATTTTTGATGTAAATTCCTGCTCAATTCATTGGATACTTCGTTATATAAGGTTATACCAATTGCTTCCATATATTTGTTATGAACATCATTTCTATCAAAAAAGTTTGAGCGATATGAGTTTGAAAACAATAATTGGTTATAATGTCCCAATCCCCAAGTGAGACTATGTCCTAGCTCATGAATAAAAATCAATTGTGAATCATAGTCTGTTCTATTGCTAATCGTTACAATTGTACTTCTATTGTCGTATTTGAAAATAGGATCAACGGCTTGGGGGTAAAGTGCTTCTCCATTATTATACAATGTTGCATTTGCACTAATTGTATTGGCATCAACAACAATAGTAATGACGCTATCCATTTCAATAGCTGATTTAATCATACCACGGGCCACTGCAGAACCGCCACTTATTTCTCCCGTGCCATTATCGAATAATTCATAAGCCCCGGCATTATTATTTATGTAATATCCACTATATCCCGTCAGTTCACTTATCATTCCTAATGAAAAATTAGCTTCCCACTCAGTACCGTAACGTACAATCAGTCCATTAGGATCCACATACATAACAGGATTATTCCCACAGTACACATACCAATTAAGTCCATCCCGAATTGGGTCTTCTGTGATGAATCGTCCTATACTTGGGTCATAGTAACGGTTTCTGAGATAGATTAGTCCGCTTTCTTCATCGTAATATTCTCCGCAGTATCTGAACGAATTATCACTTGTGGTGTTTGTCTTTTGATTTCCGTATGCGTCATATTCAAATTCGTCCGTCACTGTGCCGTTTGAAAGTATATCTGTTACACTGCCATGTCCATCCTTCAAGAGATATTCTTCGTTGCTATCTTTTGTTCGGGCAAAGATACCTTGTACTCCTATGGCATTTGATGTTGAAAGCACTCCGTCTGTTGATTCATTGGAAATATATCCTCTGTCCCAGTAGAATTTTGTGGTTTCACCGTTTGACGTTTTGGAAACTCTTTCACCATTGCCGTTATATGCATATTGATATATATTTCCATCTGCATCTTCAAACTGTGAAAGTCTGTTCCATACATCATAGGTATATTTTACCACCTCTTCGTCAATCTGTCCACCTGATTTTTTAGACAGCATATTTCCGTTGGCATCGTAAGTATAACCTTTCACCACTTCAACTGCACCGGAATAATTGTCAGATGTTCCCGTATCTAATTTTGATTCTTTATATTTTGATATTACATTATATCAAAATTTTTATCAATATATTTTTGAAAAATGTTTCTGTCAATGCAGCGGACAGTGAAAGTATTATCAGGGTGATAACCACTATTGACTGAAGACGGTTTTTGTTTTTCCAAAGGTAAAGGGAATATGAAAAACTGTATATACATACGATAGCCGTCAGGATTATAAACACTGCTTTCATATATAACCTCACTCATATCTGATATTTGTGTGATCCATATTTTCGATGTATCCAAAATATGATTTATAGTCCGGAAAGAACTTTTTTGTGTAATAAAAAACATTCATAAAATCAAATCCCAATGCAGTATATTTATTTGCCATATCAGTTATTTCACGTTTGTATTTTTCCGACGATGGGATTTTCACTTTTATTATTTCTGTATCAGGATATATTTTTATTGCTTTTGATGTTTTTCCGTATTTTTTCAGATGGTCGCTATATAACTCATAATCTTTATCCGTTGCCCGCATCACTCCCCATTTTGTATTGTAAAATATGAAGGCATTTGCCCTTATGGCGTCACTGTCTGAAATCTCAATCACAGGCATTGATGCGGTATAGATGGGGTTTTCTATGGAAAATGCAAGTTCGGACAAAGTGCAAAGAAGTTTTTTCCTTTCGTTTCTCCACGCAGATTCCATAAATTCTTCAAAACTTGAATTATAGGTTTTATTTATACAATCGGCAACGTCTTGAGGCGATTCATTCAAGGCAAAACATTTTACTGTGGGACTTATTCTTATGTGTTTTCTTATGGCAGGCAAATCTTTTGAAAATTGCTCTGATAGATATCCGTCATCAAGGAAAATGGAATTCAGATGTGTCATATCATATTTGCCGAATGATTCTTCAAATTCATTCAGTGCAGTCTCAAAATCTGACGAAACCACAGTTTTCATTATGGCACCCTCTTCGGGTGGAGAATTTTCTTCTCCGCTCTTTGGTTTGGAAACATAAAAAGAATATCTTGTACCGCTATGGCTTTTAACAGCAAAAAAAGACGTTATTATTTTTGATGAACTTACATTTTTTGACTGACTGCATCCTGAGAAAAAATAAAAGGAACATAAAACACATAAAACAATGACTGCTTTCTTTTTCATAAATCCACCGCCTTTTTTTCTGATTTTTTCCGTATATAAAGTATCAGAGGCACGAAAAAGGAAAGAACGGCAAGAAAAATTCCTGAAAAGATGTATTCCCTCGCAGACCAGCCAAATCCGGAAAGCGAACCAAAAAGGACACCGACAAGCAAAACAAGGGGGCGGGAGTCTGTGAATCCAAACAGATTTTTTAAAATTTTTGTGCAAACAATGATACTATAGGACACTGAAACAAGAGCAAACAAAGTGAAAAGAGAAATGAGAAAAATTTCAAAGCGATGAAAAACATCACCGGAACTTCCTGAGGAAAAAATGGCTTCAAGGCTGTGTGAATATAGTTTTCCCACGGGATAAGGAACGGTGAGGGTGTATATTAAGAGAGTCAGTATCATTATAACATTTGAAATTATCACAGTCTTTTTTATGCACTTGTATGTCTCTTCCCTGCTTTTTAAGGAATTACACATAAAAAGCATTGGGGCAACTGATGAAAAGATGCAGATGCCAATGTAATTTGTAAATGTTTCTTTTACGGATACTCCACAGAGAGGATAGAGATTATCCGTGTTCCATCCCCTGAAGCTTGCATATATGAGTGTGCCCATGAGAATGTAGCCGACAAACAAAATCACATATGAATGGCGTGTCAGAGCTTCTATGCCAAGGAGTGCAAGAAATGTGGCGGAGAGAGAAACTATAATTCTTATGTTGTCGGAAGAAATAACGTTTAACGTCAAATCTGAAATCTGCGTTGTGCAAATGCTAAGACTGCACACGCAGGATATGGAAAACAAAGTTAAAAATGTTATGCCGATAATGAACGAGACGGGTGCAGAAAAACTATCTTTCAAAGCATCGGTAACCTTTACATTTCCCCAAAGTTTAAAATAGTTCTTTATGGGTTTTAACATTAAAAGCACAACTATAAAGCACAAAAGAGAATTAACAATTGCTCCTCCTGCCATAAGATTTGCTCCAACACCTGCAAGCACAGTCATTATGGGAACTATGGAATATATAAGAGAAAGGCATGTCATTTCTCTTTCTCCTGCCTTAGATTTCATATATCATTTTCCTTTCATCTGTCATAGTGTTATGAATTCTATGGTTGTTCATTTGTTACAGGCTTCAAATAGTCCTGTGGTTTGGGGGTAATCTGAGTGTGAAATATAGTAAATATTGAAAATGCATTTCTCGTTTTCGGTGAAAAGGGTACGCACAGGGGCACTCCAAAAGATTTTGACCCCAAAAATGCGCACAGTTGAACGGAAAAAAGGCAAAGTATCCCCACAATTCCAAGGAATGCTCCTGCAAAAATATAGGCAAAACGGCTTATTCTGAAAGCAAAGGATGTTGAATATGACGGAATGGCAAAAGATGCAATCCCGCATATGGAAACTATGATTATGACTATGGGACTGACAATTCCTGCAGAAACTGCCGACTGTCCGAGAATCAACCCTCCGACAATTCCGAGAGACGAACCTATTGCCCCGGGAATTCTTACTCCGGCTTCTTTTATGAGTTCAAAGGCAAGTTCCATAATAAGAACCTCGGTGAGGGGTGCAAAAGGGACATTTGAATCTGCACCTGCAAGGGCAATGAGCATATCGGTCAGAATTGCTCCTGTATGAAATTCTGTCAGTGCAAGATATACGGCAGGAGTCAAAAGAGAAAGAATTACCGCAATTATGCGGATGAATTTAATGAATATGCCATAGGGAACTCTTAAGTATGCATCTTCGGGAGATGAAAGGAGATCGGTTATATTGGCAGGAAGAATTATTGCCTGAGAACTTCCGTTAAGGCAAAGAGCAACCCTTCCTTCGGCAAGCGATCTTGCAACTTTATCCGGTCTTTCGGTGGTTATGATGTGAGGCATGGGAGAAAGTTTGTTTTTTTCAAGGTGTTTTTCAATGTCAAAAACCGAAAGAATATAGTCTGAATCTATTTTTTCTATTCTTTTTCTAACTTCTTCAAGAAGTGAGGGATTAACGGTTCCGTCAATGTATGCCAAAGATGCGGGAGTCTGACTTATTTTTCCGAAAAAGAAAGTTTCCATAACAAGATCCGCAGTGTTCAAATTTTTTCTTATGAGTGCAGTATTACATCTGAGAATTTCATTGAATCCTTCGCGGGGGCCTTGAACAACCTCTTCATTAACGGGAGAATCCACCCCACGATGTTCCCAGGTTTTCACGTCAAAGGAGGCACCGCTTTTACACCCGTCAAGAAAAAGGCTTGCATTGCCGATGTTTACAGACTGAACAAGAGATTTCATTGAAGTCTCTTCTGTCGCCTGCACCTGCGGAATGAGATTCTGAGTAAAAAAATTCATATCAACATATTCGGGTAATGAATCAAGGCTATTTTGCATTAGAGGTTCTAAAATAAAGTCATTTATGAGAGTCTTGTTTGCCAGACCGTCTGCAAAAACTATAATCCCCCTGACACGTTTTTGCCCTATAACACAATTAAACTTTCTGACTATTATATCTCCGTTTTTTTCAAGATGAAACATTTGTCTGAGCATCTTTTCGTTAATGTCTATATTACAAGACACTTTCTTATCTTCACAAGCATCTTTTTTTGATTCATAATCCTTACCTGAAAATGTAAGTTCAAAACTATCCTTTGGATCACGGGGAGAATACATAAAAAGTTTTTTCAACGCTATCACCTTTTTATATTATTGGCACCTTTTCCCTTTTTATACAGGAATAATATTTTCCGGCAAAGGGAATTATAGTAAAAAGGAGATGGTAAAATGCTTCCAAGACATAATATTGAAAACTACAGACGTGCAATAAGGGAAAATGTCGGAAAAGAAATAAGCCTTTATGTTAAAAGAGGACGAAAAACAATCGTAATAAACAACTGCATAATAGAAAACGCATATGAGGGTATTTTTGTTGTAAAAATTATTGGCGAAAACCTTTTGAGACAGTCGAGAATATCCGTTTGCTATGCAGATTTACTTACAGGAAATGCAAAAGTTGTGGTGATGAAAAAAGAAAAACTTGCATAACTTTTATATTTTTTAAAAAAATTTCAAAAATATAACAAAAACATCTTGAAATTATTCTCGTAGTATTGTATAATATAACCATCATATCATATATTACGAGGAGGAAATCACAATGGTTAAATTAATTATAGGAAAAAAAGGCTCCGGAAAAACCAAGGCATTAATAAATGACGTTCACGATGCTGTGAATGTTGAAAACGGAAATATAATTTTTATCTGCAACGGCGACAGACACGTTCTTGATCTGAATCACTCTGTAAGATTGATAGATGTTGCGGACTTTGATACAAGCGACTACAGAATCTTCAAAAGTTTTATCAACGGTGTTCTCTCCCAGAATTATGATATAACTTCCGTATTTATTGACAGCCTTTTAAAAATTGTTCCCGACGACAATGACAATATGGTTAAATTCTTTGATGACCTTGATGCAATTTCAAATGACAGAGGAATCACATTCACAATTTGCATCAGTGCTGATAAAGAAGAATTACCCGGCGGCATTGATAAATATATTGCATAATAAAATTAATATTTTAAACTAATGCGGCGCGGATTTTTCCACGCCGCTGTTTTCTGAAAAAATTTCAAAGGAATATCTTTTTTATGGAAAAAATTTATCTCTCCCCTGCTTCATCCGCAACGGCTGAAATTGTTGAAAAGCGTTCCAGATTTATCGGAAACATTGCTCATATAGATTCAGAAGAGGAAGCATTGGATTTTATTAAGTCTATCAAAAAAAAATACTACGATGCCAAACATAGCGCCTATGCATATATAACCTCAGGCATAAAGCGTTACAGCGATGACGGAGAACCTGCAAAAACGGCGGGGCTTCCGATACTTGAAATGCTCGATGCACAAAAGCTTACGGATTGTGTTTGTGTTGTAACAAGATATTTTGGCGGAATTCTCCTCGGAACAGGCGGACTTGTGAGAGCATATACGGCAGCAGCAAAACTTTCTCTTGAGGAGGCAGGAATTAAGAGAATGTCTCTCCACTCTAAGTTTATCTTTACTGTGCCCTATTCGATTTTCGACAGTGTGAAATATGTGGCAGGAGAAGTGGGATGCGAATTTTTAAATTGTGACTACACAGATGTTGTATCTGTTGAGGCAGTGTGCAAGGAAGAACTTTCACAAAATCTGATTGACTCTCTCACAGGTACATTCGGAACAAATATCAAATATGAGTTTGTGGAGAACGTGTACAGGTAGGTGATTTTATGAACAACAAAAGAGCAGTATATCTTCTTGTGATATTCAGTTTTATGTTTCTGACACTTATAGGATATATTACATATCTGGAAATATTTTATGCTGATGAGTATACCAAATCCGCATATAACCCCAGGTACTATGAACTTGACAGAACAGTAATCAGAGGGTCTATATATGACCGTAATGGTGTTGAGCTTGCATACAGCGAAAAAATAAGCGAAGAAGTCACGGAAACTGTCGACGGAAAAGACGTTCACAAAACCATTGAAAAGATTGTCAGAAGGTATCCTTTTGACAATTTATATGCACACGTTATAGGATATGTTTCACCTGATTATTCAAGCAGGACTCTTGTTGAAAACAAATTTAATTCCGAGCTTTTGGAAAGTGATGCTTTCAGTAAAATTGCCGATCAGCTCAAAACAGGTGAAAAAAGAGGCAGTGACATTTATCTGACCATAGATCACGAACTTCAACAATATGCCTATGAAGCAATGGGGAATCACAAAGGTGCTGTCGTTGTGATGAATCCGAAAAACGGTGAAATTCTTGCTATGGTTTCCAAGCCGGATTTTAACCCTAACTATGATAAATTAAGTCTTGATACCCTTGAAGATACAGCACTTTTTTCAAGAGCAATTCAAATGCCCTATCCTCCGGGTTCTACATATAAAATTGTAACAAGCGCATGTGCTATAGAAAACGGATTTGAGGATGAAGTTTATAATGACAATAATGGTGTATATGTTATTGAATCCTCAGACGGAAACGATGCAAACAGTTATAAATGCCAGAATGTTAACAAGTATGCCTACGGTTCCACAAATTTGCAAAAAGGTTTTCAAGTTTCGAGTAATGTGTATTTTTCATATCTTGGGGATATTTTAGGCACATCTCCGATTCAAAACACAGCAAAAAAATTCCTTCTTGGGAAAGATATAGGAAAAACACTTGGATTTGAGCTTCCGATAGCAAAAAGCTCCTTCCAAAGCGGAAATATGACAAGAGCAGAAAGAGCAATGTCTTCGATTGGTCAGGGGAAAACAGAAATGACACCTATGCATATGGCTCTTGTTGCCAGTGCAGTTGCCAACGACGGAGTTATGCCGTGTGCGCATATGGTTACGGCAATCGGGAAGTCTGATGTTTCAAACGGCGGCGAAGGTCAGAGGGTTATGAAATCTTCAACAGCACAGCAACTAAAAGAAATGATGCTGTCTGTTGTGGAAAGCGGAACAGGAACTGCGGCAAGAGTAAACGGTATAAAAGTGTGCGGAAAAACCGGCACAAGTGAGAATTCTGTTACCGCAAAAGGAGGCGCAGATTCATCTAAAACCCATGCGCTTTTTGTTGGCTTTGCCCCATATGACGATCCTGAAATTGCAATATGCGTGGTTTTGGAACACGCAGGTTTTGGCGGCTCAGTAGCTGCTCCCGTTGCAGGAAAGATTATGACAAATTATTTTGAAAATTAAACTTCTTAAAAATCCCTCCCGTGAATAGTATTAACAGGAGGGATTTTTATGCTAAAAGCATCAGATTTCAAAAACAAAGAAGTCATAAATCTTGCAAGCAATGAACGTATGGGATTTGTCTCGGACTTTGAAATATGTGTTACAAACGGTGAAATTGCGGCAATTATTGTCCCTGAAAAAAATAAAATATTTTCAAAAAATTCAGGATTTAGAATCCCATGGGGAAATATATCCGGAATTGGTGAAGATATCATCCTCGTTAACATTCCTTATGATGTATGATTTTTTGTATTGATAAGATACTAATTATACATCACTATGAAAGGAATGATTAAATGAGTACAAAAAGTGTTATTGGTGCAGCTGCTGCCGGAGTTGTTATTGGTGCGATTGCAGGAATGATGATTGACCCAATAAATGACAAACAGCACAAAAAGATTCACAAATGCGCAAATAATATGTTCAAGACAATAGGAACTATTATGGATGAACTTATGAGTATGTAATAAGAATGGCGTGTCTCAGTAAGTGATTTTTTCACGAAATTAAGACACGCCATTCTTTTATATTTCCATTTGTTTTCCTAAAAACATTGACGCGGCACCCGCGAGTTTGACTTCAACATCGGTGATTTTTTCATTATCGTTATCGTTCATTATAACCACATTTCCGATTGTGTCGCCCTCTGCAATTATGGGAGATACAACACCGAGAGTATATTTGTCACTCTGATCGGTAAGTTTCAATCTTTTTCCGTCTGTACAGATAAAAGCGGTTTTTTCTTCCATTATTTTCTCCATATCAGAACTTAAAGGTTTTTCCATAAGTTCTTTTCTTGGTGCACCTGCTGTCGCAATTATGGAATCCTTATCTGTTATGCAGACAGGCTTTCCTGAAGTTTTATATAGTGATTCTGCATATTTTGATGCAAATTCACTCAGTTCCCCTATGGGAGAATATTTTTTAAATATTACTCCGCCTTCCCTGTCAGTATATATTTCAAGAGGGTCGCCTTCTCTGATTCTCATTGTTCTGCGAATTTCTTTTGGGATTACAACGCGTCCAAGGTCGTCTATTCTTCTTACAATTCCTGTTGCTTTCATATAATAAATTGCTCCTTTTGGTTTAATTTACAATGCTATTTTGTGCAATCAAGGAATTTTTATGTAAGGAAAAAGGTGGCAGTTGAATTTATAATTGATTTTCAAATAGTTATCCCCTGATGAAGCTTGATTTATTCTGGCAAACTGAATTTATATTGATGTTTTGTACAATTGCCGTAGAAATCTATATGCGCTCTACTTTTTCAAATAAAACCCTTGTATATTGTCTTATTATGTTATATAATGTAGACAACCACTATACATAATTAAGGGGGGAAAGAAAATGAAAAAAATGTTTGCATTGCTTTTAATGGTTGTTGTACTTGTTGCTTCTTTTGCGTCATGTGCATCCGAATTCACGTGCGATATGTGCAACAAAGAAGTTGAAGGTAAAAAACACACGGTTACCGTCGAAGGAGAAAAAGCCGATTTGTGTGATGACTGTTACAAACTTTATAAGTCACTTGAAGGACTGATGGGTTAATTTTTACAGTGCGAAAACATATTAAAAACCGAATGTCGGATTTCAAAGTCCGTCATTCGGTTTTTAATATAGAAAATTTCACACAATTCGGTTGGCAAGATGAAATGTGTATCATATCATAAATCCACAGTCGGGTGTGAATTATATCTTCTTTTATATGTATTATTCAGCATTTATCTTTAAGAACGTTTAAATATCCTGCGGTGATGATACCTGCCGGAAGAGCTACTATGGCAATTCCGAAAAATGACGACAGCATTGCCACTATTCTGCCAACATTGGAAACAGGATATATATCACCGTATCCAACGGTTGTCAGGGATACGGTTGCCCAATATACCGCATCAAAAAAAGAATTGAATGATTCGGGTTCAACGTTAAATATAATCAATGCAGATATCAATATATATCCAACTGCCAAAGAACCAACAGCAATCAATGCCTTTTTCGACTGTTTCAATATATAAACAATGGTTCTTATATTTTTGGAGTATCTTAATATTCTCACAATTCGAAAGACTTTTAAAACTTCAGATATTGCTGAGTTTGCATACCAACCAAATACAGAACAAAAAAGTGCAAATATTGACAACAAGTCTATTATTGATATCAATCTGAAAGGATATCTTGCAAATGATGTCCAGGAGTCATTTTTAAATTTGTAATCTGCACAACTCCATCTCAATATAAAGTCTATTATAAATATTACAAGACAAGCAAAGTCAATTTTTATGAAAACTTCCATATCCTCTTTTGTAACAAGGGGAATCATCGTTGCCAATATGGCAAGTATCATAAACCATTTGTATATGATGCTGAATTTACTCCCGTCATAGACATGGACTGTTTGATATATTATTTTTCTCATTTTTTCCTCTCCGACTTAAATGCTATTATCTTTATTTAATGCTGACGCAATTTCGCGATAATGACCGGTGATGATATGGAATGATTTCCCATCAGAAAGTCTGAAACACACCACTTTGTTCAAAAAAAGTTTCAATGGTTTAACAGATTCTATACGGTTTAACGGAATAATCATCATATACTTTGGAATTATGGCAGCTTTAGCTCCAATATAGATAAATCCACCTGTGAAAGTTGTGTTTACAGGCATATATGGATTGACATACTTATCCAATTCATTTTCGATGCCAGGAAAACATCTTGTGTATGTAAAATACGGTATTGCATAAGATAAAAGCATAAACAGAAAAATCACAAATGATATTAAATATAAATCTGCGTCATCTCTTCGAATCAGAGCCACAATAAATATGACAAAATGTGCAATCACAGAAAGAACAATATTTTTACATTGTCTTTTTCTTATTTGCATCCCTTTTGCAAAGCCTTCCTTACATACTTTGTTAAATCTCAAAAACAAAAGTCCGTTCAGAAAATACAGTACAGCCAAAAATAATGCAGGTGCAAATACTGTAAAAAACCAGTAAATTATCGACTCATATACACCGGGAATGTTATTGAGTAATCCGAAATCCTCCAGTGTCTGTGCACCAATTCCCAGAATCAGGGCAATTATATGTGCTCCCATTACAATCAGCATGAAGGCTATCATAAATATTGCAGATACAAAAATAAAATATAGTCCCGCCAATTTTTTCACATTTTTTCCTCCTGTACTTAAATTCTTCTATCTAACAACAGCATTGTCGTTATGCTTATATTGAAGTATACATTCCATAAAGTTTTGAGTATTCCCCGTTTTTTTCCATAAGTTCCTGATGAGTTCCGCTCTCCAGAATCCCGTCTTTTGTAAGAACTATTATTTTTGTTGCGTTCTTTATGGTGGTAAGACGGTGAGCAATTGTAAATGTTGTTCGGTCTTTTGCAAGACGTTCAAGAGACTTTTGAACAATCAGTTCACTTTCATTGTCAAGAGCACTTGTTGCCTCGTCAAGGATAAGAATGGGTGGATTTTTAAGAAAGAGTCTTGCAATGGAAATTCTTTGTTTCTGACCGCCTGAGAGTTTCAGACCTCTTTCGCCCACATAGGTGTCATAACCATTTGGAAGTTCCGAAATGAACTCATGAGCACCTGCATTTTTTGCCGCTTCAATTATCTCTTCATCAGATGCATCAGGACATCCGTAGGTGATGTTTTCTCTCACGGTACCGCTGAAAAGATAGACATCTTGCTGTACAACCCCGATGTTATCTCTGAGTGACTTCATTGTCACATCTTTAATTGATTTTCCGTCTATGGTTATGTCACCGTCATTTAGTTCATAGAATCTTGGGATAAGGTTACAAAGGGTTGTCTTTCCTCCGCCTGAAGGGCCTACAATTGCGATGTTTTCTCCCTTTTTTACATCTATATTTATGTGAGACAAAACATTGGTTTTATCATCTGAATAAGAAAAAGTTACATTTTTAAATGAAATGTTACCCGAAACATCACCAAGCTCCTCGGCGTTATTGGCATCTGTTATATCAGGTTCAACATCCATAACTTCACAGAACCTGTCTATGCCGGTTATGCCTCGTTGGAACTGTTCTGTAAATTCTACAAGTTTTCTTATGGATGCAATAAGAGTTTGTATGTAGAGAAGATATGCAACAAGGTCTGCCGCATTTATATGTCTTTTTATCATAAAAAGAGAGCCCACAATTATTATGACAACATACATTGCACCATCAAAAAATCTTGTGCAGGCGTGGAATCTTGCCATATACTTGTATGATATCTTTTTACGGTTAAAAAACTGCCTGTTACCCTCTTCAAATCGATGCATTTCTTTTTCTTCATTGGCAAAACTTTTCACAACTCTTATGCCAAGAAGCGTGTCTTCAACCTGAGAATTCAGTTCCCCTATCTGTTCACGTTGCTTTTTAAATGCTTCCTTCATACCTTTTCTGAAAAAAATCACAGATACAAGCATCAAGGGAAGAATAGCAAACATTATAAGAGTCAGAGGAACATTTATTCCGCAAAGGATAATAAACGAACCTACAATCTTGATACCGCAAATAAAAAGTTCTTCAGGGCAATGATGAGCAAATTCCGTTATATCAAAAAGGTCATTTGATATTCGCGACATTATCTGCCCTACCTTGGTGTTATTAAAGTATGTGAAGGATTGTTTCATAAGATGTTCAAACATATCCCTTCTCATATCCGTTTCCATTTTGGTACCCATAACGTGGCCTGCATCTGACATATAATAGTTTGCAAAGGTGTCCACTATCCTTAAGAAAAGGTATATTACACCAAGACGCAAAACACTTGACATCAAAGTGTCCATCGTTCCGTTTTGAGCGGTATTGGTTATATGGCGGATAATCATTGGAAGAACAAGTTCACAAACTGTTGAAAGGCAGGCACATATGAGGTCAAGAACTACAATACCAAGATAGGGTTTATAATACTTTGCAAAAACCCTTAGATTTTTGAATTTACTTTTTTTCATAAATAACCACGCTCAAATACTATTTAATTAAATCGCCAACGCCACCTACAACATACTTTGGTCTGTAGGGAAATTTGTCGATATCTTCTTTTGCGGTAACTCCGCTGAGAACCAAAACTGTGTCAACATTTGATTCTATTCCGGCAATTATATCAGTGTCCATTCTGTCACCGATAAATGCAATTTCCGCACTGTGACAGTCAAGTTTTTTCATTCCGTGGCGAAGCATCACAGGATTTGGTTTTCCCACGAAATATGCTTTTTTGCCTGTTGCAATTTCAATGGGGGCAATAAGTGCTCCTGTTGCAGGCATAACTCCTCTTTCTGTGGGGCCTGTAACATCAGGGTTTGCTCCTATGAGTTTTGCACCTGCTCTCACAAGTTCAATTGCCTTTTCTATTTTTTCAAAACTGTATGTTCTTGTCTCGCCAACAACAACATAGTCGGGATTAACATCATTCATATATATGTTTCTGTCGTAAAGTGCTTTTGTGAGTGCTGCCTCCCCTATTACATAGGCAGTGCATCCGGGATTTTGTGAATGAAGAAATTCCGCAGTTGCCATTGCACTTGTGTAAAAATGTTTTGCAGGAACTTTAAGCCCCATTCTTTCAAGTTTCATACTGAGTTCATGGGGTGTTTTTTCAGGGCTGTTGGTTAAGAAAACAAATTTTTTGTTATTGTCTATCATCCAGTTTACAAAGTCAAACACACCGTCTAAGATTTTGTTGCCGTGATATATAACACCGTCCATATCGCATATGAATCCGTCTTTGTTTAAAATTTCCGTAATCATAAATTACCTCCTACCAATATAGTTAATTGTAAAATACATATTTTCCTTTTGTCACTTTATGTTCCTTGCCGTCTATTATGATTGTTGTATCTGCGGGAGTTGTGATTGTATATTTCACTGCACCGTCAACATATTCCCACCTTGATATTATCTTACCTTTTCGTGAAATGAATTTGGTTTCAAGAAATCCAAGTTTCTCGGACGGATTTGGAGCAATGATGATTTTTTCATATCCGGGATATTCTTCATCGGTTCTTATTCCTCCGGCTATTGAATATATCCAGTCTATAACAGAGCCATAGGCATAGTGATTGTAGGAATTCATATCATCTGACCACAGTTCGCCTTTTTCATTTATTCCATCCCAATGTTCCCATATGGTTGTTGCTCCCATATTTACAGAATAGAGCCATGATGGATTTTCTTCGTTTAACAAAAGGTTATAGGCAATGTCTGTATATCCGTTTTCACTGAGGGCATACATTATGTGAGGTGTGCCTACAAATCCTGTGGAAAGTTTTCCGCCATTTGCATTTATAAGTTCAACAAGTTTGTCTATGGCTTCTTTTCTGTTATCCGTAAGATTGAAACGAAGGGCAAGAACACACTCTGTCTGAGATACATATTCAGGATATGTAATTTTGAATTTTCTTACTATATTTTCGTAAAGTTTTTCATAGTATGACACATCTTTTCCAATGACTTTGCCCGTCTTTATAACAATTGATGTGGAATATGCATAGAATGCAGAAGCGATAAAGTCAGCTCTTGAAAGTCCCATACGGGAACCTTCGGGGGAATCCTGTGCAAGCCAGTCACCGTAGTGAGTTCCGCCTGTCCAGAGATATTCATCTTTTGTTTCATTTGTCATAAAGGATATCCACTTGCACATTGAATCAAAGCATTTTTCAAGAATTGACTTGTTACCATATGCAAGATATACATTCCATGGCACTACAGTTGCCGCATCTCCCCACGCTGTGCTTGCTCTTCCTCTGTATGTTGTTTTGGGAATAACATCGGGCACTCTTCCGTTTTCGTGTTGGTCTGCAACAAGGTCTGAAAGCCACTTTGAAAGGAATTTTTCAACATCGAAATTGTAGCACGCGGCTTTTGAAAAAACCTGAATGTCACCTGTCCAACCAAGTCTTTCATCTCTTTGGGGACAATCGGTTGGAATGTCTAAGAAATTATCTTTTTGTCCCCAATAGATATTTGATATGAGTTTATTTATTTTTTCATTTCCGGTTGTTACAAATCCAGTTTGTTTTATATCAGAATATACTGCAATTGCCTTAAAATTCTCTTTTGTGACCTCACACGGAAAACTGTTTATGCGAATGTATCTGAATCCGTAAAATGTCATATTTGGTTTATAGGTCTGATAACCGTCTTTGCAGATATATGTGTAGGTACATTCTGCGGTGCGGTAGTTTGCATTATAGAAATTGCCGTCAGAGTCAAGAATTTCTGCAAAAGAAAGGTCAACTTTGTCTCCTTTTTTTGCACTCAGGCAAACCTCTGGATATCCTGTGAGATTTTGACCAAAATCAATTACAGTTTCACCCTTTGGAGTTTTTATTATTTTCAAAGGTTCAAAAACTTCATGCTCTTTAACAATTTCGCCCTCTTGTGCAATAAGGTTGTCCTTTGGACTTTCATATATGAGACAGTTGCCCATTTTTACGGTTTCAAGGGTGGCGTCATAGATTTCACCGTCAAATATGTCACTTTGCACAATCTGTCCTTTTGCATAGATCCACTCAGAATCAGTTTTGATATATTGAGTGTTACCGTTTTCATATTCTAAAGTTAAAACACCGATAATCGACGGCGGCGCAAAAGGGCCCGGAATATTTTCAAGAGGCTGTGAAATTTTTCCTCTCTGCCATCCGTTTCCTACCATAACTGAAAGTTCGTTATTTTTTTCAATCAGGTCTGTTACGTCATAGGTCTGATATTGATGACGTTTTTCATAGGATGTCCAACCCGGTGCCATAATAAAACTGCCGATTCTCTGACCGTTTAATTTTGCCACATATACACCCTTGGAAGTTATTTCGAGGGTGGCTTTTTTTACTTTATCATTTATTTCAAAAATTCTTATGAAAACAGGATATTCCACTCCCTTTTCAAGTGGTGGTGTTATCCATTGTGAATTATTAATCATAAAAATACTCCTCCCGAGTTTTTATAAATTTATATTTCTGTAATATTTTACCACGAAATTTCTTATCTGTCAAAAACAACAGCATACGATCCGAGAACTTGTTTACATAAAATTTCTGTAGCATTTTCAACTGTGAAACTCTTCTTTGGATAGACCGCTATCGGCTCTTTAAAAAATGCAGGTATAGTTTTGCCCATACTTTTTCCACAAGCATCCTTTTTTGAAAAAGACCATCTGAATTTGCAGTCACAAAACTCTTTTTCCGATGAAATGGTTTCGGGCTTTCTGAGATAAATGGTATCACCTTTCAGAAAATAGCAACCGTCATTATCTTTTTCGGCAGGGCAAGAACCCTTTATTCCCACTGCCGTAAATGACAGATCAAGGAATTTTGTTTTGAACTTAACAGTTTTATCATCTCTCTCAAAGGAAACATCATTCCACTCATCTTTTATTATATTTTAAAGCACTTTAACACAGCCAACATAGTGCCGAGTACCCTTTCTGTTACCACAAGTTTCCTTGCTGTATATCTTACATTCAGAAGAAGTCCTTATTTTGCTGTTGCATATGCAGCAAACGATATTATCCTGATTATTTTGTGGATTCTTGCAAGTATACAAGATGTGCGATATATCTCGGTTGTCGTATGCTTTGTTGCCTTTTTTGCAAATGACCTTTACGGATTTATAAGCTGGGAAAAAATGAGAATCAGACAAAGTAAAACTAACTTTTGATTGTAACATCATACATTTTTTCAATTTAAACATTTCGCATTTCAATTATAGCATAAAACAGTGTAAACCGCAAATCTTTTGATTCAAAAAAACCGATTTATTTTCAAAAAAATACTTGACATATAATTAATTTATTGGTATAATAACAGGGTCGCTTGGAGAGGTGGCTGAGCTGGTTGAAGGCGCAGCATTGGAAATGCTGTAAACGGCTTAAACCGTTTCGAGGGTTCGAATCCCTTCCTCTCCTTCAGAAAAAAGCATCAATCTTGATACAAGATTGGTGCTTTTTTCAACGAAATAAATCCTTCGGATTTGTGAAATACCTGACCGGCGTGAAATATTGCTTC
>SVJK01000028.1 GCA_015069015.1 Oscillospiraceae bacterium
TCCGATCTTGTTCCAGAATGAAATTGATGCTTTCATCGACTCTGTTAAAGGAAAAGCAACAGATGACCGTTCAAGTATTGAAGTTAACATTCTTACACAAAACATTATGGAAGCGATTTATAAATCAAGCGACGAACACAAAGAAATTGTTCTCTGATTTGTATAATCTTTATGAAATTAAAATGAGAAGAAACCAACAAAAGTTTCTTCTCATTTTTTCGTTTAATTATTAAATTTTAAACTTATACAAGAGGTGTGGGACGAGAAATGAAGTGGAGAATATTACCTTCGGGATCTCTGAAAAACATTGTTCCTATGCCACTTGCATTAACATCTGCATCTTTTATGATTTCAACACCTGATGCCTTAACCTTTGCTACTGCTCCCTCAAAATCATCAACTGCAATGGCAATGTGTCTGATTCCGGGTTTTTCAAGGTCTGTGAGTTCATTTGCTTCAGGTGTGCTTGTGCAGAATTCAATCATTGATTTGTCGGAAAATGCAACAAAATATGTACCCTTTCCGTTATCATATGCAATCTTTCCTTCAAACATATCAACATACCAGTCTGAAAGTTTTTTTGTGTCGTTTGCAAAAATTGCAACGTGTTCAATTCCTTTAATCATTTTAATTTCTCCTTTATTTTAAATTATATTTTTCCGCAAGTTCGTCTGCTTCTTTTTCACTTGCAGGAATATTGACATTTTCATAAAAAGACCATACTTCCGTGTGGCTGACAGTTTCCTGACTTTCAAGGTTGTGTAAAGGACTCAGAGTTTCCATTTCAAGAATCTCAGCGTTTGTGTAGGATTCATATGAGCATCCGAAATCAGGATATTCTTTTCCTTCGAGTGAAGTATATTCCTTAACAAACATATCTCCGCCAAGGAAATATGCCGCCCAGGGGAACTCCTGGAACAGTCCGAGTTTGAATGATTGTTTTACAGAAGGATCCTGCTTGAGATAAATGTAACTGTCCCCTATTGTAAGTCTTGAGTCAGTATATTTTGAATAGGGCCACATGGCAAAAACTCTGTTGGGCAAAAGATGTGTATTTTTTGTATTTTGAGGAATAAGTTCAACTCCGTTCTCCGCTACAACAGTTATGGGCCATATTGCAAGTTTTTTCGGCCAGTAACCCTCGTTTGTAACAAAATGTTCAATTGTGTATTTATGAGTTTTATCGTCAAGTGTAATTCTGATTTTTAACTGAAGTTCATTTGCCACCTGACATGGAGGAATTAATTCCACTCCCGTTTCGGTTATCTTATACTCCACAGGTTCATTGTCGGGGTAATAGGTTCTTGGAAAGGCTTCAGGACTTATCCAAAATCTGTGACCGCCACGGTTTTTGAACAAATCATCTTTAAATTTGGACTGTCCGAGTTGGCTTACCATTGATTCTTTAGTGTCTTGCTTCATAAAATTCGTTCTGCCTATGATTCCTGCTTTTAAAATTCTGGGACCATAATCTACGCTTACGAAAAGTTCTACCTTTTCATCAGAAACTTTAACCATATTTCCGAACTTTTCACATAAAACTTTTTCCACATTAACCATGTATGTCACCTCATTACAAATATTTTGAATATGTGCTGTAGAATGCGTTAATAACTATTCCGAACACAAGATCATAAATCACCATCAACACAATACCGCAAATCCACATCCAAACTGTTGCAATATTGAGAAGTTCTCCCTGACCGAGCGCATTCAAAACAATATAAAGTCCCGTGAGGTGTATATTCCATATCACGAACTTTACCACATACTCTGCATAAATGTTGCCGATCCTTTCAATATACAACTTAAAAATCGGATATATTCCAAACAGGACTATATAATATCCCGCACATTTTGGAGCAAGGAACAGACTAATTGCAGAAGCTGCAAAATATGTCAAAAAAGCTGCAAGAGATTTATATCTCAAAATGCAAATCCCCATTACTATAGAAGTGGCAAAAAGAAACGCTACCTTTGCCGGCAAAATTGTTGACATATATAAAAGGACTGTACAAAGTGCCGCGCATATGCCGCCACCGGAAACTTTATTGGTTTTAATTTTCAACGCCCCCTTATCTGCATCCAATACAGGGAATTAAATTTCCACCGCACATTTCACAGCAACAATCAGCGCAAATGAGTGTCTGACAACCATCACAACAGCTGTCATTGTATCCCCCCATATTGCCTACATTGCGGTACTGCATGCCACTATATCCCATATTATCCCTTGCCATACGATATTCCATATTGGATGGATCCTGAGATGCTGCCCTCTCAAAATGTTGATAAGCCATATCATACCAACCTTTTTTCTTCATAACCATTCCCATAAGGAAATGCCACTGGGCATCACGCACTTGTATAGAATTCAAAAGACTCTCTGCCTCAATAATTCTTCCTGAATTAATAAGCATACGAACTTTCCGGAAATCCGAATTCTCGTTTTGATTGTTATCAGAATATCCATAAGATTGATTCTGACCGGTAGACTGTTTCCTGTTATTCATAATCTGATCATATGCGGCATTGATTTCTTTGATCTTCTCTGCGGCAAGCTCAGCAAGAGGATTGCCAACATATTTGTCAGGGTGATACTGTTTCACCAAGTTTCTGTACGCAGTATTAATTTCATCTTCTGTACTCGTTGGCGTTACCCCTAAAATTTTGTATGGATCTGTCATTTTTTACCTCCGTTAGAACTAAACGTTTTATCATATTCATATCTTAATCCAAGATATATTATATTATCTAAAATTTCTTTGTTTTTATATAATTTCAATTCACTGTATGAATCTGATATCGCAGTCAAAGTCATATTTAAAGATCCCATTACACCTTTTTTAAAACTGTCACTATTCATACATTCCTTTCCAAACTTACATATATATGGATTGTAACTCCCGCTTTTTAAATCATCAGTGATATCTTTATAGGCATCAAATATATATATCAGTCTTCCCACATTATATCCCAATTGATATAGTGATTCATGGCAACACTTGAACATATTGGCACATATCTGTGCAAATGGATCAGCAACTATATCAATTTCAGGACATAAATCTTCTTCATATTCAGACAATTTCTTGAGATTG
Source organism: Oscillospiraceae bacterium (assembly GCA_015069015.1). Classification (GTDB taxonomy): domain Bacteria; phylum Bacillota; class Clostridia; order UMGS1810; family UMGS1810; genus RGIG1828. Next base: position 3,102 of record SVJK01000028.1, read on the forward strand.
TTTGCAATCATTAATGACATATCTGGATGTTTTTTTGAAGCCTTTTTAAAACTAGAATAATATGCAATTATTCCTGCAAATGCTTTTATACTATGATTGTCCTTCAAATCATCTTTAAGCTTATGGTACGCAAGTATTACCGATGCATCAGCGCTAAAATTTATTGAAGGATTTTCAATGCAAAAATTTCTTTTACCTCTTTTTTTAATACATCCCTCTTTTGACACTTTAGGTGCCTTATCATTCAGAGAATCTGCCAAAATTGCAAGAAAAGTCATATCATAACTTAAGCCCAGTCTCACAACCTGACTGTATCTTTTTCCAAGGGCTTTGCAAAGACCGCAATAATATGAACGAAACAAATCATACTCTTTTATTTTAAGTTCATCTTTATATATATTTATAAATCCAAACACAACATTTTCTCCAAACTGATATTAGACAATATACATATATTTTAATATATACTCATAATAAATGCAAGCAAATTTTTGTAAATTGTGTGTTAATACCTTGTATTTTCGCAAATTTCTGTTATAATATTTATAGTTTAAAAAGTATTAGGTGAAAAATATGAACAATAATCTTGGAAAAAGATCAGAAAAGTACGATTTTATATTGATTATAATAACATTATGCTGTGTTATATTTGGAGTTTTTGCTATAAAAAGTGCAGTCAAAGCATATGAAGGCGGCTCTTCGTCATTTGTATTAATTCAAAGTTTTGCATCCGTTGCAGGTTTAATTTTAATGGCAATTGTAGGGAAAATAGATTATAACAAATACAAAAAATTATCAAAACTCATATATGTACTTTGCACACTGTTTCTCATTGCCGTACTCATTATCGGTACCGGACGTGAGGACACAGGCAGTAAGAGTTGGATAAGATTCGGTCCAATTGGAATTCAGCCGTCTGAAATCGTGAAAATTGGTTTCATTATAACTTTTTCAAAGGCTGTTTCAGGTTTTGGTGACGAACTTAACAGACCGAAAAATATATTTAAGCTAATACTGCATGCATCTGTTTTCATTTTACTGATATTGCTTCAGCCGGACTTTGGTACAATGATGGTGTTCCTCGTAATATTTGCCGGAATTCTTTTTGCAGCCAATATTTCATGGAAATACATCGCAGGTACCGGCATAATTATAGCATCAGCAATTCCGATATTGTGGAATTTTTTGGCAGAATACCAAAAAAATAGAATTAGAGTGCTTTTTAATCCCGAATCCGACCCATTAAATGCAGGATATCACGTAATGCAATCAAAAATTGCAATAGGATCAGGAGGATTTTCCGGGAAAGGTATCGGTCAGGGGACACAAACACAACTGGGATATTTGCCCGCAAAACATACTGATTTCATATACTCTGTTATTGGTGAAGAATTAGGATTTATTGGTTGTCTTTTGGTTGCTTTTCTTCTTTTTGCGCTTGTTCTGAGATGCATTTATATTGCAAGAAATTCAGAAGATAAATTTGGTTCATACATATGCATAGGTGTTTCGTGTATGTTCCTTGCTCACACATTTGAAAATATCGGTATGTGTGTCGGACTTATGCCTGTCACAGGTATTCCTCTCCCACTATTCAGCTATGGCGGTTCTTCTGTTGTTACAAATCTTATTGCAATAGGTCTTGTTTTAAGTGTCCAACGAAGAAGCAGAAGAATAATTGACGCACCAATATCCGGAGAATAGGAAATATTCAATAAATAAATTCAGGGAATGATAAACCGTAAAAGATTATCATTCCCTATTTTTGTTGTACCCAACTATATTAATGATGGAAAAGCCTCATTCCGGTAAATGAACATACAATGCCATTTTTATTACAGCAATCAATTACCGCATCATCACGGATTGATCCGCCGGGTTCTGCAATATATTTCACACCGCTCTTTAATGCTCTTTTGATGTTATCATCAAATGGGAAGAATGCATCCGATGCAAGTGAAACTCCGTCGATGGATGCAAGATATGAATCTATTTCATCTTTTGTAAGAGGTTCAGGTTTCACTGAGAAATACTTCTGCCATATACCTTCTGCACATACGTCTTCCTCATTCTGATTGATATATCCATCTATAACATTATCCCTTTCAGGTCTTCCCATTGTTGGAAGGAAAGGAAGATTCAACACTTTTTCATGCTGACGTAAAAACCAAGTGTCTGCCTTCGATCCTGCAAGTCTTGTGCAGTGAATTCTTGACTGCTGACCTGCACCAACACCGATTGCCTGACCATCTACTGCATAGCAAACTGAGTTTGACTGTGTGTATTTCAAAGTGATGAGAGCAATTATGAGATCTCTGACCGCTTCTTCGGGAAGATTTTTATTTTCAGTTACAATGTTTGAAAGAAGTTCACGGTTAATTTCAAAATTGTTTCTGCCCTGTTCAAAAGTTATTCCAAAAACCTGTTTGTGTTCAATTTCAGCAGGTACATAGTCAGGATCAATTTTTACAATGTTATAGTTGCCTTTTCTTTTTTGTTTAAGAATTTCAAGTGCCTCGTCTGTATATCCGGGAGCAATTACGCCATCAGACACTTCTCTTTTTATCAACTTTGCTGTTGTAGCATCACACACATCGGAAAGTGCCACCCAATCACCGAAGGAACACATTCTATCCGTTCCTCTTGCTCTTGCATATGCACACGCAAGAGGTGAATCGTCAAGTCCTTCAATATCATCAACAAAGCATGCTTTTTTAAGTTTGTCTGATAGTTTTATACCAACTGCTGCAGATGTCGGACTTACATGCTTAAAAGAAGTTACGGCAGGAAGTCCAAGTATGGTTTTAAGTTCTTTAACGAGTTGCCAACTGTTGAAAGCATCAAGAAAATTTATATATCCCGGTCTTCCTGCAAGAATTTCTATAGGAAGTTCAGAACCGTCTGCCATAAATATTTTTGCAGGTTTCTGATTGGGATTACATCCGTATTTGAGTTCAAATTCTTTCATATTGTGCCTCCTTAATTATTTTTATTGATTAATCTTTCTTCAATTTCTCCGCTTACAATGTCGGTATAGCGGACATAAAGAGAAATTTTGTTGTCTGCATCAAGTGAATCCCAGATATCTTGTGTGAAGGTTTCTATATCATCACACATTGCCATACGTTCAGGCTCGCCCTGGAATGTGGGAATCGGGTTTCCGTCACAAACGTATGTATGGATAAAATGACCAAGACCGGCAATTGAAGGATAACTGAATGAATATCTGTTGCAAGCGCTTCCTGTTTCATCAGCACTTTTAAGTATGCTCATTTCATAGGTGAAATCATCTTCTCCAAAGGTTATCATACCGCTGATTCTTGGTGTGAAATTAGGGCTATCGGGCTCAAATTCACGCTTTGTGAGTGCCTGAGTGAAAGATTCTCCGTTTTTGAGACCCTCATAGATTGTATCTGTCTGATCACCGTTTGTTACAATAAGTTTGTTCTCAAATTTGCGGATTGCCGCATAAATTATGAGGCTTGGATCTTCAACTTTTGATGCGTCAAAAGGCTCTGTGAAAATCTCTCCGTTTTTGTTTGTGAAAATACGATTACGGCTATTTGCACTTCTTCCCATAATAAAATATGCACTGCAAGCCTTTTTGCCGTCAGGAGTTTTCCCGAGAATTATGCCTCTGCCGACATATGAATTTCCTTCAATCAGTTCGTTTACTGAATTAACTTTATATATGTTCATAGTTTTTCTCCTTTATCAAGAATCAATTGTGGATATGGTAAGTGTGGTTTCTTCAAGAACATCTAAAACTACATTTACGGTATCAAGATTTGTGAAGATTGTAACGTTATTTTCTGTTGCAAAATTTCTTATGACATATCCGTCACTTGCCTGTCCTACACTTCCTTCATCACGGGTGTTTATCACATAGGCAATATGTCCGCTCCTTAAAGCATCATAAATCTCATTTTCATCTTCATGAAGTTTTCTTAAAACATGAGTTCTTATTCCATTTTCTTTGAGAAATGCTGCAGTTCCGCATGTTGCTTCAATGTTGAATCCGAGATTATAGAAACGTCTTATGAGAGGAAGTGCCTCTGCCTTATCTTTATCTGCAATTGTTGCAAATACGGTTCCGTAATTCTGAAGTTTCATTCCCGATGCCTGAAGTGCTTTATAGAGAGCTCGGTTACGTTTATCATCATAGCCGATTGCTTCTCCGGTTGATTTCATTTCAGGTGAAAGGTATGCATCAAGACCTTTGATTTTATTAAATGAAAATACAGGAACTTTAACGTACCAACGTTTTTTCTCTTTAGGATAGATATTGAATATGCCCTGTTCCTTGAGGGATTTGCCCATAATCACCTCGGTTGCAATATCAGCCAGGCTATAGCCTGTTGATTTTGAAAGGAAAGGAACAGTTCTTGATGAACGGGGATTAACCTCAATTATATATACATCTTCTTTTTCATCAACGATGAACTGAATATTATAAAGCCCTACTATGCCGATTCCAAGGCCAAGTTTTTTTGCATATTCAAGGATGATTCCCTTGACTTTATCGGAAATGCTGAAGGATGGATATACGCTTATGGAGTCACCGCTGTGAACACCTGTTCTTTCAACAAGTTCCATAATACCGGGAACAAAAACATCTTTTCCATCGCAGATTGCATCTACCTCTACTTCTTTTCCTTTAATATATTTATCAACGAGTACAGGCTTGTCCTCGTCAATTTCTACGGCTGTTTTGAGATATTGACGAAGTTGTTCTTCATTTGCAACAATCTGCATCGCTCTTCCGCCAAGAACGAAACTTGGACGTACAAGCACAGGATAGCCAATATCGGTTGCGGCTTTTATGCCATCTTCAATATTTGTTACTGCCTTACCCTTTGGCTGGGGAATGTGCAGTTTTTCAAGAATTTTTTCAAAACTGTCACGGTTTTCCGCGCGCTCTATGGCTTCGCAGTCAGTTCCTATAATTTTTACTCCTCTTTCCATAAGGGGCTGCGCAAGATTGATTGCTGTCTGACCGCCAAGAGATGCAATTACACCTTCGGGTTTTTCAAACTCGATTATGTTCATTACATCCTCAGGAGTAAGAGGTTCAAAATAGAGTTTATCAGCTGTTGTATAGTCTGTTGAAACAGTTTCGGGGTTATTATTGATGATGATTGCTTCATAACCTGATTTCTTTATGGTGGTTACGGCATGAACTGTGGAATAGTCAAATTCAACACCCTGACCGATACGAATGGGTCCTGCTCCAAGAACAACTATTTTTTTCTTATTGGTGAGTTTTGACGCATTTTCACCGGAATATGAAGAATAGAAATATGGAATATATGCATTTGTGTGGCAAGTATCCACCATTTTGTATACGGGGAAGAGTTTGTTTTCTTTTCGGGTATTATATACATCAATTTCATTCATATCCCAGAGTTTTGCAATGAATTTATCTCCGAATCCCATCTTCTTGGCACTCTTTAATACGTCAAGATTGCCCTTGTTTTCTTTGAGAACATTTTCCATATCAACAATCTTTTTGATGGATTCAAGGAAGTATGATGTAATTTTGGTTATGTCATGAAGTTCATCAACACCTATGCCGCGACGGATAAGTTCTGCTACGGCAAAAATATTGTCATCTTTGAATTCTTTAAGATAGATTTTGAGTTCATCTGTGCTCATTGTATCAAATTTCGGAAGATGGAAATGGCATGCTCCGATTTCAAGTGAACGTACAGATTTGAGAAGACATTCTTCAAGGTTTGAACCTATTCCCATTACTTCCCCTGTTGCTTTCATCTGTGTTCCGAGAGTGTTGGGAGCAGATGCAAATTTATCAAATGGGAATCTGGGGAGTTTTGCAACAATATAGTCAAGGTCAGGTTCAAATGCCGCATTGGTGTTTGCAATCTGAATATCTTCAAGTGCCATACCAACTGCAATTTTCGCAGTAACTTTTGCAATGGGGTATCCGCTTGCCTTGGATGCAAGGGCTGAAGAACGTGATACTCTGGGGTTAACCTCTATGAGATAATATTCACTGGTTTCGGGATTGAGTGCAAACTGAACATTACATCCGCCTTCAATTTTGAGTTCGCGGATAATTTTTATTGCACTGTCATTTAACATCTTAAGGTCTTTGTCATTGAGAGTGAGTATGGGAGCAACAACAAGTGAGTCTCCCGTGTGCACGCCGACAGGATCAATGTTTTCCATACCGCAAATGGTTATGGCATGGTCATTTGAATCACGCATTACTTCAAACTCTATTTCTTTGTATCCTTTTACGCTCTTTTCAATAAGCACCTGATGAACAGGTGAAAGTTTGAAAGCATTAAGACCGATTTCCACAAGTTCTTCCTCGTTATATGCAAATCCGCCGCCTGTTCCGCCGAGGGTGAATGCAGGTCTGAGCACAACAGGGTATCCTATTTCTTTTGCTGCTTTTTTTGCTTCGTCAAGAGAATATGTTATTTCAGAAGGAATTGTAGGCTCTCCGATTGACTGACAAAGTTCCTTGAAAAGTTCTCTGTCTTCTGCCCTTTCGATACTTTCACTGCTTGTGCCGAGAAGTTCAACTCCGCACTCCTTGAGTACCCCTTTTTTCTCAAGTTGCATGGCAAGGTTAAGACCTGTTTGTCCGCCAATTCCGGGAACAATGGCATCAGGACGTTCATATCTCAAAATCTTGGCAACATATTCAAGTGTCAAGGGTTCCATATATACCTTATCGGCAATTGTAGTATCCGTCATAATTGTTGCAGGGTTTGAGTTACAAAGAACCACTTCATATCCTTCCTCTTTAAGAGCAAGGCAGGCCTGTGTTCCTGCATAGTCAAATTCAGCTGCCTGACCGATAATAATGGGGCCTGAACCAATTATAAGTATTTTTTTGATGTCTGTTCTCTTTGCCATATTAATAACCTCCTGATATTTTTGCGACTATTCACCTTTGCGAAAAAAAACCCGATAAATCAATATTGATTAAAACATTGAATAATCGGGAAATAAATTATTTTTAAAACTAAAAAGATGAGTTAAGGAAGAGATTTGAGAAACAAAAATAGTGCTGTCATAGCAAGGTTTGCAAGTATGCTGTTTTGACATGCTTATTTTTGCTGTCATCCTTTGTTATCTCCTTCCAAAACAATAAAAACTTATCTTATTAATATTATCATATTGGTTTGTTTTTGTCAAGGAAATAATAGTCTTATTTTTAAATTTACGCAAGAAATTTTTCACAAATATAACTGGATTTTGTGTAATTTTTTCTATTCAAACAATTCTTTGATTGCTGATTCATCAGCAATATATACGGATTGTCCCGATTTATACGAAGGATTGCCCGGAAGAGTCTGAGTTTCAATGTTGTCTGTATCTATACCTCCCAGAAGAAATGCATAAGAAAGAGCATCAAAAAGTCCTGCATTTGTTTCAACATAATTATACTTAAAGAGAACATTAAAGTATACTCCGGGATTGGAAAGAATCTTTCCTTTTGAAAGAGTCTGTGATATGAACGCTTTCATAAACTGCTGCTGAACATCCACTCTCCCAAGGTCTGCATTTGCATAACCGCTCCTATAGCGTACCAGTTGTTCTGCCATTTCTCCGTCAAGAGTCTGTAGTCCTTCTTTAAGATCAATATTGAGATTCTGATAAGGATCACAATATTTCATATCCTGCGGTACATAGAACTCTATGCCTCCAACAGAATCAATGATATATCTGAACATATCAAAATCAATCTTAGCGTAAAAATCTACATTTCTGCCCATAAGCACTTCAACCTGATCAACAATCATTTCCACGCCGTACTCTTCTCCGCCAAAATGATGGACAGTGTTTATTTTCATAGATTTTGATCCGGGTTCAGGATATGATTCCCTCATTTTTTCATATGTTTCATCATCTACCGTCACATATGTATCTCTTGGGATTGAGATTATGCTGATCTTTCCGTTTTCTTTGTTATATGTACAAAACATCAGAGTATCTGTGCGACTTCCCTCCTGATCTGTTCCCATAATTAGAAAATTGGTTTCTTCAGGTACAGTCAAGGATGATATCCAACCAAAAGCAAGTAAAAAAATTATTATAGATATAAAAATCATGATAATTATGCCTATAATTTTCAGGAATATCCTTTTTTTCTTCTTTTTGTGATTATTTAAAGATTCATGAGTCTCATTATATTCATATAAGTCTTTGTCATCACATTCATATTCATTCTCATAATTGTATTCATAGTCGCCTTCATACGAATCATCATATATGTTTTCTCTTTGATCTGTATTTTTCATATTCATTTCTATCACCGTGTGTTTATCGTTAGGGTTAATCTTCTGATTCTATAACAAGCATAGTCCCTGATGTGAGTGTAATAACTATGCTGTTTTTTTTCTTTTCATTGCTTATACCTAAAGAATATCCTCTTTTCATAATGTGATTTTCCAAAGGATATAACAATCCATCTGTTTTTTTTACGTTGACTTCTTTGTCAAGAGGAATAAGAGATATATATTTCCTGTCAGCTTCAGAAATATACGTGTCAGAAAAAACACTGATGGTATTATGTTCATCCTCAATTCTCCCATTAATTCCACGAGATAAAAGATGTTCCAAAAGACCGATATTACTTATGGCATGATCCATTCTCTTCCCAAGAGCTCCGATTATAAGAATATCAGTACACCCTTTTTCTATGGCTACATTACATGCATAGTGTGTGTCTGTTTCATCTTTTTGAGGATTCAACGAAATCACCGGAACTGACTTCAAATATGAATACTTTTGTGTATATTCCTCATTGTCACAAGAATCAAAATCTCCTATCCAGAGATTAGGGACAACATGCATATTAATACAATGTTTAATTGCACCGTCAGCGCAAATTACAAAATCATCTTCCTTTATTTTCCTTTTGAAGTATTCATAATTCTCAATTATTCCATTGGAAATTATAACTGCTCTCATTAAACTTTTTCTCCCATAAACTGTTTTACGGTCTGTTCAGGGTCTTCTGCACAGAAAACCGCAGAACCTGCTACTATTACATTTGCTCCTGCATCTATAACTTTATTTACATTATCAAGTTTTATTCCACCATCTACCTCTATGTCAATATCCGGATATTTTTTTCTCAGATATCTGATTTTATCAAGACTTGATTCTATAAATGACTGTCCGCCAAAGCCGGGATTTACACTCATCACAAGAAACATATCAACTTTATCGGCATATTGATCAAGAACCTCCACAGGTGTCGGTGGATTTAAAGATACGCAAAGTTTTTTTCCGTACTTCTGAGTCAGTGCATATATCTCATCAATATCAGGTGATGTTTCGTGATGAATGGTGATGATGTCCGCTCCTGCCTTAAGAAAGGCTTCTGCATATTCAAGAGGATTCTCTATCATTAAATGAACATCTAAAATCTTATCCGTTACCTTTCGTAAAGATTCAACGACGCAAGGTCCGATTGTAATGTTCGGAACAAAGTGTCCGTCCATAACATCGACATGGACATACTCGGCTCCTGCATCACACACTTTTTTTACGTCCCTTTCAAGATTTGCAAAATCTGCAGAAAGTATTGACGGTGACAAAATAATCATAACTGATCTCCTTTAATTTTTATCGGTAGTTTTTACGATTTTGTATTTCATTGTACAGATATTTATAATTTTCGTATCTTGATTCAGAAATCTCTCCTTTTATAAGTGCATCATATACTGAGCAAAACTTATCAGATGTGTGACTGCAATCCGAAAACTTGCAATCTCCAGAATGTTTTTTTAAATCAGGGAAATAATCAATCAACATATCAGATTCCAAATCAGCGGGAAGTTCAAGCATACTAAAACCCGGTGTGTCTGCTATATATGAGTCTTTTTCATATTCCACAAGTTCAACGTGACGTGTTGTGTGCTTGCCTCTGTTTAATTTCCGGCTTATCTCTCCCGTTTCAAAACTTGAAAGTCCCGTCAGAGAATTAAGAAGCGTAGATTTCCCCACCCCTGAAAAACCACAGACTGCAAGTGTACAGTCTTTCATAAACTCATACACTTTTCCCATTCCGGAATCATTTATTGCGCTGGTCAGAAAAACTTTATATCCGGTTGAAGTATATATGTCAGTATATTTTTTCTCATTGTCAGAAAGATCGGATTTGCTAAAACAAATTGCCACTTCCACATTGTTTACTTCAGCACACACAAGCATCTTATCAATAAACAAAGTGTCCGGTTCGGGGTCTACCAATGATGCTACAATAAGAAGTTTATCAATATTTGCAATAGGCGGACGTATGAAACAATTTTTTCTTTCATCTATTGACACAACATAACCGGTGTTGTCATCATTAACACTAATCTGAACGTTATCTCCAACATATGGCAAAACGCTATCATTTCTGAATTTTCCTCTGGCTCTGCACTCTACGACCGAAGTTTCTGTTTTGACATAGTAAAACCCGCCTATGCCCTTTACTATTTTCCCTTTTTCAATACTCATTATTATCTTCTCCGGAATCACTATAAGAATCATCTGTTTTTTCTGATGCGTCCGAATCGTCATCTGACTCATATTCATAGTCAGTTTTCTCATTCGATTTACTGTCTGATTCTATTTCTCTCAGACTGATTCCTACTGCCGTTCCTCTTTTCACCTTACTTGTATACGGAATGTTTTGTGAAATGACACGATCATCGTCAGATGGGTTTTGGACTCCGCTTATGGTCCCAACAGATAGATCAGATTCTTCAAGAATTCTTTTCGCCTCTTTATATGTCTTTCCGTCCAAACTTGGTACTGTAACAAGATTTTCGTTACGACTTGCGCCATTGCTTACATAGAGAGTTACGGTGTCTCCTTTTTTGAGCTTTGTTCCTGATTTGGGAGATTGTCTTAAAACAGTATCTTTATCAAATTTGCTTTCCTCAAAATTAATTTCTGTTTCATATCCAATCTCTTTTAGATCTTTTTTTACACTTTTATATTGTTTTCCTGTATAATCATCCAGAGTAAAACTGTTTGTTTTATTAATTATAACCTTAATTACATCACCGGATTTTATTCTTTCGCTTTTTACAGGGGTTTGTGAAACAATTGTGCCCGATTCAAATCCTTTTTTCTCAACCTCATCGCTGACAACCAGAGAAACACCTGCCTCCTTACAAATAACACCTGCCTCATCAAGTGTTTTACCAACAAGTTCAGGAACATCGTAATAGTGCGATGCTGTTCTGACGTAATTGTATATAAATATGGAGATTAAAACAATCAAAAGAGCGGTTACAAAACCTCCGACTATAGCCGTGACTTTCCGAAACATACCAATATTGTTATCGGTTTGTAAATCATCGAAATCTATATTATCCGGCTTGTAATAAAAATCGCCATCAGGAACCTGATAATGCACATCCTCCACAATGCTCAGCATATCGTTTTTGAATTCCGATGCATTCTGGTATCTCATATCAGGAATCTTTGACATAGCTTTAAAAATTATCTGATGAACAGATACGGGAATTTCAACCTCTTTAATAGGCTCCGGCTCAGAATCTGTCTGCATCATTGCAACAGCCACCGGCGTTTCGGCGTCAAATGGGACTTTTCCTGATATCATTTCATAAAGACATATACCAAGTGAATATATATCAGAACGATAATCTGCAGATATACCATTTACCTGTTCAGGTGAAATATAGTGAACAGAGCCTAAAATATCTTCATTTTTCGAAAGAGTTGTTCCTGTTGTAGACCTTGCTATTCCAAAGTCTGCAACTTTAATATTTCTGTCACTGGTAATCAGAATATTATGAGGTTTAATATCTCTGTGAACTATGTTTTTGTCATGAGCAGCCTGCAGAGCATCACATATCTGATATGCAATGTCAAGAGCTTCTGTATATGAAAGCTTTTGTTTATCTTTGATGTATTCCTTTAGTGTTATTCCGTCAACATACTCCATAACAATGTAGTGCATTCCCTCATCCACACCAACATCAAATATGGAAACAATATTCGGATGAGTTAGACTTGCTGCAGCCTGGGCTTCGGTGTTAAAACGAGTGAGAAACTCATCTCCACCCTCTAAATCATCTCTCAATATTTTTACAGCAACAATCCTGTTTAAAAGAACGCATCTTGCCTTATAGACATATGCCATTCCACCTTTTCCGATTTCTTCAAGAAGTTCATATCTTTTGCCCAATATCTTCCCGATCATTACACTTCACCACCCTTATCCTGTCTGATAATAACTACCGTGATATTATCATTGCCGCCGTTCTTTTTTGCCTGTTCCACAAGAGTATTTACACATTGTGAAAGTTCAGAGCCTGAATTTATAATTTCGGTTATATTTTCATTTTCAATCATATTTGTAAGCCCATCTGTGCACAAAAGAATCGTATCTCCGACACCAAATTTTTCGGTATGTATATCCGGTTCAATTGATTCTTCAGATCCGACTGCTTTTGTAATTATATTCTTTTTTGGATGATTTTTTGCCTGAGTAACAGATATCATTCCCATTTCAAGAAGTTCATTTATAAGTGAGTGATCGCGCGTTACCTGCTTGATACTGTCATTTATAATGTATAGTCTGCTGTCACCGGCACTCACCGCATAGATTTTATCGTCTGATATGTAGCATACAACTATTGTCGTACCCATCCCCGAAAATTCAGGGTTTTCCTTTGAAAAATCATAGACCTTTTTATTTGCACCTTTTACGCAGTCAATCATAGCCTGTTTAATTTTTCGGGAAGTATAGCCAATAATTTTCTCCATATTGGAATCAAAGTATTCTGCAATGAAGTCTACGGCAATTTTGCTTGCCTGTTTTCCGCCGATATGTCCTCCCATTCCGTCCGCTACAATTGCAATCATATGTTTTTCATCAAATGCCTTTGTGTAGTAAGAATCTTCATTATCTTTTCTTATTTTACCCACATCGGAAATACCGTAAAAAATCACAATATCACTCCCTTACAGATTATTCTTCCTGAGTTGACCACAGGAAGCATTTATGTCGCTGCCAAGTTCCCGCCTCACTGTGGCAGTTATGCCGTGGGACTCAAGATGAGAGCAAAAGTCTTTTATCTTTTTGGGATCAGGCTTTTCAAAACTGTTTTCTTCAACATTATTTACAGGTATGACATTGACGTGACACATTATACCTTTTAAGATTTTCAAAAGATTGTCAGCATCTTTCAAAGTGTCGTTCACACCTTTTATTATCGCATACTCAAAACTAATTCTTCTTGAACATTCCTTCTGATAATGTCTGCACGCCTCTATCAGTTCTTCTATTTTGTAGGTGTTATTTACAGGCATTATTGAACTTCTTGATTCATTTGTAGTTGCATGAAGAGATATGGAAAGGGTTATGGGGAGTTTGAGTTTTGCCAGTTCATAAATCCCCGGTACAATTCCACAGGTTGAAAGAGAAATGTGTCTGTAGCCGATGTTAAGTCCCTTTTCAAAGTTTACAATTTCAAGAAACTTTTTCACATTTCCAAGATTTGCCAGCGGTTCACCTATCCCCATCATAACGATGTTTGATATTCTTTCACCAATATCTTTTTGTGCATATATCACCTGTTCCAAAATTTCGCCCGGAGTTAAACTTCTTACAAGACCGCCAATAGTTGATGCACAGAACTTACATCCCATTGCACATCCAACCTGAGATGAGATGCACACAGTTATGCCGTGTTTATAATACATCACGACGGTTTCAACCATATTTCCGTCATAAAGACGGAAAAGATACTTTTTGGTTCCGTCTATTTTTGACTCGAGTTTTTTCACAGTTTCAAGCCCACAAAGAAAATATTCTTCTTTAAGTTTTTCTTTTAAAGACAAGGGAACATTGAGCATTTCATCATAGGATGACACACCCTTTGTCAGCCAGTCCCAAATTTGGGATGAGCGAAACTTTTTTTCGCCGTATGAAATTATGACTTCTTCAAGTTCTTTATAACTTAAATCTCTTAAGTTTGTCATTTATTCTCCACCGTTCTTTTTCATGCGGCAGACAAAAAAACCGTCTGTACCGTCTATATTTGGATAAAATGTTTTGTATGGATATTTTTTCTCACCAAATGGATATACTTCAAAATCCTTGTGTTCAAGGAGAAATTTTTCTACAATCTCCTCATTTTCTTCAGGTTCAATGGTACAAGTTGAAAAGACCAGTATCCCGCCTTTTTTCAGATATTTCGATGCATTTTCAAGAATTTTTGAACCAATGAGTGAAAGAGACTCTATGTCTTCTTCTTTTCTTGAATATCTGATATCAGGTTTTTTTCTTATTATTCCAAGTCCTGAACAAGGGACATCACACAAAACTCTGTCTGCTTTTTCTTTGAATTCTTTGTTATATACAGTTGCATCCAAAAGAAGGGGTTCTATGTTTGTACATCTGTATTTCTCGGCATTTTTCTTTATTAGTTCGAGTTTGTGTTCATATATGTCACAGGAAATTATCCTACCTGTGTTTTCCATTAAGTCAGAAATGTAGAGACTTTTTCCACCGGGTGCTGCGCACATATCCAAAACCGTCTGATTTTCTTCAGGACAAAGTATGTATGATGCAAAAGCTGCAGCAGAATCCTGTATATAATATGCTCCGTTTTTAAATGATTCAAGATTCTCTAAAGTCTTTGGCGGAGAAAGTGTGTAGCATCTGTCAAATTCAGGAAAACCCGTGAAAAGGACTTTTTCAAATTCCGTTCCCTCTGCAGACAGCATTTTTTCAAATTCGGCTTCCGTATATTTATTGGTTCTTCGTATGCAAAGTTTGCTTTTGTCATTCAAAGATTTCAAAAGTTCCTCGGTAAACTCTTTTCCGTAGCGTTCAAGCCATCTTTTAACCATCCACTCAGGAAATGAATACTTAAGGGAAAGTCCTGTCTCTCCATCATTTGAAATCTTTTCAAAATCTTCCCTTTTAACCGAGCGAAGAATGGCATTTACAAAAGACGCAGATTTGTATACAGATGATTTTTTGACAAGTTTTACACATTCATTAACAGCAGCACTGTCAGGAACCTTATCCATAAATACTATCTGATATACACCGATTCTCAAAACATTAAGAACAAAGGGTGCTATCTTTTTTAGTTTTATGGATGAATGAGTGGAAATGATGTGATCAAGAGTTATTTTTCTCTTTATAACACCATTTACAAGTTCACCGATAAAGCGGATGTCTTTTTCATCATATTCTCCGCTTTTTCTTAAACCGTTCATTTCTATATTAATATAGGCAGAATCTTTTTCGATTTTCAAAAGCATCATTACTGCTTTTTTTCTTGGAAGATTGCTCATCTGTCTCTCCTGTTACCCGCAAGAACCAAAAGTCTTAAAATCTGCATTATTGACATTAGTGCAGACGCAACATATGTCATAGCGGCAGCGCTCAGAACTTTTTTTGCACTTCTGACTTCATCATAATCAAGAAAATTGTTATCTTCGAGTATTGCAAGTGCTCTTTTGCTGGCATTAAATTCGACGGGCAAAGTTATAAGTTGAAAAACTACAACTGCTGAAAACAGAATTATTCCAAGATACAAAAGTGCAGGGGTATTTACTATAAGTCCGAGGATTATAAGTGGTGTGGATGCAGCGGAAGAAAATCTGACCACAGGATATACGCTATGACGTGCTTTAAGAGGTGCATAACCTTTTGCATGCTGAATGGCATGACCACATTCGTGTGCCGCAACACCAAGGGATGCAACAGACGATGAAGAATACACCGAATCTGAAAGCCTGAGGGTTCTCGATGTGGGATCATAATGGTCTGAAAGATTTCCGGGAACATGCTCTACTACAACGGATGAAAGACCGTTTTGGTCGAGTATTTTTCTTGCAACCTGAGAACCTGTCATATTTCTTGAATTCTGAATTTTATTATACTTTCCAAAGGTTGATGTAACCCTCATTTGTGCAATAAGCGAAATTACAATTGCAGGCAAAATAAAGATGATATAAGTATAGTCAATACCATAGTAGCCAAACATCAGACAATCACTCCTAATTTTGTATTTACATCGATTGAATTACCCTTAAGATAATCACTTACACTCATAATTTTTTTCCCTTCCGGCTGAATGGAATATATTTCAAGTGTTGTTCCATTTCCGCAGGAAACGGTGAACGAATCTTTTGAAACTTCCAGAACCTTACCGCATATATCATTATGATTTTTATTTGAAACGGCAGAGGAAAGAATCTTCATTTGTTTTGAATTGAAATATGTGAAGGCTTTCGGGAAAGGTGAAAGACCTCTTATCTGGTTATGAATTGAAAATGCATCTTTTGACCAGTCAATAAGACAGGTTTCCTTTGTTATCATATGAGCATAACAGGACTCATCGTCATTTTGTTTTTCAGGAATACAGGTTCCGTTTTTCAAAGACTCAAGAGTTTTTACAATGAGCATTGCTCCTGTTTTTGCCAATTTATCGTGAAGGGTTTCAAAGTTGTCTTCATCTGTGATTTCAACCTCTTCTTTCAAAAGCATATCTCCTGTGTCAAGCCCTTTTTCCATATACATTGTTGTGATGCCTGTCACTTTACATCCATCAATTATGGAACGTTGAATCGGTGCTGCACCCCGGTATTTCGGAAGAAGTGATCCGTGAACATTGATACAACCGTATTTTGGAAATGAAAGCACATATTCAGGCAAAATCTTTCCATATGCAACAACAACTATAACCTCAGGGTTGTGACTTTTTAAAATTTCTTCAAATGTCTCTCTTTTGAGATTTTCAGGAGTATATACAGTCACTGCGTATTCTGATGCTGCTTCATATACAGGTGTATGCGCCATTTTGTGTCCTCTGCCTTTGGGTTTGTCAGGCATTGTTACAACTGCGCATATTTCATGTCCTGCTTCAAAGAGTGCTTTTAAAGATACCACCGCAAAGTCAGGTGTACCCATAAACATAATTTTCATCAATCATCAACCTCTACATATTCTGTTACTTTATCCACAAAAAGATACCCATCAAGATGTTCTATTTCGTGACAAAATGCTCTGGCAAGAAGTCCCTCGCCTGTCATCTCGAAAAGATTGCCGTCTCTGTCCGTGGCTCTTACAGTAACCTTATACGGTCTTGAAACCAAGCCATATTTTCCCGGAACACTAAGGCATCCTTCTTTGTCTGTCTGCTCACCTGATGTTTCTATTATTTCAGGATTTATCAGTTCTATTAACCCATCACCAACATCTATTACTGCAATTCTTTTCAAAATTCCAACCTGAGGTGCGGCAAGACCAACGCCCTGAGTGTAATACATTGTATCTGCCATATCTTCAAGAAGAGTAATTATTTTAGAGTCAATTTCCTCAACAGGTCTTGACTTTTTTCTCAGTATTTCATCGCCTAATTTTCTGACATTTCTTATTGCCATTTTAATTCCTCCGTCAGTAAGTACTTATGGGATTCACATCCACACTGATACTTACATCATTATATTTATTAATGCTTTCATCATATATTGTGTGTAATTTATTATATATATCTTTGTTATAGGGTGTTTTTATTAAAAATCTGTATCTGTATTTATTATTAATTCTGAAAACGGGAGATTCTGAAACATCATATACCGTAATGTTATTGAAATCCTCTAAAGACTTTGTAACCTTTTCATGAAAGTCTTTTGCGGCATATTTTGTTTCTTTTTCTGACTGTCCCGAAAACTGAAACTTTATAAACTCAGTGAAAGGTGGATATCCAAGCATTTGCCTTATTTGTATTTCCTGTTTATAAAAACCTTTATAAT
This sequence comes from Oscillospiraceae bacterium, assembly GCA_015069015.1. GTDB lineage: Bacteria > Bacillota > Clostridia > UMGS1810 > UMGS1810 > RGIG1828. The sequence goes on from SVJK01000028.1 coordinate 20,883, forward strand.
CCTGATTTGCACTGTATATGATGGTTTCATCATCGGGATTATAGGTCTGAATTATTGCTCTGCCTCTCTTTTGAGCTCTTCCTGCCCTGCCTATTACCTGAGTTATCAGGTCGAAAGTTCTCTCGCATGCCTTGTAGTCATCCATATTAAGGCTCATATCGGCAGCAACAATGCCAACAAGTGTAACATTTTCAAAATCAAGACCTTTTGTAATCATCTGAGTGCCTACCAAAATATCTGCATCACCATTTTTAAATGTGCCAAGAATGTTTTCATGTCCCATTCTTCCGCTTGTGGTGTCTGCATCCATTCTGATGACTTTTGCTCTCGGATATAATTTATGAACTTCGTCTACAATTCTTTCTGTCCCTATTCCGAAAAAGCGTATATGCTTACTGTCACAGGAGGGACATTTTGTTTTCAAGGAAGTTTTATAGTCACAATAGTGACAGACCATCTTGCCAATGGTTTTATGATAGGTCAAAGATACATTACAATTCGGGCATTTCATAACAAATCCACAGTTTCTGCATGACACAAAACCTGAAAAACCTCTGCGGTTTAAAAAAAGAATGATTTGCTCATTTCTTTTGAGAGTTTCATCTATGGCATCTTTCATGGGTTTGCTGAAAATGCTCATATTTCCTTCTTCTATCTCTTTTCTCATATCCGCAATTTCGACTTCAGGTAGAGGCCCTTTGTTGATTCTCTCAGGCATTTCCAGAAGTTTATATGCCTTTCGTTCCTGCTTATAATAGTCATCTACCGACGGTGTGGCGCTTGCAAGAACAAGGGTGGATTTGTCACGGTTTACGATATATCTTGCTATTTCTATTGCGTTATATCTTGGTGACATTTCAGATTTATAGGTGCTTTCGTGTTCCTCATCAATGATTATGAGTCCCACATTTTCAAAAGGTGCAAAAATTGCACTCCTTGCACCGACTGCAATCTTAACTTCATTATTTTTAATTCTGTTCCACTGATTGAATCTTTGTTTTACGGTAAGTTTGCTGTGAAGAACAGCAACGTCATCGCCAAATCTTGAAAATATCTGCGATATCATCTGCGGCGTCAAAGAAATTTCCGGCACAAGCATTATGGCGGATTTTCCAAGTTCGATTGCCTTTTCCATAAGAGAGAGATACACTTCTGTTTTCCCGCTTCCGGTAACACCATGAATTAAAAAGGCGCCCTTTTCACCGGATGATATGGAGGATGAAATCTCTTCCACAACTTCCGCCTGTCTTTTTGTGAGCACAGGTTTTTCCTTTTTATATGAAGTGTCATAGGAAATATTTGAATCATTGCATACCACTTTCCGATAATTTATGATTCCTTTTTCATAAAGAGCATCAAGAGTTGACTTTGAAGTTTCGGCATACATGAGAAGTTCGGAAAGTTCAATGTCATAGTTTTCTGAAAGAATCTCAAGAATCCTTGCCCTTGCAGGGGCTTTTTTTGATATGGTGTCGATAAGATCATATGCCTCTTGCCTGTCAATTGCAAGTTCAACATAGGTTTTATAGGTATCTTTTACATTCTCATGTTCTCTTTGTTCAATCAAAATAAAGCCTTTGTCCTTGAGTTTATTCAAAGTGGCTCTTACTGATGTTTTACCTGTTTCAAGTTTCAGTTCATCTTCCGACATGGCACCATAGACCTGGATGCATTTGATTATTTTTGCACCTACTGACGATTTTTTGCAGTATTTTTCAATCTCGCAAGAATCAGCACCGGGCGAAATGGATATGTAATTAACATATTTCACATTAACGCCGGCGGGCACAAAGGAGCGGATAGCAGACATATATGAGCAAAAATATCTGTGTCTCATAAATTCTATGAGTTCCACTTCCTTTTTGCCAAAATATGTCTTATCGCTTACTATATCGGATATTGACTTTAACCCCTGACATTCACTTTTTTGAACAATCTCATAAACATAGGCTTCCTGAAATCTGTTTCCTCGACCAAAAGGGACTTTGACTCTCATCCCAAGCCTTATTTTCTCATCAAGGCATGAGGGTATTGAATAATCATAGAGCCTATCTGTTGAAAGTGTATTTGAATTTATAACAACTCTTGCAACCAAGCTCTGTCCCTCCGTTTAATTATTCTCCGTCAGACTCAAAATTTTCTTCCAGTGATGCCGAAAGATCTTCTTCAAGAATCTGATTCATAATCGCATCTGATACGATTACGGGTTTATTTTCGTCTGAACTTTTAAGATTGACTTTATTTTCAGCAATTTCGTGAAGTGCAACGGTAACTGCTTTGTCAGACTTACATTCTGTGAATGTTACTTTTGACTGATTGATTTCACGTGCTCTTTTTGCTGTGGCAATTACAAGAGTATACTTGCTGTCAATGTCTTTTGCTTTCATAATTTCGTTGATTGATGGATAAATCATTTTTCACACACCTCTATTATAGTTTTTTTATTTTTATTTGTTTTTAATCGTTCCGCCCTTACAATTGTCCAGAACTTTTCTGTGGCTTTCTCCACTTCATCATTTACGATTACATAATCATATTTTTGCGCCAAAGGAAGTTCACCAAGGGCTGTCTCTATTCTCTTTTCTATGACGTCCTCTGTTTCTGTTCCTCTTCCGGAAAGTCTTTTTTTGAGTTCTTCCACAGAAGGCGGAAGAACAAAGACCATCACCGCATCAGGAAAGTTCTTTTTCACATTCATTGCTCCCACGGTTTCGATTTCCAAAATCACGTCATAACCTGAATCCACAAGATCAGTTACCGCCTTTTTGGGAGTTCCGTAATAGTTATCGCAAAACTTTGCCCATTCAAGGAACTGTCCGTCAGATATCATATTTTCAAATTCTTCTTTTGTTTTGAAAAAGTAGTTAACTCCGTCTTTTTCGCCCTCTCTTGGATTTCTTGTTGTTGCAGACACTGAGTATTTTATTTTGTCATCTGCATAGGAAGAATAGAAGTTAGAAAGAATGGTTCCTTTTCCTGAACCCGACGGTCCTGAGAAAACTATTAAAGTTCCCTTATCAGTCATCTGAAATTTCCTCCTCACCGATATGCACAAAATCTTTGCTGAATCTTGATGACATAATTTCCGTTTGTACTGCAGAAAGAATTATATGTTCACTGTCACATATTATGACCGATTTTGTTTTTCTGCCATATGTGGCGTCTATAAGCATTCCTCTTTCCCTTGCTTCTGAAATTATTCTTTTTACAGGTGCAGATTCGGGGCTTATGACTGCAACAACTCTTTCTTGTGAAACTATGCTGCCAAAACCTATGTTAATTAATTTCATCAAATCTTCTCCTATTCGATATTCTGTACTTGCTCTCTGAGTTTTTCTATTTCAGATTTGAGTTCAACAACTGATTTGCTTATTATGTAGTCATTGCATTTTGAACCCATTGTATTGGCTTCGCGGTTAAGTTCCTGAATTATGAAATCAAGTTTTCTGCCAATTGCAATATCGGAATTAAGAAGATGAGAATATTCCTTTAAGTGGCTTTCAAATCGGATTATCTCTTCTGTAATGTTGACCTTATCTGCAAAAATGCCAACTTCTGTAAGAAGTCTTGCCTCATCAACTTCAACTCCCGAAAGAATATCTTCAATTCTTTCTTTCATTCTCTGCTTGTATTCGTCAACTGTCTGAGGAGATCTTTCTTTTATGACAGAAAGAATATCTTTGATGTTTACAATGCACAGATCAAAGAAGTTTTTAAGTCTTTCTCCTTCTCTCTGACGATTCTGAGACAAGTCAAAAATTGCTTTTTCAACTACTTCCTTTGCATCTTTTGAGATTTTGTCTTTATCTTTTTCCTGTTTTTCAATTACAAACACATCGGGAAGTCTTAAAAATGATGATACCGTAATATCATCGGGTACTTTTGCAACATCTGCAATTTTTGTCATTGCATCCTTATATCCTTTAACCACTCCATCATTGAGAGATACAACAATTTCTTCCTCTCCTATGGGTTCAACCTGTACAAAAATATCAACTTTTCCCCGGCTGAGAGATGAAGATACACACTCTCTTACAACCTCTTCAAGAAAAGAATACTGCTTGTACACTTTTGTGTTAACATCAAGGTATCTGTTATTTACAGATTTGATTTCCACATTGATTTTGTAACTGTCGAAGAGTTGTTCCGCTCTTCCGTATCCCGTCATACTTTTTATCATAACGCATAATCTCCCAAGATAAAAATTTTTACATTTTATTATACCAAACTTCTGATAAAATTACAAGTTTTTTCGGCGTTTTCAACGTTATTTCGTAGATTTGAAATTTTTAAGCGCTTTTCCGCCGAGGTAATCACATTTATCACCCTGACGTATGTTTTCTTTTTCCATTATTTCATCAATTTCATCTTTAATTCTCCACCAACTCATTCCATAGTTTGAAAAGGCGGTTTCGCTTTCTTTTGCTCTCCCGATTATTCTCTGAATTATGATATGGGGTGAAAGATAGCGAAGAAACGTTATGACTTTTTCAATATAGTCATGATATGAACCCATATCAAATTCCCCTCTTTCATACATCTTTGCAAGAGGCGTGTTATAGGGAATGTAGAGGCTGTGAAGTTTTACCTGTTCTACCCTCAAAGCAGAAACTGTTTTTGCACATTCAATCACATCGTCCATATTATCCCAGGGAAGATTTAAAATGAGATGGACGCACACTTCAAAGCCATATTTATGAACGGTTAAAACAGCATCTATAAATTCTGCCACAGTATGTTTTCTGTTTATGAGTTCAAGAGTTTTGTAATTAACTGTCTGAAGTCCAAGTTCTATGCATATGTCATATCCTGTTTCAAGTGAAAACTCTTTCAGGTATTCCATATAAATGTCGCTTATGCAATCGGGACGGGTGGATATATATATGGCACAGACATTATCGTGTTTTGATTGTGCAATCATTTTTTTAAAATCTTCAAGTGGCATATATGTATTGGAGTAATTCTGAAAATATATTATATACTTATTTGCTTTATACTTTTTGCCGATATATGCAATATTATTCTCTATCTGTTCTCCAATGCACATCTCAGGCGGCAGGTTCTCAAATGCAGCTCCTTCCTCGCCGCAAAAAATGCATCCTCCCTTTCCGAGACATCCATCCCGATTTGGACAGGTAAGATTCTGATTTACAGGTATTTTGTATACCCTTTCTCCATATTTATTTTTAAGATATTCACTATAGGTATTATATCTCATCTTTATTTCCTTTCGCTTTTTCGTAAAGTTCAGATGTTGTGTAATATATAAAAGAATATTCATCACACAGTTTTTTTGCTATTTTTTCAGTCATATCATCTGAGCCCATATCCACTATGAGAATCTCCGGGATATACCCTAATGATGAAGAACCAAGCATTTTCCATACAAGCATTCTTACTGTGTATTCAAGAGAGTTTTCACCGTTTTTCACTTTAATAACCAAAGTACACTTATCTTTGTCCCTGCATATATCAGCACAAAAGCATATAATATCTTTTATCAGTTGTACAAGTCCATAGAGAGCAAAAAATGTCAGAAGGGATTTATATATTATTGTTGTTATCATAGCAAACACCTCTTCGCATTATAATATGCAAAGAGGCTTATTTAAGTTTACATATATTATTTTTATCAAAGGTTTTCTGCCATTTTTCTTAAGGTGTCGGCTTTATCACAGATTTCCCAAGTAAAATCTGCGTCTTCTCTTCCAAAATGTCCGTATGCTGCGGTTTTTTCATAGATGGGACGTCTGAGTTTCAGAGAATTGATTATGGCAACAGGACGAAGATCAAAAACTTTTACTACAAGTTCCTGAAGTTTTTCGTCGGATATTTTTCCTGTTCCGAATGTGTCAACATATACGGATACGGGTGTACTTACACCTATAGCATATGCAATCTGAACTTCGCATTTTTTTGCAAGACCTGCTTTTACAATGTTTTTGGCAACATATCTTGCGGCATAGGCAGCACTTCTGTCAACTTTTGTGGGGTCTTTTCCTGAAAAAGCTCCTCCACCGTGTCTTGCATATCCTCCGTATGTATCTACAATGATTTTACGGCCCGTCAGACCAGAATCACCCTGAGGTCCGCCGATTACAAATCTTCCTGTGGGATTTATATAATACTTTGTATTTTCATCAAGAAGATGTGCAGGAATTGTGGGATTTATAACAAATTCTTTAAGATCTTTTTCTATTGTTTCTATGCTTACATCAGGACTATGCTGTGTTGAAATTACAACTGTGTCAACTCTTACGGGTTTATCGCCGTCATATTCAACAGTAACCTGAGTTTTTCCGTCAGGGCGCAGATAGTCAACAACACCATCTTTTCTTATTTGCGAAAGTTTCATGCTGAGTTTATGGGCAAGAGAGATGGGCATTGGCATAAGTTCAGGAGTCTCATCACAGGCA
>SVJK01000029.1 GCA_015069015.1 Oscillospiraceae bacterium
TGTCAGGCTGTGCTTCGAGTTGGTCGATACACCATTTTGCACATGAAAGTGCTTCTTCCATATCATTGAAATAGATTGCAGTAACACCTACCCATGCTGTGGTCATTGCACGTGCAAAGGGCATACCTTTCTGAAGCGGATATCCGCCGCAGGGCATTTTGAGTGTTTTAAGGAAGTTGTAGATGGGGTAAGAAACGTCGAAACGTCCAAGACGGTGTGCACCCTGGCAAGTCCAAGCGTGTTTGTAAACATCTACATTGTTTTCTGTGTCGTTCACATCTTCTGTGAGAATGAGTGAACCGTTTGCACGAAGACGGTTGTCACGAATCCATGTGAGGATCTGGTGAGCTTCTTCGTTGTTTCCAACAAGGTTCCATGAATATGCCTGTTTGTGGAATGCATCGGGCACATAGCCGTCCCAGATGTACTCCCCTTTTTCGCCAAGGAATCCAAGTTGGAAGTCTACCGCATTACGAATCGCTTTGCGGCCTGCTTTAAATTTTACTTGAAGTTCTGCTTTTGTCATTTTTTATTCCTCCTAAAAAACTAGATATATATTACAATGGTTTTCAACAGAAAACCGAGTAATCCGGTTACAATATTATGTCAGAATCAGTAATTTGTATTTGTGTCCTGCGGGTAACTCCATTTGTTGAATGTTTGACATAAACGGATAATATTTAAAAATCAACAAAGGTTTTATTAACTTTTAAATATCATCTTTCATACACATTTTCGGATTCAGGTTTGGCCACCCTCCGTGGGAAGCCGGAGGATGACCTGAATCCTTATATTTTTTAGGAGCAGATAATTTGATTAAATTATCCTATGATATAAAGAGATTTAATCTCTATATTCATTAATATTTGAATATATACATGTCAAACGGATCACCATATCTGTCATATACAACAATTTCCGAACAGATTGAACCTGTGTCTTTAAATGCTATAATGTCTGCTGCTGTGGCTGCAGAAATGGTTTCTGTTTTTTCATCATATATATGCATTCTATATTTTGAAACATTACGAACTTCTTCGAACGAAAGTTCTTCGCCTTCATAGTCAGTTCCTGGAACAAGGTTCTGAGTTGTGGAAATAATTACAGTGTCTTCTTTCCTGTAGACATTGGCGTTCATGATTCTGAAAACCGCTGTTATATCTTCCTGTGTGGGGTTTGCAACTTTCAGTTCACGATCAGCATAACTATAGATAACCTGAATACCCTTGATATAGTTTTCTGAATTATAGGTGAGTTTTATAATGTCACCGCCGCGTACCTGATGTGTAACTTCTTTTGCAAGTTCATCGGTAAGATAGAACACTCGTTTTTCTGTTCGGTAATAACCTGTAATTCTTGTAACAGGATCGCCGTATTTGTCCAGAACTCTTGTTGCCTTTTCAACAAATATGGGCTGTGTATCTTCAAGAGGTGTCTCGTTTGAACCCGTAACCTCTGTGTAAACAAGTGTTGCATCTGCTATAAGACTTCTGTCTGACATCTTATATGCTACAAGTTGGTAATCACTGTCACCTCTCAAGTAGTTTTCTATGGTATATGCCTTGTAGTCGTTATCGGTTGCCGCTTCGCCTGTGGGAATTACAAAAATCGGGGCTGAAGTGTCAAGTGCAACTTTTCCGCCAAGGATACCTGAGGATGATTTATAGCGAACAAGTGTGTCGGTGTCATAACCGTCATAGAACATCTGGAGTGAATTGAGATGGCTTTCTTCTTCACCAAGACCTTCGTAGGTGATTACCTTTGTATTACCCTCACCGGTTACAACAGTTTCAAATGGGGTGTCAACGGTTTTGATGAGTCCTTCATCATCTGTTGTGAAGGATACGAGAACTCCGTTCAAACGGCTTACAGCCTCTACTGCGTTATATACTGAGCCGTCAATTTTAACATTTTTGTCGTAGTAGTATACATTAACTGAACCGTCCTCATCCAAAATCTTGGACATTACCACGCTCTTTAAGCCACGTGTCTGTTTGGTCTGAATAACATAACCAAAGTGAGCAATATCACCTATTGATATGAAAGTTGAAATCTCACCTGAAGCGTTTAAGGGGAATATTCCTTTTCTTCCCGGTGTGAGAAGTGTTTCCTCAATGTTTTTGCAGTCATCGGTTACTCTGTATTCTTTGCCGGATATTGTAAGATATAAACGGCCATTGTCTTCTCTGGCCTCTTCAATGGTACCGCGAAGTTCTGTGATTGCATAGACAATTGAAATGCTTGATTTGTCTCCTGCCTTTACAACCGAGAGAACGTCATTTTGAGAAAGTTCTTCAATGTAGATTACTTCTCCGGTTTCGGACACAATGCTTACATTGGCATAATCATCAAGGAGGAGCGCCTGTTCATTGTATTTTCCGATAATTGTGTTGAGAGATACGTTTACTGCATTGACAACGTAGGTTTCATACTCAACAACAACGATAACATCAATAACCCTGTCCATATTGTTATCAATGAGGGTGATTTTTCCGGAATCAATGTCAAAATAACTTTCGTTGGCATTTTGCACCATTACGTTATTTACAAACATATCAACTGAGGAAAAATCTACCTCGATATCGTCATATTTCATATCTCCCACTTCATAATATAACTTACCGTCTGTGTATCCGTCATAGATTTCAGAATTGATTTCGGTAACATTATTATTATAGGAATACAAACATACAAGACGTTTGTCTATGAGATCCTTATACTGACGATAATATGCTACTACCCTTTGACCAAAGAAGGGTTCTGCACTCACATGTTCTTTTCTAAGAACGTTTCCTGCAATTACAATCCAGTCCGCATTGTAATTATTTTCAATTTCAAGATTCATTCCGCCGGCAGATGTTACCACGCCTTCAACTCTTGAAATGTCATAATATCTTTCTAAAACTGTTTCCTTTGCATTGTAATACTGAAAAGAAATGTCTCCGTCATTTCCGATTTTCTGTACTTCCAAAGGATAACTTTCCCCTGCTTCAACCATGAGAGATGCTAATTTTTTTGCGGTAAGAGGTGCAGAGGAATTTGTGTCGCCAAAACTTCCAACACCCGCTCTCTCTACTGCCATTGCGGGACTGTTGGTCTGAGCAAGAAATTCTTTATAGCCAAGGGCATAGTATATGAGTTTCATTGCCTGCGAAACTGTTGCAACATCATCAGGACGAACAGTTCCGTCACCAAAGCCTGCAACAAGTCCCATATTATAGGCTGTCATTATGGCATTATAGTGAACGTGAGTATCTTCAAGATCGGTGAATACAGATGATGCACTGTCGGTCTTTGTATCACAAAGATTAAGAACAGTATCTACAAGATCTCCTCTTGTCATCTGTGCGTCGGGATCTAATACCAGTGTATTATTCATAAGACCTAATGTTGCTACAACCTCTATTGCTTTGTCTGAATAACTGTCACCCGATGCAGACACAGGGGATATACAGAAAGACGACATAACAAGCGAAATTGCTATTATTAATGTAAGAATTCTTTTCATATTATACCCTCCTTATCTTGATAATACTTCATAGAGTATTTTTGCTGCCTGTGCTCTTGTTACATTTTCTTTTGGTGCAAAGTGGTTTTGACCCATACCATTTATGATGCCTGCCTCCTGCATTTTCACGCAAGCTTCCTTTGCCCAGTCGCTGATTGAATTCATATCTGCAAATTCATCTTTATCGGCACCGCCAAGCATTATGCCCATGGCAGATAATGCACGGTAGGTCATTGTTGCCATTTCTTCTCTTGTGATTATTCTTCCTTTACCAAAGTTATTTTCGTCTATGCCGTTTACAATTCCTTTGGAAATTGCCGCTGCAACATAGGGACGGCACCAGTCGGAAGATGTGATATCATCAAAGTTTTCATCAGCAAATGATGTGGAAATGTTAAGAGTGAGAACAAGCATTTTTACAAATTCTTCTCTTGTGACAAAATCGTTTGGTCTGAAACTTCCCTTTCCGTCACCGGATACAATGTTTTTGTCTGCAAGTGCATTTATTGCTGTTTTAGCCCAATCCACATTTGCAATATCTGTAAAGGTAACGTTTTCTTCCTTTGTTTTGTCTTCTTCAAAAACGGATACGAAGGGCTCGCCTTTAAACTGGGTATTTCCTCCGCCACCGCCTCCGCCGCCACCGGCAGATTCTTCTTTTGCTCTCTTTTCAGATTTTGCTGCTGATTCTATGGCAGAAAGAAGCGCTTCTATTGATTTGTAACGATCATTTGCTCCGATTTTTTTACATACGTTACTTTTCTTTGTGGATGAAAGTTCAAAATATGTGGGAATTTCATCAGAGTCTATAAGATCAGAATTGGAAATTATCGCATCTACTGCTGCTTTGGGAGCACCTTTAATTGCATAGAAAAGTGCATTTTCATTAAAATCGGTTATGAAATCTTCTATGTACTCATAGTCATTTATATTTGAGTAAATATATGTCAAGAAAGAAGATTTCTGAGATTCTGACATTCCATATTCATCAAAATCTCCCTCGCCTGCATATATATCGTAGGAATTTCCTGTGAGTATTCTTTCATTTCTGAAATCTGCAAAGAGAGTTTTAAGAACTGATTTGTCTGATGCAAGATTCAATCTTGCCAAAACAGAAACGCCCGGTGCCTTTGCAGAAAACTGTGATGGAAATTCAAAAGGAGTTCCTTCTTGTGAAAGTGCTTCTTTTGTTTCAAAAAGAATTTGCCAGAAAACAGGCTGTTCTTCTTCGCTGAGATCTTCCACATAGGATTTCATATCATCCCATACTGCAACGTTTCCTTTGGAAATTTCTTCAAGTTCCTGTGCAGAAGAAGCCGCATTTATACTTTCCATCAAATCACGGTCATAGTATGATATTTTTCCGTCACCAAAACGAATTCTGAAAGGTGGAATTTCGTCACCTGTAATTTTTTGGGTGAAGGAATAGGAACCTGCGTATTCTACACCTGCCACAGAATCAATTCCTGAAAGAATCTGGGTGATATCACCATTTTCATAATCAAAACCTTCAAGGTCTGTCCATGTTTTGTCGGGATTTAAAACCTGAATTGAAATGATGGAATCTTTTTTGGAAATATTTTTGCCGTAAACAGTAAATGTATCTCCATCTGTTTCCACAGATGTTATTGCCTCGCATTCTTCATCTGTCTCTTCATCAGAGTCAGATTCCATATCTGACGGAACATTGGAACTATAGTGAATTGCAGATTCAAAATTCTTTATTACCATTGCTTTTATGTAACTGTATTCTTCTTCAAATTCAGGAATGAAAGTTACACTTTCTGTTTCTCTGTAGGGAACTTCTACAGGAAGAAGTTTAACCTGTGTGAGGTTGTCATCACCATCATATGCCGATGCTGCAACATATGCTTCAATACCGCCATTGTATGCGCTCTTAAGATTTGCAGTGATTGTGCCTTCATCTACAGAAATCATTTCAGTTTTAACTGTGTAATCAGCGGTTGTAAATTCTGCTACGCCGGAATCTGCTTCTCCGCCAAACACACACTGAGCACCGAAAACTTCCACTGTATAATCTGAATCTTTTTCAAGTTCTTCAAATGTTACCTGAACTGTTTTACCTTTTGCTTCTACGGTACATTCCTCATTTACCGCTTTGCCGTCTTTTGTGATTTCAACGGCAGGAATGTTGTCACTTGCTATGGCATCTGTAAATTTAAAAATTACAGTTTCATTAATGTCTGCATCATGCTCTCTTCCGCTTTTGATTATGTAATCTTCATATTCAAAATCAACATCATGAAGTTCCCAGACAAAATCATCAACATAAACTTCATTCTGAGCGGTAGACTGACACACAAATTCTACACTGCTGATTGAACCATATTCACCGTCAAAAAGTCCCATATCAAGGTAACTTGAATATATATCTCCATTTTCGCCTGTTAATGAAAAGGCTGCTGTGGATGTTGTTGCATCATAGATAAGTTCTGCGTCATAAAGTTTTCCGGGCTCGATGTTTGCATCTTCAAATACTACCCCCTCTGACGCATCACCCATAACAACTGTTTCTTCTGCAAGAGTTAAAAGATTTACTTCTGAAAGAGTTCCTGTTTCGGGATCTTTAAAGTTCATTTTCACTCCGGCACTTCCCTCGTCAAAGTTGGAACCGATTTTGAATGCAACCCTCTGACGTGCATCAGGCACAGTTAAATCAGTGAAGGGATATTTGCCTACTGCAAGTTGTACATCGGATGTATCCTCAGATATATCCTTTAACTTCATCACATTTCCGTCATAGCCGTCAAGAGGCTCTGCAGCAAGATCTGATGTTTCAAAGTCAACATTTGTTGTTTCCCAACTGCTGCCTATTCCGGATTCAAAATCATCACGAAGGTTTGAAAGCATAAGATTTGCTTTTTCACTTTCTGTGTAGGGGAAGAATTTCAAATTATCAATATACTTTACATCTTCCTCATCGGAACCGTCGTGAAACTCAAAAAACAGTTTTTCTGTTCCGTTGTCTGTTGCTGATCCGAATTTTGCACCATATATGTTCCATTCGGATGCGGAACTTTCTTTCATTAAAAGAAGTGCTTCTTTCTTGGGTGTATCATACCATATTTTAATATCATACCATTTTTCAAGTTCATATTGTGTAACAACAGTATCACACAATACAACATTAAGACTTGAGTCCATCTTCATAACATATAAATCTCCGCCTGAGTGACGAAAATCTGTGTTGAACGTACTGCTTGCTTTGTCTATTCTTATTGAATATTCAACAGCAAATAAATTATATGTGCCACCGCCGATTGAACCTATTTGTATTGCCTCGTTCTTTCCGGCACGGTTTTTGTATTTCAAACTTTTTCCCCATATTTCATCATCGGTGCCTTCTTCCCATGTGTGAATGCTGAAAGATTCCACCGGATCATAGTTGGATGTGTCGGTAAGTTTAGCGAGACTACCGTCTTCAAAATCGAAAACTGTTGCGTCTGCTTCAGCTGCAAAAGTGGGAAGCTGAATTGTAAAACACATAAAAACTGTCATTAAGAGGGCAAGAAACCTTCTTGTCTTTGTAGTCATTTGCTTCATTCCTTTCCTATTATATATAGGTAATAAAATTGCGTTTAGCCGTCGGCATATTATCCAAACTCGTTTTGAAAATACTCCGACGGCTACCCGCAGGGATGCAAATCATTTTCACATCCCTGCAGGATTGTTATTATTTCAGAATTTTATTTAGGCTGCATAAACTCTCAATTCCATTACAGAGTTCCAGTTACCAGGATCATTGTTATATCCTTTAACAACAACTCTTACGAAACGTGCTTTTGCACCTGGAGTCTTATGATTTTCAAGATTGAGAGTGAACTGTGAATCACCGTTAAACCACTGTTTGTAGTTTACACCATCTTCCGATGTAAGAATTTCAAACTGTGCGGTTCTTATATCGCCTTCCATAAAGGCAATACCAACAGAATCAATATCTTTCACTTCTCCAAGATCGTAGAGAATCCAGTTAACACCTTCTGCAGCCCATTTTGTTGTGAGATCGCCGTCAGAAAGGTTTGAAGCCTTATTCTCAGCCTGAGGTGTTGCACTAACCTGAATGTCAACAGGTACAAGGATATCCTTGCCTACAGGTTCGCCAATGCCGCCACCTTTGATGAATTTGATTGTATATATTCTTGGTCTCTGATATCCGGTTCCTTTTGCAAGAATTGTAACTGCCGAATCAGAATCTTTATCACGGCTTACGATAACATCTCCCTCACCGGTTGCTGTGATCTTTCCTATGAGTTCATCAACATTATTGCCACCCATAGCATAGTCACTCTTGTTGGGATTGAATCCGGGGATAAGTTTGCCGTCAACATAGATTCCTGTTACAGTTGCCACACTTGTGTCAGCAATTGCACCTGATGGGATTTCCCATTCATCGAGAGGCTTGTATTCCATATTATACATGCCGTCATAGTATGTATCTTCATTATAGTCAACGAAGCATACTGTAAGGTCGATATTCTGAACTGAAGGCATATGAATTGTGAGTTTTCTTGTGCCTCTGTTCAGATTCTGATTATCAATCTTTGGTGATGAGGGAAGGGAAACTGCGTCCATTACTGTGAATTTAGCGCCTTCGCCATTTATAATTTTCGCCATAAGTTTTCTGCCCTGGCGGGAAAGAATTGCAGTTTTTCCGTCCTCTGAAACTTCGATTTCTGCTCTTGTGTGAGCGAACCAGTACATTTCAGCAGGTTTTTCAAGTCTTATTTCATCCTGAATTGTTGCAACTCTTCTCATATCGTCAAGTTTTGCACCACGTCTGTGAGAAATTACACCGATATCATCTCTGTGAGCATCATCAAGATTACCTATTGCAAATGCCCCCTGAGGTGCACTTTCAAAATCTTCCATATATGCATTTCCGCCATATTTGAGAGAGTATTCACGGGTAGGATTGAATATTACGATATTATGTCCCTCGCCTCTCACGCGGTATGCCTGAGTGTAGTTATTGAGGCTGTAACTGTCCGAACCGAGATCGTAGAACCAGTTTACGCCCTGTGAATCAAGAACAAATACGCCTGAGTCCATATGGTCATGACCTTCACCGCTGATTGGATCGTCACAGTGGAGACCAAGCCACATATCCTGAGAGTCATATCCGGATCTCATTGTTGCAATTTCTGCTATGGGAAGAGATACATCAAGTTGAGTCTCAGCAGCAGATGACTGGAGGAATATGGGATCATAGAGGAAGAAATCCCATGAAATTACTCTCGGAGTGTTACCTGCTTTTTGAATCTGTTCAATTCTGGGAAGTGCAAGTTCAGGTCTTCCAAATGTTTTGGCAACCCACATAAGAGGAGATGGCCAGTCAACATTGGATTCACCGGTATCGTGATAGGAAAATGCAGAAATAGAACCGTTTACTGCACTTACAAAATCTGCTGTCATGGACATACCAACAACATCCTGATAACCAAAATCATCGCCGGTTGCGGATTTGAGGGATTCCATAGTCTGTGTGTAATGTCTCATTGCGTAGTCCCAGTAGCCAAAGCCTTCTTCATATGCACCGTAGGGAGCAAAGAGGCTGAGGGCTCTTCTCATGTCTATGAGACATTGTTCCATTGCTCTTTCGCAGTTTATCCTGTCAAGGTCATGTGCTTCGTCAACAACTGCCATTGCACCAACGGCTACGCCGGAGATTACAAGACACCAGTTATCCGCAAGATCGCCTCTCCAGTTCCATGAACGGCTTCTGGGTTTGCCGTCAAAGTCTTCTATAATAGGATAAATACCTTTTTTGATAATTGCTTCGCGTATTACTCTTCTCTCAGATTCATCCATCCAGTTGTACATCCAGTCATAGCAAAGACCGAGTGCTGATGCCATCTGCCCCACATCAAGGAAGTGATAGGGGTTAAAATCTACAAAGCATGCTGATACATGCATTTCCTCATATGCTCTTTTAGCATATCTTTCATCACCTGTAAGGTTATACATGATAGCAAGGTTATACATTCTTTCGGAGTTTTCTTCTACAACGTCCATAAGTCTGATTCCGTCTCTGATTTCATAACCTGAGGGGGTCTCATTCAAAAATCTGTTACAGTTGGTTGTAAGCAAACTGAACAATTTCTTATATATGGGATCACCATTGGGATCATTTATCTCTGCTCTGATTTTGGCAAATTTTTCTTCTGTGAATATAAGACGGGGGTGATGATTATTAGGATGTTTTGCTTCAATCATTGCAGCAATTTCTGCTCCTGTTACGTTATCAAACATGAAACTTTCGCAAACGTTTCTCATAAAATTCATGTTATTTACCCAGTCAAGTTCTGCCTCATGATTGTTTTCACTGTATATCATAAGACCGTTATCCTCTTCGTGAAGATATTGTCCGAAATATTCACAGAGGTTTATCATGGGAGCATAGAAAACATTTCCTGCACCAACATCTGAAGGGCAAATGAGATATTTTTCTGTGCCGTTTACATAGCAGGTTCTTGTACCCATAGAAAGTTTGAGGGTATTTCCGTTAGCGGTAAATGTTGCACTTTTTTCTGCATCATCCCAGGAAGCCGTACCGCCGATACTTTCGATGAAGGCTTTAACAGGTACCATATTTACATCGCCGTTTTTGTATGGAACGATTTCATCATTTTGTGATATGTATACCTGCTGACCTTTAACAAGTGTGGAATCTTTGCCGACATACATTGCACTGAGGTCATATTTGAGAGCAAAGGGATCCATGGATGAAGAACTGTTTGATGACTCTTCGTCAGAATCTGATGCATCATCCATTGTGTATTCGCCTGTATATACTATAAGATTATCAAAATCAATTGTGCTGGTTCCTGCTCCCGACGGAGTACGCATATGTAATCTCCATGATGTGGGGGCACACTCACCTATGGGGTGATCGTTCAATCTCCATTTGTTGTTGAACTTAACACTCATAAGTCCCTCTTGAGGATCAACTTCTATGGCTATTGTATAGAACTTATTGAGAGCATATCTGCCTATGGGTGTTCCGTCATGGGCTGTGATTGTTCCGTTTGGTTTGATGTCAATTATAAAAGTATCTGTAGCATTACCATTTATAAAATACAGCCATTTTTCAACCTGACCGTAATCACGGAATCGCATATCAAACTGGAAAACGAACTTATCCTCCATGATTTTGCCGAATTCGTCATCAAGATGACCATCGCTTGCAGTATCGACAGTCATGGCATAATACTTATTGCCATCATCCGTCTGCTCTATCTTCCATGTATTTCCTTTTGCGCTTCCGTCATATCCGCTGGGGGTTGCTGCTCCCACGGCATAAGACTGAAAGTCATCTGTCGCAACCACTTCTTTCTTCGGTGCTGAATCCTCAGCAAATGCTGCTGAAGGAATTACCGAAACAAACAATGCAGTTGTCAGAACAGTACTTATGAGTTTCTTGGTGTGTTTAAACATATACAGTTCCTCCTTTTAATTTTGTACAATCTCCGCAAAAACTTGTATCATCACTCAATCCGGCACATATATTATGTGTCGGAAAACCGATGGAATTTTTTGGGCTTGAAACACGCCCGACATACGGTGATTGCTGCATTTTTATTGGTATTACCAAATATACTTTTTTCTTTATTCGTCGCTAAACTGCCACGATAATTCTATAACATTATACACCATAGTGAAACGTTATTCAATAGTTTTCACATTAATTTATTGCCTGAATTAATCATTTTGGCGTTTTATATAAAATTTATAAATTTATTTTGTCTATTTTTACAACTTGTCCAA
Organism: Oscillospiraceae bacterium; assembly: GCA_015069015.1. Taxonomy (GTDB): domain Bacteria; phylum Bacillota; class Clostridia; order UMGS1810; family UMGS1810; genus RGIG1828. The sequence continues at coordinate 11,294 of SVJK01000029.1, forward strand.
ATTTTCTTATATATGTCAATTATGTATCAACTGATGCGTTTCACCTGTATTTTAACGGTGTTTGCGGCAATTTTTGGATTTTATATACTGATATCAAATCCATTATACCAGATTTAAAAACTTTATTATAGTGAATAATGTTTCCAAATTTGTAATTTTTTCTTGGGTAGTTGCTTCAGTCCTTTTTCGCTTTTAGAACAAAGACCTCTTTCCTATCCAAAAACATCAGACTGAGCCTGCACCCTTGTCGCGAGCATAGTTTCGTTAACATCAGATCTCGCAAACGAGTTTTTACGAAATTTCTTATACACAAGAAAAGCGGCTTCGCCGCTCCGCCCTGCGGCGGACGTGCGGAGCAAATTCGCTTTTCTTAAGCCATGTGCATTTTTGAAAAGCATTTTTTTGCTTTTCAAAAAATTTTGCACGGCAATATGATAATATTTTTATTGTATAGGAACGAAGTTTCCTATACAATAAAAAACAAACTACCCGAAAAAGCAAAACTCTTTTCCGGGTAGTTTTATTAATGCGAATTCGTTAAGAAATTACACCTTTCTTAAGAAACAAAGTCCGTCAACGGGGATTGTAACCGTATCTGAAATTTCTCCTGTCTCTCTGTTTTCCCATTTTTCTTCAAACATTATCACATGTTCTCTTTCTGAAAGGTTGGAAAGGCAGAGATAAACCTCGTCTCCTGTAAACATTGACATATAAACATTTTCGGGAAGGTCAACCATTGTAACAGAACTGTCCTGAATGTTCATATGGCATATGTTGTTTTCTTCAACCATGGGTTTATAGAGACTGAGATAATGGAACCAAAGTCTTCTGTATTCCTCATCATCAGGAATTGCTGACCAGTCGCTGTAAGCATAGGGACCATTTGGATGTTCTTTGTCATATTCTGCCATTTTACGATAGTAATCAAGAGTTCCGCCTTCTGTGTATTTAATATCGGGTTCACCGATAATTTTCCCTGCTTCATAAGGTCTTCCGTCTGTGCGAAGCGGGAACTGCATAAAGGGAAGCGAACGAGCGTACACTCTTATGCGGTCTGACTGACTCTCCATGGCACTGAAATCGGGGCATGGAACAACATAGGGCGGGAAAGAAGCAGTATCAAGCATATCACTTCCGTCAGAAACCGACTCCCCTACCCAAAGATAGTCATAGAGTTTTTCATCTGTTTTGGGAAGAGTGTTGAGTCCGTAGTGAAGTTTGAAGATTCCGTTTTTCTCTTTTGTGAGAGCATATATTCTTGCAAGAAGGTCTTCTTCTTCAGGATCGTATTTCATATCTCTCCAGGAAGTGATTATATTATCTTTATGTCTTCTTGCAAGGTCTCTTTTTGCAAATTCTTCAGAACCGGTGTCATTGTAAAGACCGTCAAAGTCATATTCATCAAGGAGTCCTCTGAGTTTATTCAAAAGAAATGTTGTCCACTCAGGCGATCTTGCACTACAACTTGCATATTTCCAGAAAGTACCGTTGAGATACCATTCATATCTCATAAAGTCCATAGTAAAATCGGGATCGTTTACTTCGAGGTAACTCGATGACATATATGGAAGAATTTTAATTCCGAAATCATGGCAAAGTTTTATAAAGTTCTTCATACCCTGAGGATCGTGAGAAGAATATTTATCAGCACCGAAGCGGCGGAGATAGTCATTCCATTCCTCGTGAATCTGGATAAGTTCCACGCCACCTTCTGCAAGACTCTTTACGAGATTATAGTCATATTCTGTGGGTTCAATGGAAAACCTTGCGGGATAAGGCCCGAGATTGTAGGTTACCTGACCGGGAAGATAGTCGTGAATTCGCATCCTTTTCTGACACTTTTTTACAGCATTTGATGCGTAATTAACATTTTCAAGTCTCTTTCTCTGTTTCTCCAACGTGATTTCTTTCATGTGATTACCTCCTTAAGCAAAACGTTTCACTAATCGTTCGATGACACTATTATAGTACAACGGAAAATATTTGTCAAGCATTGACATTTTTTTATATATATGATACCATTTTATAATAAATTTGCACGAGGAGGAACCCAAATGAGCGAAAAACTTGAAAAAGCAGCCCGTGGCAGGAAAGAACTTATGAAAAATGCCGTGGCTTTGTATGTTGGAAAAAACAGCATACTCCTGAATGGTGAAAAGTCTTTTTTATCTGATGACAAAAGCATTTTCCCTTATGTGTCCGGCGATGAAATTATGATTCCTGTTGACTTTTTCCTTAAAAGTATAGGAAAAGAAAAGGAAAACGTATCACTTGAAGTTAAAGAAGAGAAAAACTCTGTCTTATATGGCTCTGTGAAAGAACTTTGTAAGATATACGGGAAATTTTTGCATACAGAAATTAACGGTCTTGTAATCTACAGTGATGATGATATAGAAGAAAGCCTTGACTGGCAAAACAACACAGATGTTATGAGAAATATCTGTGAAACATTTATGTTTGATGACATTTCGGGAAAAGACCTTGCCATATTAATAGAAAAGAATCATCCTGATAATCATCACCCGAGACTTCTTCTCACTCAGGAAAAAATAGATTCCATAAAAGCGGAACTTGCAAAACCAAACCCCGACAAGGTTACTGTGAAAATTCTTGAGAATATGAAGGTCTATGGTGAAAAATATTTGGGTGAAAGAAGTTCGGGATATGAAATAAGAGACGGAATACGTCTTCTTGATGTGTGCAGAGAAAATGCCTGCAGAATGTATACTTGTGCTCTTTTATATCTTATTACAGGTGAGGAACGTTATGCAAAAAGAGCATATCTTGAAATGTACAGTTCTGCCTGCTTTATAGACTGGAACCCATACCACTTCCTTGACGTCGGCGAGATGACCGCTTGTCTTGGTATTTGCTATGATTGGTTTTATAACTGGATGGATGAATATGAAAGGTTATACATCCGTCAGGCAATTTTCAAAAACGGAATTATGCCTATTATGGATGATTTTGATGAAAAAGAAAGAAAACGCTCCTGGAACTGGCGAGGCGACCTTGCAGACAACTGGCGTCTCGTAATTGCAGGTGTCGGTGTTGGTGCAATGTCAATAGTTGACGAATTGTCAGAGGAAGAAAGACCGTTTGCCGAACGTGCAATGGAACAGACACTTTTTGACATAAGAAGAGCTCTCAGCCTTTTTGCTCCCTATGGCGGATACGAAGAAGGATTCACCTACTGGCGCTATGCAATGAAATATTTTACATTTACCGTGGAATCTTTAAAAAATGCTGCAGGAAGTTATTTTGGATATCTTGACATTCCGGGAATGAGGCTTACAAATCAGTTTATGCTTGCGGTTAACGGTTCTGTCAGTGCTTTCACCTATCACGACTGTGAAAGACCGGGCGTGGGTATTCCTCCCCAGATGATGTATCTTGCAGATCGCTTTGGCAAATACGAGGAAGCAAAACCCCGTGTTGAGTGCATTTTAAGTGGTGAACTGCCTGATATGCACGATGTTTACAACGATATGCTCTGGTATGATCCGAAAATGCTTGGTGCAGATATGAAAAATCAGATTTCGGATGTGTATATGCCCATAGCAGAAATTGCTACCATGAGAACCGGCTGGGAAAGAGACGATATGTATGTCGGGTTCCACTGCGATGACCCTATCGGCGGAGAAGGTCATGACCATATGGATTCGGGAACATTTGTTATGGATGCCCTTGGTGAAACATTTTTTGTTGACCTCGGTGCAGATAATTATGACGTTACTGACTATTATAACACTTACCGTGTAAGACCTGAAGGTCACAATGTTTTAGTGTTTAATCCTGACGAAAGATACGGTCAGAAATTTGGCGGAACGGCAAAAATCACACATTGCGAATTTGGTAACAAGACAAGTTATGCAATAGGAGAATTGACAGATGCTTATGATGATGACATTGGTATCACATCATATACACGCGGTGTTAAAATTTTCAAAGACAAAAATACAGTTGTGGTTCAGGATGAAGTGACTCTTGAAAAGAGTGCGGAAGTATGGTGGTTTGCTCACACAGAATCAGATGTTGAAATTGCCCGGGACGGCAAAAGTGCAAAACTTACCCAGAACGGAAAAACAATCAGGGCAACACTTGATGCCAACTGCAATGCATCATTTACTGTTATGGATGCAGTTCTTCTTCCAAAATCTCCCTTTGTTAAAGACCAGAGAACAAATGAAGGTACAAGAAAACTTGCAATTCATTTGGATAATGTGTCGGAACTTAAACTTGCAGTTGCATTTTCGCCTGTTGATTCAGAAAATGAGGGCGCAAAATTTGAACCTATGAAAGAATGGAAATGTGAATAAAAGCAGACATAGATTCATCTGTAAGGGGCTGTCTCACTAAAGAAGTGAGGCAGCCCTAAATTTTTGGGGAACAAGCGAATTGCCGTCTGTAATATTCTTTTCTCCGTTTTTGTTATAGGAGAAGAAAAGCGATTTCTCTCAACAATACTGTTTATCATTTTATGTATCACCTCGTTTTGTTTCTCGGTTGCAACCGGGTTGTAACACAAAATTCTGGGAAAATCAAGTGTTTAAAACAAATTTGATACAAAAATATTCAGAATATTTGACTATTATATATTGTTATGATATAATATGTTACTGTGAAAATTTGAGAAGAATAAAATCAAATGGTGTCAAATTGGTGTCAGGCTAATAATGGAAAACACCTAAAAACCTTGAAATATAAGGAGATGTAAAACAAATGAAATTAGGTATAGTAGGACTCCCGAATGTGGGTAAAAGTACACTTTTTAATGCCATAACACAGGCAGGAGCAGAGGCTGCAAACTACCCTTTCTGTACAATTGAGCCAAACGTCGGAATTGTAACGGTTCCGGATGAAAGAATTGACAGACTTGCAAAAATGTATGATCCTGACAAAATTACATATGCAACAGTCGAATTTGTTGACATTGCAGGTCTTGTTAAGGGTGCAAGTAAAGGTGAAGGTCTTGGAAACAAATTTCTTTCACACATAAGGGAAGTTGATGCGATTGTTCACGTTGTAAGATGTTTCCAGGATGACAACATTGTTCATGTTGACGGATGCATTGGTCCTAAAAGAGATATTGAGACCATTAATATGGAACTTATCTTTGCTGATATGGAAATGGTTGAAAAAAGAATTGACCGCACCAAGAAAGCAATGAAAGGCGGAGACAAAAAGTTCTTGAAGGAACTTAATATGCTTGAGCGTATTTATGCAACACTTGAAGAAGGCAATTGCGTGAGAACAATGGAATTTGACAAAGAGGAGGAAGAACTTCTTAAGGAAATTGCTCTTCTCACAAAAAAACCGGTCATTTATGCCGCAAATGTTTCCGATGAAGATTTTGCAAACGGAATTGAGGACAATTCCTATGTTAAGGAACTTGAAGAAATTGCAAAAGCAGAAGGCAGTGAAGTGCTCCCCATATGTGCAAGGCTTGAAGAAGAAATTATCGAACTTGAAGACGAAGAGGAAAGACAGGCTTTTCTGGAGGATCTTGGAATTGAAGAGTCAGGTCTCAACCGTCTTATAAAGAAAAGTTATTCGCTTCTCGGTCTCATAAGTTATCTTACGGCAGGAAAACCCGAAGTCAGAGCATGGACAATTAAAAATGGCACAAAGGCACCTCAGGCTGCCGGCAAAATCCACACTGATTTTGAAAGAGGATTTATAAGAGCAGAGGTTGTTTCTTTTAACGACCTTATGGAATGCGGAACATATGCTGCAGCAAGAGAAAAGGGTCTGGTAAGACTTGAGGGAAAAGAATATGTTATGAATGACGGAGACATTGTTCTTTTCAGATTTAATGTATAAGACTTGAACACCTGTTGTCTCAAAAGAATTATTCCTTATTTAGGTAAAAATGTATAAATTAACAAAAAAACACATATATAATAAATGTTTTTTGGCTTATTTGGTGATTGAAAAATTTGCCTTAAAAACTTATTATATATGTAAGGGTTAGCACTCTTATGTGAAGAGTGCTAATTATAGTAAATCTACAATTTGTCTATAAAAGACATTTCAGGAGGTAATAAAAATGACAATCAAACCATTGGCAGACAGAGTTGTTCTTCAGATGACTGAAAGTGAAGAAACAACCAAAAGCGGTATTGTTCTTCCCGGCAGTGCTCAGGAAAAACCCCAGGTTGCTGTAGTTGTGGCTGTTGGCCCCGGCGGAGTTATCGACGGAAAAGAAGTTGTTATGGAAGTAAAAGTTGGTGACAAAGTTCTCACAAGTCAGTATGCCGGAACAAAGGTTAAACTTGACGGCGTTGAAAACATCATCGTTAAACAGAGCGACATTCTCGCTGTTGTAGAATAATATTATCGGAGGTAGTTTGGTATGGCTAAAAAAGTATTATTCGGCGAAGAAGCAAGAAGAGCACTTCAGTCAGGTGTTGACCAACTTGCTGATGCCGTAAAAATCACACTCGGACCTAAAGGAAGAAACGTTGTTCTTGACAAGAAATTCGGTTCTCCCCTCATCACAAATGACGGTGTTACCATTGCAAAAGAAATCGAACTTGAAGATGCTTTTGAAAATATGGGTGCACAACTTGTTAAAGAAGTTGCAACAAAGACAAACGATGTTGCAGGTGACGGTACTACAACCGCTACACTTCTTGCTCAGGCAATCATAAGAGAAGGTCTCAAAAACGTTGCAGCAGGTGCTAACCCCATGATTGTTAAAAAGGGTATTCAAAAGGCTGTTGATGCTGCAGTTAAATATATTGGTGAAAACAGCAAAAAGGTAAGCGGAAAAGAAGACATTGCAAGAGTTGCATCTGTTTCTGCCGCTAATGAATACATCGGAACACTCATTGCCGATGCTATGGAAAAGGTTACAAGTGACGGTGTTATCACAGTTGAAGAATCCAAAACTGCAGAAACATATTGCGATGTTGTTGAAGGTATGCAGTTTGACCGCGGATACATTTCTCCCTACATGGTAACTGATACAGAAAAAATGGAAGCAGTAATCGATGATGCTTTCATCCTTATTACAGACAGAAAAATTTCCAACATTCAGGATGTTCTTCCCCTTCTTGAACAGATTGTTCAGCAGGGTAAAAAACTTGTTATTATTGCTGAAGACATTGAAGGCGAAGCCCTCACAACTCTTATTGTTAACAAACTTCGCGGAACATTCACCTGCGTTGCAGTAAAGGCTCCCGGATTTGGTGACAGAAGAAAAGAAATGCTTAAAGACATTGCAATCCTTACAGGCGGTCAGGTAATCTCTGAAGAACTCGGACTTGAACTTAAAGACACAAGCCTTGATATGCTCGGACGTGCAAAACAGGTTAAGGTTCAGAAAGAAAACACAATCATCGTTGACGGTCTTGGTGACAGCAATGAAATCAAAGACAGAGTTAACGTTATCAAAGCGCAGATTGAAGAAACAACAAGCGAATTTGACAAGGAAAAACTTGTTGAAAGACTTGCTAAACTTGCAGGCGGTGTTGCAGTTATCAAAGTTGGTGCGGCAACAGAAACTGAAATGAAAGAAATGAAACTCAGAATAGAAGATGCTCTCGCTGCTACAAAAGCGGCTGTTGAAGAGGGTATCGTTGCAGGTGGCGGAACTTCTTACATCAATGCTATTCCCGCTGTTGAAAAAGCAGTTGACGAAGTTCAGGAACCCGATGCAAAAACAGGTGTTAAAATCATTCTCAAGGCTCTGGAAGAACCCGTTAAGCAGATTGCAAAGAATGCAGGTCTTGAGGGCAGTGTAATTGTTGACAAAATCAAGGGAAGCAAAGCAGGAATCGGATTTAATGCTCTTATTGAAGAATATGTTGACATGGTAGAAGCAGGTATTGTTGACCCTGCAAAAGTTACAAGAAGCGCACTTCAGAACGCTGCATCAGTTGCAAGTATGGTTCTTACAACAGAAAGTATTGTTGCAGACAAAGAAGATCCCAATGCAAATGTTGCTCCCGCAGGCGGTATGCCCGGCGGCGGAATGGGGATGTATTAATAATTAATAAAATTATACAAAAAGGTTGTCTCCGTGATTGGAGGCAACCTTTTTTGCTTATGTGTTATTGTATAAATATTTTAATGTTACTGACCTATTTCCGATATCTTTAAACTCAAATTCCAGAGTCCGTCATCTGTGGAAAATGTCAGATATTCTCCAAGATCCGCATCTAATCCGGAAATCATACCTGAAATACCTTCCGCCACGGGGATTCCGTCTGAGTATATATTAAATTTTCCCGACACTGCGGATTTATCAATATTTATAACCTCAGTAAGTTCAAACATAAACTGAGAAATCTGAGAAGAGATGGTTGGTGCTGTAAATTCACCCTCAACCTTCACCTCATCACCTTTTGGCGTAAAGGTAACTGTCATATTTCCCTCAGGAAGATTATACATATCATCAATTATGGCAGGACCTTTAAGATTTTTAAGATATCCGTGTGAAAAATATGTCTTTCCGCCATCCCATTTTTCCTGTTCCTGCAGATCCTTATCACGAGGCTGAATCTCAGGTATTGACGGATTCTTTCCGTTATCTGACAATAATTTTTTGAAGTACATTTCTATTGAAACTCCCCATTTAAGCCATGCTTCACTGTCAGAGATAACACAGTCGGCAGTCATATATTGATTAATATATACGGGCTGTCCGTTTTTATATATGTCCATATATACCCTGTAAACATATCCATGTGAATTTTTGTTTACAAAATATATTGAACGGCTCTCAACTGTATACACATCATTATCACATTCGCACACTGCATATATATACGTATCATCAACTGCATTTTTTCCCGATGATACTATCATCTTTCCGTCAAGACGTTCTTCATTAGTTACATATACAAGATATTCTTCCCCATCAGATTGGGGATTTTTTATTTTGAGTCCTGAAAGTTCAGATGCAGTCAGAGTGAGATATTCACCATTATCTGAATTTATTATAAGTTTATAATGCTCCGGCAAATCCTCATCAGTTATCCCATATACGATTTTTATCGCTCTGTATAAAAGGGTTATTGCTTCTGCCCTTGTAAGTTTATCATTGACATGAAGTTTTCCGCCATATCCTTCAACCAGCCCTTCTTCAACGGCTCTCTGAACATAAGAGCGGGTTTGTGAATTCAGCAGACTGTTATCTGAAAAATCATCAAGAATGTGCTCGTTTTCCAAATCTCCCTCTCCAAGTCCGCACGCCTTTACAAGTTCAGCAATGACATACTGGCGAAGTGCCGGTACAGATGATGTGTTTTGTGCCTGATAGAAAAACAATCTTTTCAGTAAAAGTGAAAAATGCTCATAGGTTATATAATCATCGGGTGCACAAAGCCCTGAGCCAATACCCCTGACAATTCCTGCATAATAGAATCTTCCAACATTATCAAAAGCCCAGTGGTCAGGAGTAACGTCTGTAAACACCTGATTTGGTCTTTCGGTTTCTCTTATGGGAGTTTCATCAGGGATGGTAAGGTCTTTCATCTCTGATATTTTTTCTATCTTTATTTCGCTTCCTACAGGTGAATTCATATTAATATTTTCAGGACTTGCAGATTTTGTCGAGTCTGTTTTTTGATATAGGGTGACTTTCAAATCATCACTTCTGTTATAATCTACCCATCTGTCCCAGCTTAAGCTTATTGCTCCGCCCTTTTCAAAGCAGTGAGGTATGGGGGTATTGTTATCTATTCCTATATTATCTGTAACATATACATTATCACCTGTCCAGTTATAATACTTTTGAACAATCGTATATGACTTTCCGTTTCCGGAAAGGGTAATCCATGATCTTTCACTGTTATCATAGCATATAACGGCTTTTACCTTGCCATTTTCACATACCTCTCCTATCCATGTTTCCATTTGTGATTTATCGGGAATAATTTCAAATTCAGCGATGTATCTCGGCTTTAAAAGCGTAATATCCTGATACTTTATAAAATCTGTTTCTTCTTCTGTTACCCAATCTTTGAAAAGCTTATCAAATCCGTCAACAAGATTTATGCCTGAGGGGGCGTAATATTGTTCAAAGGAAAGATTCTTTCTTCCGAAAATCTCTATACAGTTTTCATATACACACATATAGAAACTTTCTTTTCCGTCTCCATTTTCATAAAGTATATTTGCCACCATACGACCCGGCTTGTCAGGTCTTTTTTCTATGGGTTCAAAAGTTCCGCTTTTTATAAGGGAATGTATTTTCTTTGCCATATCTCCGGTGTTTAACTGATTTTTTCTTTTTATTATCTCTTTTACTGTGCCTCCGCTCATATATGTATATGTTACACTGTCCACGCTGTAGGAATCGGAAGCAATATATGTGAGAGGATCTTCTTTGAGTTCGGAATTATTGTTTTCCTGCGGCTCTTTTTCTGTTGTATTTTTGCTTTCCTCTTTCACAGAATCTTTCGATTCCTCAGATTCTGTCAAAAATTCAAAACCTTCATAGTCCACCAGAGGAACATCTGATAATTGTTCATCGGAATATATCAGTTCTCTTTTTTGTGATGATTTCAGGTGAGTCTCGTATAGTTTGAGAGAACTAATTTTTCTGTCATTGTCAAGAGTGGGCACAACCGACCAGGTATACGCCCAGTTTATGCTTTCATTTTCAAGAATGTACGCATCAGAATCGTTAGGGCAATACAATGTTTTACCGTCAAAATTTATGGTATGGTCAGAGGTTTTGTCTGATATCAGAATTAAATCTCTGCCCTCACCGAAAAGATCAAGATATGAATATATTCTTTCGATTTGATCGCCATCCTCCTTATAACTGCAAAATCCCCATGTTACATAACCATTGTTATACGGGATTTTGTAGCCACACAACTCTTTAAATTCATAAACAGGCTTTCCTCTTTTTTCTGCATTTTCTTTATATTCTGCACTTTTTGTATATCCAAGCATTAAATCTGAAATTGTCTTGAAAGATTCAGGATTTTTGAATTTGAATATTCCCATTGACATATGATGGCTTTCATTTTCTGAAAATGAAAGATATATTCTTATGATCCTTACTTCTTCATCACAAAAGTATATAATCCATCTAAAATTAGTGTCATCTTCCACAAAGTCAATCTTTGCACTCCCGCTAATGCCATAATTGCCTGCATTTATTTCAGACAGAGTTTTTTGGGCATTATATTCAAGGTTAGAAAATGAAAACGCTTCTTGTATATACCCTATATCACTTTTTAAAAGTTCAAAGGAATATACTCTGTCATTTAAAGGATATTCAACCCCAACACCGCCGCTGTAAGACGGATTGAAATCATCGAATGTCTCAAGAGTATATATTTTTACTCCGTTTGATACAGATACGGCATTTTCTGCAAAAGCACTGCACCCAATTGCCTGAATAATTAAAATCAAAATCACTAAAACACTTGTTATTTTTTTCATAATGCATCCTCCTTTTTTGGTATTACACGTGTAGTACATATACATATTACAATTGTAGTACCATTTGTGTCAACAAGTTTTTCGGATTTTAATAAAACTGTAATATTATGTCATAAAAATGTTATAAAATATTTAATCTATTGTTTTAGTCTTAACCTTAAAGGAATAATCCAAATCGCCATCAACATCTGAAAAAGTTATTGCGGACGGTGATGAATTTACATATGCACGTATACTTTCCCCAACAAGTTCGCCATCTTTATATACATTAAAATATCCGTGAAGCGAACTCTCATCGGAAGAAATGAGTCCGATGGTATCTATTCTTATTTCACCATCGTAAGAAGCAAACCCGCTCTTTTTCTTATCGGTGCTGAACTTCCCTATTGCATTTTGAGAGGAATATGTATATACTTTTTCGTCAGAATAGTCCTCACTTTTATCAGGGTGTCGGTTTTTATTATCCTCTGTTGATGATGGCTCTGAATCCTCTGACGGCAAAGTCATGGTATTGTCTTTCGTTTCGGTCTTTTCAGAATCGTTTATCTCTATGTTCTCGCCATTATTGACAACGTCTGATATATCATCAGATTTTGCCGCACCCTCGTCTTGTCTTGTCTCATTTCCTGTCTCAGCCATGTTATTTTCGTATGTACTGCTTTTTGCAATGTCTGAATCAGATGGTGTTTCATTAAATTCCGGCATCGCATCAGCCACATTTGATTCATGCGTAATACTTTCGGATATGATTTCTGCAACATCCTGTGTATCCTGAGCCATTGCTCCGGTAAGCAGCGTCACACTCATAACAATAACAAGGGGAAGAACCGATGCTCCCATACGTTTTTTTCCAAACCCCATAAGAATCCGCACTCTCTGTCGCAAAGTTTTCTTGTGGCTTGCCATTGGAGAAACAAATATTGACGGTTCGCTTTCCGACGACCATTCAGCAAGGTCGAGAAGAGTTTTTCCATATACTCCGGGATTGTTGGAATCCATTGTTTTAAGAACCTGTTCATCACACACATTTTCCATATCTTTTCTGATAGCAGACGCCATTATCCAGACAAACGGATTAAACCAGTGCATAGCACATAATAGTATTAAACCAAGATTTACGAATCGGTCTCCCCTTTTCAGATGAATGTATTCATGAATAAACACAATTCTCATCTGTTCATCTGACAAGACGTCAACTGTCCACTTTGGAATCAACAGTATAGGTTTTAAAAATCCCGTCACCATAGGCGACATAGATTGTGTGCAAATCTTTATTACGGGAAGTTTTCTCATCTTACACAAAATTCCCATATCTATTGCTACACAATCAAAGCGTGAATCCTCTGAACTTTCTGCTTTTATATGTTTTAAAAACCGTATATATGAAATCAAAGGAATCAGAACACATAAAAGTGTACCAATCAGCCAAATGAAAAAAGCAGGGCTTATGCTGACATGGGTTGATACCGGTGTGACACCGGCTTTTTCAAAGGTCATATATACTTTTTCATAAGTCTTTTCGGGAATATGATTATACACACTTACGGTAGTCTTAAAATCAACCTGAAAAACGAGCCTCAAAATCACCGGAAGCCACACAAACAAATGTGCCTTTGGCGACAGTTTGGACTCAAGAATCTTTTTCATTATTACAACCGCTATAATCGCTATTGTTCCCATTAAGGATGCTGAAATAAGTTGTTTTAAAAATTCACCTGTCATTCGCGATCACCATTTTCATACTTTTCAAGCATTTTTCTCAGTTCTGAAATTTCTTCTTTGGATACGTTCCCGCTCTGGACAAAAGCCGAAACAAACTTTTTCACAGATCCCGAAAACATCCTGTCTATAAATGAACGTGCTTCCTCTTTTGCACACTCATCCTCGCTGATACAGGCATAATAATTATAAAAAGGTGTTCCTTCTATTTTTTCAGACCTTACAGCGCCTTTTTTACAAAGTCTTGAAATCAGGGTGTGAACAGTTTTGGCATTCCAGTCGGACTTATCATCTATCCTGTCTATAATCTCTCTTGAAGTTAAGGGGGATTCTTTCCACAATTCTTTCATTATCACAATCTCTGATGCTGCAATATGTACCATTTCTAAATTCCTCCAAAATTTTCATTATATATACATATTACAACTGTAATACCGCAAGGTCAATATATTTTTGCATTTGTAATAATAATGAAAACATGGACATAAATGAACCGACCTCCGAATCATCAGACTTTTTTCTGACTTTTGGAGGTCGGACTAAAACATAATTATTATACACTTCTGTTTCTATTTATCGGAATAATCTATTATTCCATATCAATCATCGACTTATCGTATCCGTCAAATACTTCTTCTGCAATCTTTTTGTATCCGTCTTTTGACACATTGATTCCGTGATTGGTAAGTCCGTGAGATGAAAATGCACTATTGGGCATATTTTTTAGTTTGTATACCGTAAAGTTTTTATAATCTTTGTCGTAATATGTCACTACGGGGACAAAGGAAAACTCGTCTATTGTAACTTTTTCTCCGTTATAGATTAGTTTGACATCTGCAAGACCACCGAGAAGGTTCTTTTCTTCAAGTTGTCTTGAAACAAAATTTCCGAGAGAATAGTATACAAGCATACGGTTGCCATTTTCAGATTCAATCCATTCAACAGGTCCTATGACGTGGGGATGAGAACCGATTATAAGATCAACACCCATTTCGCACATCTTTTTTGCCAAGTCTTTCTGAGAGGGTTGAACATCTGTCATATTCTCAACTCCCCAATGCATAAAGGCAATGGTGAAGTCTGCACATTTATTTGCAAATTCGGCGTCCTTTTTTATCTTTTCTTCGTCAATATAGTTCACCATATATTCCTTGCCTGCAGGCAAAGTCAGGCTGTTTGTTCCGTATGTATAGTTCAAAAGAGCGATTTTTGCACCTTTGATATTTGCAATTTTCGGCACCTTTTGCTCAGCCGGTGTATGATTAATTCCGAGAACTGTAATTTCAGGGTATTCATCCCAAAATTTAAGCGTGTTTTCGACACCGAGTGCCCATTTGTCAAGAACGTGGTTTGATGCATGCAAAATCACATCAAAGCCTTCTTTGACAAGGGTTTTTCCTGCATCTGAGGGAGAATTAAAAAGAGGATATCCGCTATATTCATATTCTTCTCCCGCAAAAACAGTTTCCTGCCCTATTACGGCTATATCTGCCGATTTTATCTGAGGCTGAAGATTTTGGTAGATATGAGAAAAATCATAACTTCCGTCTTCTTTTTTGCTATCCTCAATCACAGGCATATGCAAAAGATTGTCGCCCAAAGCAAGGATTGTTATGGTTTTATTTTTTTCTGCATTTTCTTTTGACGTCATATCCTTTTCGCCACATGATGCAAAAGATAAAACAAAAATGACGGACAAAAGAATTGCCGTAAGTTTTTTTATATTCATAATCATTTGTTCCTTTTTGCTGTTTTTGATGCTTATGATTAGAACTTATCACAACAAATGATTTTTGTCAATATTTGGAAACTAATCTTTAACTCTGAAAAGTTTTTTGAGTATGCCTTTAAAAAACGAAGGTGCATTCCATACAACTATTTTCATACTGTCCTACCTCCCTGTACAATATATTGCTATACATAGCATTACAAGTAAAATTCCTTCGATTATTGCAATTATCAAGGGAGGCATTATGAAGGCGAGAAACATACCGAGAACAAAACTAAGAATACAAAATCCCCACAATTTTTTTAGGATATTTCTGAAAAACAAAACCCATACCTCCTTATAGTCAATAAATCTTTATAAGATTTACTTCCATTATATGAGAGTATGGGTTATTTTGTTACTAATCAAGTTCTGCCATTCCTGTGTAGAGTTCGTAATATCTTCCTTCAAGTCCGAGAAGTTCGTTATGTGTTCCCCGCTCTATCACTTCACCGTTTTCAAGCACAAGTATGGTGTCAGCATTCCTTATGGTGGAAAGACGGTGGGCAATTATGAAAGTTGTGCGGTTTTTCATCAGTCTGTCCATTCCGTGTTCTATGTGTTTCTCTGTTCTTGTATCTACAGAACTTGTTGCCTCATCAAGAATCAGAATGGGCGCTTTTGAAATTGCCGCTCTTGCAATGTTTAAAAGTTGTCTTTGCCCCTGACTAAGGTTTGCTCCGTCGCCTTCAAGTATTGTATTGTAGCCATCGGGAAGTCTCATAATGAAAGAATGAGCGCTTGCAGTTTTTGCAGCCTCTATAACCTCGTCATCAGTTGCTTCAAGTCTTCCGTATCTTATATTTTCCATTACTGTTCCTGTGA